>JBCBZL010000261.1:0-7220 GCA_039815385.1 Cyanobacteria bacterium P01_A01_bin.114
ATTGGGCGGCGCGTATGACGCGCCGCCTTTCCCTATACGCTTTGACATTCCGTCTGCCGATCATGATCTGGCAGACCCTGTTTTTTATCGGCCCGCTTCTCTTCGTGATCGCAATGTCGTTTTTTGTGGTCAAAAACTTCCATAAAGTCCATAAAGGTTTGAATGCGCACCGTAGAGACCAGATCTTTGTGGGTTAAAATCCACACATCGTGGCAGGGCGCGCATTTAGCTGGGGGCACTCGCTTGAGGTCAGGGTCTGCATCCCCCATAAAACAGGGCAGCCGGGCAATGCCAAAGCCCACCTTAGCTGCGGCTAGCTGTGCGAGCACGTTGTTCAGCCGCCCCCGCACGGGTACGGTGGGAAACTCGCTTTTTCGCACCCATTCAGGATACGGGGTGGGGGCATCCCAGCCGATCCAGTGGACCCCGCGGGTGTCTGTGGGCAAATTGTGGGTCTCTAGATAGGCAGCTGAGGCGTAATTAGCGCAGTGATAACAAATCACTTTGCGACCCACTAAGTGTTCGGGCGGGTTGTCTGTGACTCGAATGGCCACATCGGCTTCTCGTTTGGTCAGGCTCAATAGGCTGTAAGAGACCAATATCTCTAGCGTCACGTCAGGATAGGTCTGCATGAAACGCACCAGATCTGGCATCATCAAGTTACCCAGCAGATGCTCTGGCATGGTTACCCGAATCACGCCTCGCAGCTGGGCATCTTGCCCGAGAATGTGTCGTTCAATGCCATTAATCTCATCTTCGATACGGGTGACGGCCTGAAGCAGCTCGTGCCCAGCGGTTGTGAGGGTATACCCGGTGGGTAGGCGATCAAATAGATGGGTCTTTTGGTCAGATTCAAATGACTCGATCCGACGCGCGATGGTGGAATGATGAATTCCCAATTTATGGGCGGCGGCCCGCGCCGAGCCCTCTCGGGCAACGGCTAGAAAGATTTTTAGGTCATCCCAGTTCACGCAGCATCACTCTCCGCAGCATCATTTCCAGCAGCATCATTTCCACTAGTGGCGTATTTCTGCACCGGTCAGGTGCTTGTTTCTGGCTTCTCATTACGAGAATAGTTCCATATTATCGAAATAAGGTTACCAAAGATATTTGGAAGGAGAAACACGATAGCGAATGTCACTGTCAATCGGACTATCAATGCCTCTGTAGAAAAAGTGTGGGCAAGCTGGGATGATTTTGGGGCGATTTACAAATTTAACCCCAATCTGAGCCACTCACGTCTGATGGAGAGCTCTCAACCTACTGGCAAAGGGGCTAAGCGCCATTGCGACATCAGCGATGGCAAAAATTTGGATTCGCGAAGAAGTGGTGGGCTAGACAGAAGTGACCATGACCATGGAGTTTGAACCCAAGCTGGGCGTTGTCGGCAAACTCATGGTGCCGATGATGAAACCTAAGTTCAAAGGGATGCTCAATGCCTTGCTAGCAGGCAATGACGCCTTCGTGACCCGGGGCCAGCTGGCCAACGCAGTCTAGCAGCCAAAGCCATATAAACAACTATACGGAGACAACAGCTACGTGTTTCGCGATCCGGCCACCTATGTTCTCAATCGAGACGGGGTAATCCCAATCCCCCATCTAACCCCCCAACCCCTACTGCTCTAACTGATTTTGAAAAGTAGTCGGTCCCGAATATTCTGAAATGGTTGCCAGGGTTTCCAGAGACTGCACACCCGGATACAGTTCTCCATTGATTTCCCAGGTGGGGAAGCTCTGAACGCCTTTCACTTGACAGGTGCTGGGTTGAGCGTTTTGGCCTTCGGCGTCACATTCAACGTAGGTGACTTTCTCAAAAGCCTCTGCCCCAAACAGCGCCTGCTGGGCGTGACAGTGAGGGCACCACCAGGCTCCATACTTCTTGGCACCGATGCTGGTAAGGTGCTCAGCCAGGGCCACTTCTGCCGGGCTTGAGGTTGTTTCAATCGCCGGGGGAACTTCACCGGGGGACACAGTCGGCTTGGAGCAGGCGGCCACGGTAGTCAGCGTTGCAGCGGTTACAGCCGCAGCGAGAAAACGCAGCTGTTTGGGGGTAAACGGCTTGCTCGTAAATAACTGGGGTGTCAACAGTTTCGTTAAAAACATTGGCTACAGAGTTTGGGCTAACGTTTGCAAATCGGTCAAAGGTAAATCAGCAGCCAGGGCATAGAGATAGTCCTGCTCGCGCCAAAAAATCAGGTTAGTATCACGGTCTCTCAGGGTGACATGGGTTTCTGAAAACTGGGGAAACTGATTGCCGTTTAGGTCAATTTGGTAGACAGACACAGTTTGTTCACTGGGCAGCTGGTAGGTTAATCGCAACCCTTGGGCTTTACCAAACTGGCAGGGGCTGCCCCCCAGCAGTTTTGCCTGGGGTGAGGTCAGGGTGGGAATCGGCTCAGCGCGCGCTAGCTGAGCCAGGAGCGCATCCGGGTCAGCAGTGGCGATATCGACCGGGCCTTGAGATCGCACCAATGAGCCTAAATGATCTTGCACCAGCTGAGAAAGCCCGGCCCACTCCTGAGCCAGCAGCGGCTCAGCCGGACTAATCGTCAGCGCAGGGCCAGGTACAGCCTCATCAGCGATCGCGATTTCTGCAAAGCGCTCAGCCGAGGCAAGCCGAGCCTGTAGCGTAGCGACCCGATAGGTCAGCCAAAGGCTACAGCCGCCTAAAATGACTGCAACAGAAGCAGCCAGGCGAGCCACCCAGCGAAGCCGAGACGCTGGCCCTGTCGGCTGGCGCAGGGGCAGAGATGGGCTCAGCTGGGTTTTGGCTGCGCTCATCAGGCGCGTTCTGACCTGCTTGTCAGGGGGCTGCTGGGGTAGCCCGTAGGGCAGCATTGACAGGGTTTCTTGCAGGTCGGCAACGATTTGGGTGAGTTGAGGGTGGGCGACCAGTAACTGTTGAAACTGAGCCATTTCTTCAGAACTCAGATCGCCTAAGACATACCCTGCTGCCAGCGTTTGCCAGTCACTTTGCCAGTCACTTTGCCAGTCATGGGGAAGTGGGAAATCGCTCATGGTTGCCCCTCGCTAAGGTGCTCTTGCAGGTGCGATCGCAGCTTCAACAAGCCACGTCTGGCCCAGCTTTTAACGGTTCCCAAGGGAACCTCTAGCTGATTAGCAATTTCTGTTTGCGACTGCCCCTGATAGTAGCTCATCTCTAAGACCTGCCTTTGCTGGTGGGTGAGCTGGGTGAGGGCTTCTCGCACTAAGCTATTGCGTTCTTGTTGACTGGCGTGTTCCATGGGGCTGGGTTCCGACAAAGAGGGCTGTTGCTGCCATTGGCTGAGATATTTGCGTTGAGTCGATTGGGCTCTGAGCCAGTCAATCGCCCGTGACCGGGTTAGCAAACTGAGATAGCTGCTGAGGGAACCGCGATCGGGGTCGTAGGTGCGGCGATGCATCAGGGTCAAAAAGACATCCTGGGTCAGGTCTTCGGCACTGGCAACGTCACCCAGGCTGCGCAGGGCGATTGTGTAGACCAGATTGGCATAGCGATCGTAAAGTGTGCCCAGGGCATCCAGATCACCCCGCCACAGTCGTTGAACCAGGGCTGCATCGGTGATGGGGTGAGTCATGAAACTGGAGTGACCAGGCATGCGAGGACACCGCTGAATGGCATTTGTCTATTATTAGTACGGCTGCCCATATCGAACGGATGCAGCCCTGTTGAGAATAGGAGAGCCGTTGGGGGAGCGCCTGAATGTAAGCTTCCCGGCTGGCGAAGGGCGAAGGGGGAAAGGGGAAGGGCGAAAGGGGAAAGGGGAAAGGGGAAAGGGGGAAGGGGGTGGTTTGTTTACTTGCAAGGGTCTTAGTGAAGCGGGAGGTATAGCTATGTCGAAAGCAGTCCATACACGGTTTGTGGAAATTGCAGGGGAGCTAAGCCCGGTGCTGGCGGATGCGATCGCAAACCTCGGCCCCCTTGAGCTGACTCCTCATCAAGATTCCCCGTTTCCAGAGCGGCTGTGTCGTGCGATCGCAGGGCAGCAGCTCTCAATAAAAGCCGCCGCGAGCATCTGGGGTCGGGTGGTTGATAGCGTCGCCGACCGGCCCATGGTCGAGTATTTTGCAGACGCTGACCCAGCAGCCCTACGCGCCTGCGGCTTATCGGCGGCCAAAGCTAAGGCCCTACGCGCTGTGGCTGAGGCTGCGCTAGCGGGGCAGCTTGATGCTGAGGAGCTGGGGGCGTTGGCGGGGTGCGATCGCGCCAAACGCCTGACCGCCATCTGGGGCGTCGGCCAGTGGACCGCCGACATGATGAGCATTTTTTATTTTGGCGACCCCGACATCTGGCCCGACGGCGACGTCACCGCCCGCAAAAATCTAGAACGACTCACCAGCGCAAGACGCAAAACCACCCGCACCGCCGCCCGTTTTGCCCCGCATCGATCCTATCTCGCGCTTTATATGTGGAGATACTCTGATGCAGCGCCGGAGTGAGGTAGGTGAATAGGTGATGGGTGAATAGGTAATGGGTCAATAGTTGTTAGTGATGGGTTGCTAGTTATTTGGTTGTTAGTTTGGAACCCCCCTCGCCTTTCGCCTTTCGCCTTTCCCCCTTCGCCCTTCCCCTTTCCCCCTCTCCCTCGCCAGGGTCAAGTTACGAGCCGCCAGGCCAGGATACTGGTGGTGTAAATCATGATTGAGTGTGGCATGCACCACCGTTTTGCCATATATCCATTCCCCAATGCGGAGCAGGGCAGGGGGCAGCGATAAGGCAAAGTTGCCGTAGCTGCCTTTTTGGCAATGTACGCAGCGAAAAAAGATAAAATCAGAGACCCCGTATACCAAGCGCAGCGTCAACCAAAACCACCAAAAAGTTGCGCCGCCAAACCACGCAAGAGTGCCCAGTATCCCGAATTTGATCACTAGCTCGATGGCTAAAGAGAGACTGAGCCCGTGGGTACTAATCCAGCGCATCGTGTCTTGCTCATGCGTTGTCATTGCATTCAAAAACACCCACCCGCTCGACCCTCGGATATGGTACGCATCCGGGTCGGCATCGGTGGTTGGGGCACGATGATGGGCCAGATGTATGGCTCTGATCTCGCCATAGCCAAGGGTTAGCGGCGACAGTGGCACTGGGCTCGACCCCAGTAAGCAAATAATGCGATTGAGCTGTTCGGGGGCGTAAATATGCAGCAGTTCATGGACGCTGATGATCCAGCGGGGCAAGGTGAGAATCACCACCAGTATCAAGCCTGCGATGGGCATTGCCCCCTGAACGGCCCAGACATAGCTCATGATTAAAACGATGGAGACCCACCAACACTGGTTCACGTAGCCCAACGCATCTAGCTCTGTCACCATATAGTCAATCGGATACTCAGCCGGGCAGTCGGCGGAAGGCTCGGACGATGGGGACAGTACGTGAGTCATAGAAAACTGTCAAAACAGAGTAGCCAAACTACATTCTATCGCCATCAAGACCCTTTGCTAAATCCTACCCGGCAGCCGGTTTATTTGGGCTTTGAGGAAGGGAGGGCGCATTTTAGAAACCCGCTGTTGCATTTTTGTCTATTCCCGTCGCGTCTCTGTAAGACCTAAAATTTGACGCAGTAGTCTCTCACGCCTGACCTTTCACAGCCCTTGATTTTTTAGAGTGTTGTTTTCTTCAGATACTCACTATGAAGCCGCACAATAGTCGATTTGAAGTGGCCATTATTGGCTCAGGGATTGCAGGCTCAGCCCTAGGGGCAATCCTGGCTC
Organism: Cyanobacteria bacterium P01_A01_bin.114; assembly: GCA_039815385.1. Lineage (GTDB taxonomy): Bacteria > Cyanobacteriota > Cyanobacteriia > Phormidesmidales > Phormidesmidaceae > SIO4C1. Next base: position 5,710 of record JBCBZL010000261.1, read on the forward strand.
GTCAGGGTCTCAAGGTGGTTCTCTTTGAGGCAGGTAATCATCCCAAATTTGCCATCGGAGAATCGATGATTTTGGAAACCTCTGAGATGATGCGATCGATGGCCGAACTCTATGATGTTCCAGAACTTGCCTATTTCAGCTCAGAGAACTACTTCGGCCATATCGGCACCTCCCACGGCGTCAAACGCCACTTCAGCTATTTGCACCACACTGAGGGAGCCCCTTTTGATAAAAATCGTACGCTGCAGGCGGTGATTCCCAAGACACCCCATGGCCACGAGCTGCACCTCTACCGGCAAGATACCGACTACTTTTTGATGACAGTGGCCGTTCGCTATGGGGCTACGGTTTTACAACAGACCCGCATTCAGTCGGTCGAGATCGAGGCTGGGGGTGTGCAGCTCACAACCGACAAAGGTGAACCGTTTGAGGCAGACTACGTTGTCGATGCAGGTGGCTTTCGCTCTCTCCTGGCTGAGAAATTTGACCTGCGACACCACGATTTGCAAACCCACTCTCGGGCCATCTTTACCCACCTGTTAGAGGTGCCCTGCTATCACCAGGTGAGTGCGCCCCAATCTGCCTATAACCTGCCCTTTCAGCTGTCTGAGGGGACTTTGCACCACGTCTTTAAAGGCGGCTGGCTATGGGTGATTCCGTTTGATAACCATGCCCGGTCGACCAACCCGCTTTGCAGCGTGGGGCTGATGTTAGACCCCAGAGTGCATCCCCTGCAGTCAGACTTAAGCCCAGAGGAAGAGTTTTACCAGTTTATTGAGCGGTTTCCTGGTATCGCCGTGCAGTTTCGTCAGGCCAAGGCTGTGCGAGGCTGGACCCGGACGGGACGAATTCAATACAGCGCCAAGCAGGTGGTGGGCGATCGCTATTGTTTGTTAGGTCATGCGGCAGGGTTTGTTGATCCGCTGTTTTCAAAGGGGCTCTATATTGCCTTGACCTGTACATCAGTCCTGGCCGACCGACTGTTGTCAGCCAAGGCCTCAGGAGACTATTCTGCGGCTCAGTTTCAACCGGTTGAGACACTGACCCTGGACTTTATTCAGGCAAACGACCGGCTGGTGGCCAATGCGTATAAGTCATTTGCAGACTACCGGCTTTGGTCACCTCTTTCAGTGCTCTGGCTGCTGGGGGCCTATCTAGAGCTGGTCAAGCTGACCAGCAGTCGCGCCCAGGCCAGTGACCGACAAGATTATTATCAAACGCTAGAAAGTCTCAAGCTGGTTGGGGGCGGCTTTGCAGACTTTGAGCAGCTTTCTCAGGATATCTATGCCGCCCTAGACAGCGTCGATAGCCCAGCAGAGAATTCGACAACTGCTGCTCAAACAAGTCAGCGCCTGACAGAAATCCTCGATCAAATCACCTGGATGCCCCATACATTCAAGGCAGTTCTGCACGGAAGAAATCACTTACCTAACAGCAAACTGCACCCCAGGCTATTGCGACCCAAGCAGGGATTTTTGGGCGAAGGGGCCTATCGGGCTCACTTCTTTGAG
>JBCBZL010000414.1:0-3038 GCA_039815385.1 Cyanobacteria bacterium P01_A01_bin.114
CGGGCGCGATGGGGGCTGGCCGAGTCGGCGGTGCGCGGTAACGGGCCAGCCGATGTGTTTCAAATCCCAGGGGCAAAAGGAACAGTGGGGTTTATTAGCCAGATGTCAGAATGTTTTTGCGATCGCTGCAACCGCATGAGGCTTTCCGCTGACGGCTGGCTACGGCCTTGCCTGCTTAACGAAACTGGACAGCTTAACCTCCGCGCTGCCCTGCGCGAAGGCCAGCCCATTGAGGAGATTCGCGCCCAGGTGGCCGACCTGCTGGCGCTCAAGCCCGATATTAACTTCAAAATGCGAGACTCTGGCACCACCGGGGCGTACAGCCGCACCATGTCACAAATTGGCGGATAAAGGGTCGATATCTTTCCCCGCACAAATCATCTGAAACCTAAACCTGATTAGGGTCAACCCCGAGTTCCCTCAGCTTTTCTGCTAGCTTAGCTGCCTTTTGCTCAGCTGAGTTGGCTCGCTGCTCTGCTGACTCGGCTCGCTGCGTAATATCTTGATAGCTTAAAAAAGGGCTCCCGTCAGGGCGAATCAGCTGTAGCTCATCCCCTGATATATCAAAGCGGATTTTGAGCAGTGGGCTAGTCCAGTCAGCGATATCAGAAATCAGCGCCAGGCCAAATTCGCCCCTCAAAAATCCATCTAGGGTACGGCGCTCAGTGTCATAGAGATAATATTCCTCAACCCCGTGGCGTTCAAAGAAAAGCAGCTTTTCATCCATCTCCCGACGGGTATTGCTGGGGGATAAAATCTCGAAAACCACCTGGGGGGCAATGTTTTCCTCTTGCCATTGTTTGTAAGACAGCCGCTTACCCTTAGGACGCCCGATTGCCACCATCACATCGGGGGCCACCGCGATATCTGAACGCCCTTCTATGGGATACCAAAACAAATCACCCGCGACAAAGGCGTCTGGCAGCAGCCAGTCCAAATTTTGCTGGATCATCACAATCCAGCGATATTGCTCTGTATTGCTCGCCATTGGCTGACCATCGGTATCTGGGTAGATGATTTCAGTTTCCCCAGATTTTGGCAGTTGAGAAACCATAGGCCACTGCTCTTAAGCGCTTACGTCTTCAAGCTAACATAGGACACGGACTGTTTGAGGCAAGGGTAAACCCGCTCAGGATCAGATTATGACCACTTTCTTAGTCACAGGAACCAATCGCGGTATCGGCTACGAGCTCTGCCGACAGCTTGAGGCATCTGGCAAAACTGTCATTGCGGTATGTCGCTCATCATCTCCAGAGCTAGATGCGTTGAACGTGCAGGTTGAGAAAAATATAGATATCTCCTCAGAGAAGTCTGTTACCGATCTGGCCAAGCGCCTACAGGGAAAAACAATCGACGTGCTGATCAACAATGCTGGCATCGCTCAGGTAAGCGCCCTAGGCAATTTAGATTTTGAGAGCATTCAGCGACAGTTTGAGGTGAATGCGATTGGTGCTTTGCGAGTCACCCAGGCGCTGCTGCCCAATCTCAAAGCGGGGTCTAAAGTTGCCATCATCACCAGCCGCATGGGCTCCATCGAAGACAACTCTTCAGGAGGCTACTATGGCTATCGCATGTCGAAAGCAGCCGTTTCTATGGCGGGCAAATGTCTCTCGATTGATTTGAAACCCCAACAAATTGCCGTTGCTATTCTCCATCCAGGCATGGTCAGCACCGATATGACCGGCCACAGCGGCATCTCCTCAGCGGAGTCTGTACGAGGGCTTTTGGCTCGTATAGAACAACTCAGCTTGGAAAACTCTGGCACATTTTGGCACGCCCAGGGTGAGAAATTACCCTGGTGATGATTCAGGAGTTCTGCTCTCAGCACCCCTCAGATACTTGTCGAACCACTGGAACTGCTCCCAGAGCACATGTTCTATACTCTCTCGGGCTCGATATCCGTGATCCTCAAAGGGAAGCAACACCAGCCGGGCAGTGCCCCCCGAACCGCGCACAGCTTCGTAGAACACTTGGGACTGAAACGTAAGAGTACCGGGGTTAGAGTCGCTGCTGCCATGGATAATCAAAACCGGCTCGTTAACCTGGTCAGCAAAGAATGTGGGTGAGACCTGAATGTAAACATCTTTCGCCTCAAAGAGGGAACGGCGTTCAGCCTGGAAGCCAAAAGGCTGATTGGTTTTGTTGTATGACCCGCTGCGAGCGATGCCAGCCCGGAACAAATCGGTATGGGCCAGTAGGTTTGCCACCATGAGCCCGCCATGACTGTGGCCCATGATGCCGATCCGCTCAGGGTCGGCGACGCCCATCTCGACGGCCTTCGCAACGGCAGCTTCTGCATCAGCCACCAGCTGGGGCACAAATGTGTCATAGGCGGTCTCAGGATCGCCGAGCATGGGCATAGCGGTTTGGTCAAGGACTGCGTATCCCTGAAGCAAGAAGTAAAGATGAGACGCCCCATACAGACGCATAAAGCGCTGGGCAGAGCCTCTCACCTGACCAGCAGTTGCGGCATCAGAGTACTCGAGGGGATAAGCATAGAGCACCGTAGGCAGCGGTGTGCCTGTTTTGTAGCCAGGGGGCAGATATAGGTGGAAACTAAGGGGAACACCGTCTTCGCGCTCATAGCGTACAATGCGTTTCTCAATCTCGCGCAGTTGGGGGGTGGGGTCGCTAAAGTTCGTGATCGGTTCACGGGTCAGAGCTCGGTTAGCCTCACCTGCAGCTGCCTCGATCGCTTTGCTGACAGTTGCCAGGTGGTAGTTTGGAAAATCTACGGCGGATTCAGAGCGTAATACAAAGCGAGCCTCATCACCCGCAAATGCCACAAAGTACTCGTAACGCTCCGGAGCGCAGCGAAACAAACGCTCTGTTTCCCCGGTTTCTAAATCACGCAGATCCAAGAAAGGACGGTCGCCTTGGTCGGTGGCACCGCTCCCACTGAAGTAGATCGCATTTCCCTGCTGCCGCAGCACCCAGCGACCGTTCGGCAAAATACGAAACACGGGATAGCCAGGATCGCCGTAGCGATCGTCCTCGTTGAGGTCAAACCACAGACGCGATGTCCCCTTGTCTACATC
>JBCBZL010000229.1:0-8130 GCA_039815385.1 Cyanobacteria bacterium P01_A01_bin.114
CCGCAGAGCGCGCGCGTCGCGCCGTAGAACACGTAGGGACGAACGCGGGCCATGGGCCGACCCTACACCGCCGCGTACGGAGGGTCGTGTAGGGTCGGCCAATGGGCCACCGTCCAAGTTCAAGATACGGGTATTGGAATCCCCGCAGAGGCTGTGCCACACCTGTTTGAACGGTTTTATCGGGTTGACTCGAAACGTTCTAAACTATCCGGCGGGTTTGGATTAGGACTGGCCATCGCCCAGCAGATTGTTCAGGCCCACGGTGGGCAGATTAGTGTCCGTACTTCCCTTGGTCAGGGATCGACCTTTCAAATCTCTATTCCCAAAACGCTAGATAGCACTGGATAAGTATATGGAAAATGGCGCTTGAGAAGTGTCCATATTAAGGGGATCGCTCGGATATAGGCTCCCTGGTGGGGAAAGGCGAAGGGCGAAAGGGGAAAGGCGAAAGGCGAAGGGCGAAAGGCGAAGGGGTAGGGGCGTTGCATGCAACGCCTGTGCGGGGGGTGAAGAAAGGCGAAAGGTGGTGGCTTATCTGATTGCAAGAGCCTGAGTTCAAAGAAGTTTATATCTTGTGAGCGTGTTTACTAGGCTAGCGCTGCAAAAATTTGCTCGGATATGGTCATGGGGTCATAAGGTTTGGTAATGACCGATAGCACTTTGAGCTGGCTTAAGAATGGCTGTTCACTGGATTGGGCCTTGGCTGTCAAGATGATGATCGGGATCTGCTGTGTTTTAGGATTGCTCCGGAGTCTCTCCAGAATAGTCAGCCCGTCCATTCCGGGCATCATCATGTCTAGCAAAATCACATCGGGGGTTTCTGACTGTGCGATCGCAATCCCCTCGTGACCATTGCTAGCCTTTAACACGTCCCAGTGACCTGTGATCTCCAAGCAAAGCTGAGTGGCTTCTCGGATATCAGCATCGTCATCAATGATAAGAATACGCTTAGTCGTCATTGACGGAGCCCTCGTGGGAGTAAATGAATAGAAATGAAATGATCTCTTAAGGGGCAGTACGGCCAGACTCGGGCACGTACGGAAGCGTAAAGTAAAAGGTGCTACCGAGCCCCACGGTGCTCTGAGCCCAGATTTTGCCGCCATGCTGCTGTACAATGCTGCGACAGATTGCGAGGCCTAACCCCGTCCCCCCCTGATGGCCGATGTCTGAAGCATCTAGCTGCTCAAAGCGACCAAAAATGGCCTCGATTTTGTCGTTAGGGATGCCCTGCCCCTGATCTTTTACCTGGATGAGTAGCAGCGCCTCTGAGCGATCTAAGCCTAATTGAATAGCAGCTTTGCCCTGGGGGTTAAGCTCTTTTTTGAACGATGATGCGTTGTTTAGATCAACCTGCTGAGCCCTCATCTCAACCGTTGTGCCGATGGGAGAAAATTTAATCGCATTGCTGAGCAAATTTGTGAGCGTCTGGATCAGCCGATCGGGAGCTGCCCACAGCTGAACTGAAATCGGAAAAACATCTAGATGAATGTCACGATCTTCTGCCATAGCACACATCTCATCGGCAGCTTGGGCCATAATCTTGGCCAGGTTGCATTTTTTTGGGTTCAGTGTGCTCAGCTTAATGCGTTCAACATCCAGGATGTCGTTGACCAATCGTACCAATCGCTTGGTGTTTGCAAACGCGATATTGACCATGCGCTGGCGTTTTGAGGCTGGAATCTCTAACGTTTCTTCGGCCAGCAAGCCGAGGGCAGCGCGGATGGAGGTGAGGGGCGTTCTGAGCTCATGGCTGACGACAGCGATGAATTCATCTTTCATCGACTCGATCACCTGTCGCTCAGTAATATCTTTAAAGATAACCACCGCACCAACAATAGTGTCATTAGTATCATTTTCATAAATGGGGGTGCTGATATACTCTATTGGAAAATTAGAACCATCTTGCCGCTCAAATAAATCACCCGAACCATGGTGGGTTTGGCCCTGGTCTAAGGTTTTGAAAATAGGGCTTTGTTCCCAAGCATAGGGGCTCTTCTCGGCGGTGGCATGATTGAGCAAGTCATGCATAAACTGACCGATCAGCTTCTCCTTGGCATAGCCTAAGGTTTTAGCCGCCGCTGGATTAATGAAAACGGCCTTGCCCTCGGGGTCTATGCCATAAATGCCTTCTCCGGCAGAGTTGAGAATCAGCTCATTTTGATGGCTCAGGCGCTTGAGTGAATCTCGAGCCTGCTGGAGCTCTTGCAGCGTCCGTTCACGCTGCTTGATTTCTTGTCTCAGACTCTCATTTAGCTGCTGCAGTTCTATCGTGCGCTGCATCACGCGCGATTCTAAGTCCGTATTCAGGGCCTGGACTTCTTGATAGAGCTGGGTCTGATAGATGACAGAGGCAAATTGATCGGCCAAATCCTGGACTAGTCCAATTTCTTGGGCTGTCCATGGGTTTACCTGGGCGCGTTTGAGTTCTCGCCAGGTTTCAAATGATTGACGAGGTCGTCGCTGGCGTGGGTCAGACGCATCCAATCGACCTGCCCAAACCGTTTCAACGTCCATCGAATGACGAAACAGGCTCAGATAGCCCAGAAATCGATTTCGATGACTCAGTCTGGCCACTAACACCCCTCGAATATCTTTCACCATCAGGGCTGAGGCAAGTGTCCACGGCAGCTGAGTCTGTTTGATATCACCCATGGCCCAGAGCTGATCGACCAGCTGATTAGGGGCTTCGGCTTCAAGCCAGGTTTGCCAGTCAGGGAGTTGTTCTAATACCCATCGCTGGGACGCAGGCAGGTTCATTTTTGACAGCTCAGGTTGAACGCCACTGATCACAAGCTGACAGTGCCCTTCTGGGTTTTTCTCGGGAATACCTGGAATATAAAGTCTCCCACCGATGCACTGTAAGGCCATCATCGTTTGATTGAGTGCCTTTTGAAACGGATCTGGGGCAGTCGAGTGTAAGAGCGAGACCACCTGATTGATGAGCGCTTCATGCTGTCCCTGCAAACGGGTCAAACGCAGCAGGCTAGCATGGCTGATAGCCACGGCTACCTGATCGGCAATCAGCTGAACCACCTCTAGTTCTTTACGGCTGACCCGTCTGGGGAGACTGTGGTGGGCAACCAGTAATCCCCAAAGCTGATGACGGTGAAGAATTGGGACCACCAGAGATGAGCGCACGCCCATGGCGGTCAGATATTCAGCATGACAGGGGTCAACCGGGCGAACCCAGAGATTGCTTGCCACTGGTCTTTGGGTGGTGTGACAGAGGAGAGGGCTGATGCCAATTTCCTGTTTGACAACATTGACAATAGTGCGCTGGCGAGCGTTTAAGAACATCTCACGGGCATACTCTGGAATATCTTCGGCTGGAAACCGGTGCCCTAGCAGCGAGGGCAAACGCTGTTCTCTGATCGCCTCTGCGATCACTTCTCCGCTGCCGTCGTCGTCAAAATGATAGACCTTGATTCGATCGGTGCCTAAAAATCGCCGCATTTCATCGACGGTCGCGCTTAAAATCTCAGGTAGCTCAATCGACTGGCGGATCCGATCGGTCATCCGATGCAGCAGCTCTTCAGGGGTTTTGATCGATCGCATCGGTTGGGGAATCATGGGCAAATTAGGTGAGCAAGGATTCTCTGAGTCAGTCTGGGGCAATTAGACCGGGAAACTGTCGCTGGCAAGCGTGGCCATCGCCTGTTGGAGCTGCGATCGTCTGAGCTGATCGTAAAGACGGACAAGGAGATCTGAGTCGGCTAGAGATTTTTCGACCAAATCATTGGCACCCGCTCTGAGGGCAGCGGCTTTGGCTTGGGCATCCCCATGGGCGGTGAAGAAAATGATGGGGAGCTGATTCCAGGCAGGGGCCTGACGAACGGCCTGACAGAGTTCGATGCCGCTAAATTCGGGCATTTCCATGTCTAACAACAGCAGGTCTGGAGACGACGCTTGCAGGGTTGTCCAAAAATCAAGCGGCTGGTTAAGGGTAACTAGCTGCAGCCCTTTGGGTTCTAAAAGCATTCTCAGGGCTTTTAAGACTTCGGGATCATCGTCTACCGCCAGGACTTTGTGGGTGGACTGTTGGAGGTGCGATCGCACCTCTAACACCTCTTTGAGCATGGCCGAGACGGTCGGGCTCTGAAGGAAGGAATGGCTGCCCAGCTGAGCGGCCTTGACCCGACTGGCGAGACTCCCATCGGCGCTGCCCACCAAGACTAGCAGGGGCGGAATTTGGTGAATCAACTCTGATAGCCGAGCCAGGGCCGCTTCATCAATGTCGGTTAGAGAAAAATTGAATAGCACCACGTCTGGCAGGGCGTCGTTTTGTCTGAGGTTGTTTTGTCTCAGGTTGTGCAGGTCTGATTCATCCAAAGCCGTTTGCACGGCTAAGCCTTGTGATTGGAGCGCCTCAGCCAGCTGCTGTAGCAGGCGTAGATTATTGTTAATCAGCACTAAAAGGGGAAACCCTCGGCTAGATTGAGACGCCTCAAGCTGGCTGAGCGCCTGGCTGAGCTGCGCTTCTAGGGCGTCGACGAGCTCAGAGAGCTGTTGTCGACAGTCGGCGGCAATTGGGGTATCATCCCGGAGGATTTGCTCAATCGATCGGGCCAAATTAGAGCCCGACCTCAGCCCAAATATACCCAGCGCCCCGGTGAGGCTGTGGGCCGCCCGAGTCGCTGATGTGCGTAGATCGGCGCTAAGACAGTTGTTCTGTAAGGCTTGAATACTTTGCTTGAGAATTTTGAGCCGGTCAAGATGCTGAGACTTGACCGATTGCCAAAGGGTGACCAAAGCCGCGCGGGTCTGCTGCTGGAGCGCTGCCGACTCAGGCACTTCGTCTTGGGCCAGGTTGGAACCGGGTATCAGGGTAGGCTGAGTTTTAGCAGAATCAACGGGTTTGAGGCGATAGCCCACCCCGTATACTGTTTTAATCAAATCGCTCGGTGCGCCCGCCTCAGTCAGCTTGCGCCGCAGCCCCTTGATGTGAGAAGTGACCGTATCTTCACCGGGGGCTTCACTGCAGTTCCAAAGATTGTCTAAAATAGCACCTCGGCTAAACACCTGAGACGGATTTCTTAGAAACAGCTCTAACAAACCATATTCTTTCGGGGTGAGACTTAGAAAAACCGGGCCGTAGTTAACCTCCCGACTGTTGAGATCTAAGTGCAGGTCGCCCCATTCAAGGGTCGATAAAACAGACGTCTGAACCCGTCGCAACAGAACCCGAACTCGGGCTAATAATTCTTCTAACTCAAAGGGTTTCGTGAGGTAATCATCAGCCCCTGCATTAAGACCCGCAATTTTTTTAGTGCTTGAATCAAGCGCGGTGACCAACAGCACAGGAATATGATAAGAGCGATCTCGCAGCCGCCGACAAAATTCTAAGCCATTTAGCTTGGGAAGCATCACGTCTAGCACCACCAAATCATAGTTAAAGGTACTGACTAAATGCCAGCCAGCCTGACCATCATTGGCAACATCTACGACGTAATTTTCATCAGTCAAAACTTTCTTAAGCGCTTTGGCAACTGATTCATCATCCTCAACGAGTAGAATCCTCATGATTAATTGCCTGTACTAATTAGATTTTTATAGGTGAAAGCGAGTTGGGTATAGTAGCAAGAACCGAACGATGGAAAAATGGTTTCTATATTGACAATAATTCTAATGAAAACTGTCAATATCTTATCAAAATTTACAAAAGTTAAGTTCAGAGTTGAAAAGATCTGAGACAGATAACCCCGACCCTTTATAGTTTCATTAGCGGCCTATTTAAACCAGCTCAAACCTTAAAGATCTGGTTGTTCAAAATGGTTTGTGCAGAGGCTGTGCAGACAGCGAATTCTTAATATCTCTGGGCAGACTTTTAATTAAACTTTTCATCAAGCTTTTCGTCAAAAAAGAAAGCACATTGAGCTGGTTTTGCCGTTGCCTATTAGGCAGAAATGAGTTGACTGACGAAAGTTCTAAAACCCACAAAAAGTTGTAGGTTGGGTTGAACCTGTGAAACCCAACCGATCAGGGCAAGATTTGTCAGTCAATCAGGGAGATGATCGTCAGGGCGTTCCATGAAAGTAGGTACCGTAATGTAAGCCAGGGAAAAGGCGATTAAGTTCGATCATCACCCCAGATAAAAAGACTAAAGCGACTGCGGCCATGATTGGGGCACTGGTCAAGTATTTCATTAAATATTGCATCGGGTTCTCCTAAAACTTTGATTTTTGGCGCTGCTGATCCTTGGCGTAATTTCTGACGCTGGCTGCCTATCGAGGCGACACCGAGAGCTCAGAATTCTTTGCTGTGAGTTCTCCCGTGGTCAGTTCTTTAAACACGAGCAAGGGCCACAGCAGTCCCTGCGTCAGCGCCCGAATCGCCAATGGAATATCAATAAAGATTTCGGCTTCTTCTGGTTTAGCCGCTTGCTTACTGCCAATTAAATAGGCTCGCCCTGACCAGCCAACAAACCCAGCAAAGTAAAAGAAAATCGCAAAGGGAATGACCACATCTATCGCCCGATCAAATCTGAGTTGCAAGTGAGGCAGTCCATCTTCACCGCACAGCAGATTAGACGAGTACAGCTGATAAGGCTGATCGAAATAGTAGTTCTGGGGAGCAGTCTGCATGCGCTCTTGAAAGGCTGCTGACTCTTGGCAAGGGACTAAGTGGGTCTCTGAGGCTGCAAGGCTAGGTGAAGCTATGCTTGCCCAGAGGACCCCTGCCAACAAAATTGCAAAAAGCTTTCGCATCGAATTCTCTCCTAGTAGATTGATATACACGCTGGATGACCCCACCGAAACCCACCCCTCAGCCCCTCCCAGGAGGGGATAGGGTATCCCGTCTTGCAAGGGGTCATCTTATTCAATCCTGGTTCCTATGATGGCGGCACTGCCCCCATCGCTTCAGCCCCCATCGCTTCAGGCTTGACGGACGGCGCTTGGCCCATCGCCTGCTCACCATTGCCTTCTCGTTCGATCCAGAGGAAGGCAATGGCAAACACCGGAAATGGAAGAATATAAAAAATGAGCGGAATCATAATCCAGGGTAGCCATGAAATTGCGTAGTCTCCGGTCAGCTGAGTCATATCGGCCATGTGAGTTCTCCTAATGTTTATCCAATTTCTGCCTATTTAATCCCTCACTATCCAATCCCTGACAAGATGGCCTGGCTGATATTCACGGCACCTCGCAGGCTGGCATCGATTTCACTAAAGTTTTCTAACAGCACATAGGCGAAAATGGCCCCGCCCATAGACCCGAGCAAAATACCGCCAGAGAGTTGAAACCAGTCTTCTTTTTTACGCAAGGGGCGCAGACGATCTTGGGAATATCGGTTGTAAGCCCCTCTGGGATTGCCCTGAAAAGTTGTTAGGGCAAAGATAGAAATGCCCAGGCAAGCAGAGACTGTGATGTAAATTGCGGTAATCAATCCGCTTAAGTTAGCCCCGTGAGCCGTCTCTCGCAGCGGCCCCACCACCACCTCTGGCCCGACTAAAAAGTAGCCGTGGGCCATGCCAATTTCTAACCCTCGCAAAAACGGGGTCAGCCCCGGACGGTAGGCAGGCAGGTTGTTGATATAGGTTTTTACCAAGCTAGAGTTGTTGATGGGGGTCGCTAGGTTGCCCCAACACGGATCGCCTTGATAAGGCTGAACCGGATCTTTTTTGGAGTAGGCGTCTGACCAGGTGGGTTTTGGTGTGGTTGTCATGGGTTTTATGGTTTGGGTAGAGGGTAATGGGTAGAGGGTAGAGGGTAATGGGTAGAGGGTAATGGGTAATGGGTAATGGGTAATGGGTTACGGGTTACGAGCTAGGGGGTACGGGTGTTTGTTATTTGTTATTTGTTACTTGTTATTTGCAATTGGAGTCACCAATCACCAATCACCAATCACCAATCACCAATCACCAATCACCAATCACCAATCACCAATCACCAATCACCAATCACCAATCACCCACCAAATTTTGAAAAAAGCCCCGACCGCTGACCAGGCGGCCAGGACTTATCTGCGATAAAGGAGAGTTCGCAGCTTAGTGGCCAGGGTTACTCTGGCCAAGGTTGACTTCACGGAAATCGGCTGGCCGTTGACGCAATCAGAAATGCGCCGTAGGTGGCGATATAGCCGACGGTGAAATGGGTTAGCCCGACCAGTCGAGCCTGCACGATAGACAGGGCA
>JBCBZL010000192.1:0-9562 GCA_039815385.1 Cyanobacteria bacterium P01_A01_bin.114
GGTGTTTATGTGAGATATTCATATTTAGTATGATTAGATACATACTATGGTTAGACCGATTAAACTCATCAAGCGCTGGCTCAACAGGCTCCAGTCCTCACTCAAGCTGCCTTGGGTCAAGGTGCCTCAGTCTTTTATACAGTCTCAAGATCAGACCCTGCCAGCGGCGTTGACCCAAAAGCTGGCAGCGTCCATTCAAAACCTTCCCGTCCCTACGGTTCAAATTGAGCAAGTCGCTAAAGAACTTGAACAGGCGATCCAGCGTTGGCAAGAATATGACAACATGCTAAATGTGCTGGTTGTGCTGACGGAGCCCGTACAGCCCACCGATGAGCTGCTGATAGCCGTCTTTGATCAGATTTCTCAAGAGCACGCCAACTTTAAACAGCTTCACGTTGAGCGGTTAGATCACTGGTCAGAGCGCCCCAACGATCACACCATCATCAAAGAAACCGTTGCAGATGCGATCGCAGAAATAGTCAAAGCAGCCACCGCCGCCGACACCGCCAAATTACTTGTGGTTCCGTCGTTAGAGCGCTACTTTCTACGCTGTGTGGACGGCCTCGAAGCGATTGAAGCAATTCGCCAGGCCATTGTTGATCACCCCGACTGTTTTTGGCTGGTAGGCTGCAACCGCTGGGCCTGGCACTATCTAGACAAAGTTTGCTATTTGTCGGCCTACTTAGAGTCTTCGTTCGAGCTACCCGGCATGAGTGCGCTAGAGCTTAGACACTGGCTCACGCCCCTAGATCAGGTAGCCGAGCTGGCCCCGTTTCCCCCCAGCCAGCAGTCTCAGACCGACGGCTCATCCCAAGACAGCTCATCCCAAGACGGCTCACCCCAGCCCGGGTCAGACAAATCTCTCGAAGATTTGTTGGGCTGGCGCTCTTCAGACGAAGAGCTCTTTTTTAGATCAATCGAACAGTCTGCCAACGGGGTCGCCCCGATCGCCGCCGCCAGCTGGCTGCACTCGCTGCGACACAAGCTCGTAGACCCTGCTGCCGAAAATGCACCCCAGCACCCAGATGGCTCAGAAACCCTGGGAGAAGTCAAACGCGGCAAGGTTCTACTGCCCGATATCCCTTCACTCGAAGCAGACAGACGATTTTTACTCTACGCCATTTTGCTCCACGGCAGTTTATCAAGTCATCATTTAGCCTTTAGCCTGGCAGAGCCCGAGGGTAAGGTGCAGGCAGAGCTACAGAGCCTCCAGCGCCAAAACCTGATTGAGAGAAAGCCCTATGGTTGGGCCGTCAACCCAGCCTACTTTCCCAGCTTAAAAAGAGACTTAAAGCGCAACAACTTTTTACTAGGGTAGCCAAGCAAAATCTTCGTAGGCAACGCACTTGCAATTAAATACCCCCACCCTTCCCCTTTCGCCTCTCCCCTTTCGCCCCGTACAGCCGTTGCATGCAACACCCCTACCCTTCGCCCTTCGCCTTTCGCCTTTCCCCTTTCCCCTTTCCCCTTTCCACCCATGCCCAATTTGCCCCAACCCCCAACCCTCTTGCTTCAGGCCTCTGAACAAGCCGGGGATGAAATCAAAAAACAGACCCAGGACCTGCTGACTGAGGTAACGACCTTTAAAGTCTTTCAGGCAATCCTGATCATCATCATTGCCTACGGGGCTATTTTGGTCATCGATCGGGTTGTTCTTTGGTTTTCCGAGCGAGTACCGCTACAGTATCGACTCAGCGTCAAACAGTCGCTGCCGTTTTGGCGAGCGATCATCTTTCTCATCTCCGGTGGGATAACGACCAATCTATTTCTCAATCTGTCCCCTAGTAACGTTGTGGCGGTCACGGGCACGGTGGCAGTCGCCCTCGGATTTGCTTTCAAAGACCTGGCTAGCTCGATTATTGCCGGCTTTTTTGCTCTGTTTGAGCAGCCCTACCAGGTGGGCGATCGCATTCGCATTGGCGACTACTACGGTGAGGTGATTACCTACGGGCTAAGGGGGCTACAGCTGAGAACGCCCAACGATGATATTGTCACGATTCCCCACGTTTTAATTTGGACCGACCCGATTGCAAACTCAAACAAAGGTGCCCTCGAAGCCCAGGTCGTTACAGACTTTTACTTTGACCACACGGTTGATATTGACCGGATCAACCAAATTCTCTATCGGGTTGCCCAGACCAGCAAATACACTCAGCTGCACATGCCCATCGTCGTGATCACAGAAGAGAAACCTTGGGGAACTCATTTTCGCCTTAAAGCCTATCCGATGGATGCCCGCAATGAATTTATCTATAAAACTGACCTAACCCAGCGAGCTAAATATATGTTCGCAAAGTACAAGATTCAATATCCCCGCTTTGCCCACGCAGACATGGCAGAGAGCCTCGACAAGCCCTCTTAGGGGAATCCCTTCGCCCTATATATAGCTACGCTAGCGCCCTTCGCCCTTCGCCCTTCGCCCCCAGAAAGCTTATATTCGACCGATCCCCTTAATGGGGCAAGCCCCAAAAAATAAAATAGATGAGCGAGCCAGTGACCACGCCGTAGCAGCAAGATACAAATAATTGAAAAGAATGCCGACCGTAGCGCCAGGTGGTTGCAGCCAGAGTAAAAGAAAAGAGCAGCTCTCCCAGGGGAAAGGCCATTCTGTACAGATCGCTCACCAGCCCCAGTAAAATCAGGGTCCACACGCTAAATACGAAATAGAGATTAAACGCGGGAATGCGGCGGCTGGTTCGCAGCAGTGTCGTAAAGAAACTAATGTAAAAAATGACCGTGAAAGGTAAGACGGCCGCTGCCAGGCTGCGGAAACCGGTGGCGGTACTCGCTAAAAAAGAGCCAATCACCAGATATATAGAAAACCCGCCTAAAACCGACAGGGCAATTGCGATCGCAAGCGTATTAATCAACAGCTTTAAGCGCTGGGTAGACTTGTTGGGCGTCGGGGTAATGGAGTCAGGCATAGATTTAAGCACTGAGGTGAGACGGTTCAATATCGGCTGGGAGACTCCCGCCAGGGGCAATCTCGATAGGCGGCATTTCGTGGGTTTGCCACCGGTGCTGGTATTTCTCAACCACGTAGGGACGCACCGTAAACCGGGGCGGCGACCCCGGCTGCACCTCAATTTTTAACCCTGAGTAAGGTCTGCGCTTTTGGCTGCCATGACCGTTGCGACCAATGAATTGGTGCGATCGCGCCACCTCGCGCTCACGGCCATCGATCGTCTCTGTCAGGGTGCTGCCCTCAGTGCGCTGACGCCTGAGGCTAAAGCCGCTGCCCCCGCAGACCAGACAGTGAGTATGGGCGTCGGCGTGGCCAGTATCTAAGGTTTGAATATACTCAAAACAGTGAGCATGACCATTGATAATCAAATCAACGATGGGACGACCCCCGGCGCGCTCGCCCACGCTCCGTTGAACGTCGTCAAGAACCTGACGGAGACACTGCCTGACAGCCAGCGTCTGGCCCTGATGCCATTTGCTAGCCTCAGTCACATAGGGAGGATGATGAAAATAAATCACCCGACCCCTGACACCCTCGGTTTGCCAAGATTGAGTTAAGCGCAGTTTAAGCCAGTCGAGCTGCTCATAGTCAAGCATCTCACTCTGCTGGCTCAGCCGCATGTTCACATCCCGCAGCTGCTCATCAATTTCCTCGATCTTGACGTAAATATCGTCGATGTTCTCATCCGTTACCCCCACCGGCAGCTTATCTAGCTGCTGCTGCTTTTGGCTGAGTAGCTTTTGCTGATAGTCGATCAGCTGCCTGCGCTGGGCCTTACCTGCCGGGTTTTTAGACAGAGGGACAGGTGAGTTAAAGGTGTTAGAATCCAGCGCAAAAAAATCGATCCCGCCCTGACGAAAGGTGTAATATCGATTGGGCAACCGGGTAAATTTCTGAGGCTGATAGCGCAGACAGTAGCCTGTGTCTGTTTGTGCCGTGTAGTGCTGCGCTAGATGCGTCTCAAGCTGGCCCGGAGCGTACCCCTTTGTATAATCTAAAAAAGCCCGCGCGTAGACATCGCCCTGGTACGACCCGCGCCAGCCATAGTCAAGATCAATCTGATGGCGCAGCAGGTACTTCAGCGGCGACAACAGCTTTGACAAAGCGCCATAGCCCAGTGGAATATCATAATAATCATGATTGCCCGGCACAGGTAAAAAGGGCAGCTTAAACACCATATTGTTGTAGGCAATTTGGCTAGGCGTTTCCCCGCCGACCAGCCACTCTCGGTAAGGCTCAATAAAATTGCTAGGGTACTGATCTTGAGACCCCACCAGATAAACCAGATCGCCCGTATGAAGAACAAACCGGCAGCCGTCACCGTTTGCCATCAGCCACTCAGCCACCCGCCGCTGGGGGTTGTCGCCGCGATGAGTGCCCGTGCCGCTGTCGCCGATGACTAAAAACGAAAAAGCTTCGGCATCATCCCCTTCGGCAGACTCAACATCGAGCACCAGACGCGTCTGATCAATCTCGCGTTCAAGAAACTCAGGATGCTGCCACCGCACGCGCTGCTTCATGCGGTCAATTTTGACGGTAGTGGATGGATCAGACGCAAACTGCATAGCTCGACAGTACCTAACTGACAGCAAAGAACCTCTACTCCGCAGGATAGATTTATCTGAATCCTGCTGTCAATCATCCCAACGACCAATCATCCCAACGACAAAAGCCCCGCAGCAATCTCACATCAGCCTTACAGATAGCTTGAGCTCCCTCAAACAAGACGCCAAGGCCGACGCCAGGGCCATAGTCTAATGCCTGCGGTAGAGGAGAAATCACTTTGGGCTTAATATACTGTGCCCATAAAGCAAAATTATCAAAAACCAATAATGACAACTCTCCAAGCTTCGAACCCCAAGGCCGTGTTAGAGCGTTACACACAGCTCTCTGTCAGTGAGAAGTTAGTTTTTCTATGGATGACCTATCAGCGGGTAGGTCAGACCATCGTCCCTGACGCCCCTAGTCAGGCTTACTCCGAGGTGGGCCATCGGTTTCATCAGACTTTTCAGCAGCTGGGTGCAGATAGCCAAGAGCAGGCTATGCGCGATATTTTAGCCAACCGGCCTACCCGGTTTGCTGGCCAATATGAGAGCTTACCCAGCAACTGCCGTCTGGCCTTCTGGTTTGAGCTTGCCCAAACCCTGAGCGCCAAGGTTAATCCCCCTGAGGTCAATCCGTCTCAGGTCAGTGAAGCTGTTCAAGCGGCCTTGACCGAGCTAGAAAACCTGGAGCGTGACCAGCAGCTCGAGATGCTGCACGCTATCTTTACAGCCTGATAGCCGCCTTAGATTAACCGTTAAATAAAGACGAGAAAGCAGAGATGGGAAAATGCGGTACTCACAGCCGTCTTCTCACCTTCGCTCTCACCTTTACAAAGATGGTCGAATCAAAACAATTTAAAATTATCGAAGAGCTTGACAGTTGAAGAAAATTGTCAAGCTCTTTAAGAATGTAGAATATTAAATGTGTCAGTCAGCGCGATGCCATCGTATCCGAGACGAACACAACCTGAGACGAACACAACCTGAGACGGACACAACCTGAGACGAACACAACCCGAGGCGAACACAAAGAGCCTGTTTGTCTGTCCGTTTGTTTGCGCCTGCGACCTTTTAGGCTGAGAGATCTTCTTTGTTGACTTCGGGGACGATGTCAGGGCGTTCTTTGTCTTCCCAGCCAGCCGGGCGCTTAGAGTTATACCAGGCGATTGAGCCAATGGTGACCGCTGCAATAAAGCCAACAACCCCTACCAAACCTAACGAAATAGAATAAGGAGCCGCCTCTGCCGCTTGAAGCAATAAAGTCATCATAACCTCACTTGTTATCAATATTGTTTGCGTCAATAGTATAGGGAGCTGCCAAGTCATTTGCTTCTGCCTAACGGTAGAGATAGATTAAATTCTATTTTGATGAGCGGCTCTGCTGCCCGAGCAAAACGCTGCCCAAGACCACCGCAGCGCCGATCAGCTGCACTAACGTCAGGGTTTGCTGCAAAAAAATATAGCCGATCAGCGTCGCCACCACCGGGCTCAATAGCCCTAAATAAGAAACAGCCGTAGCGGTCAATCTGGCAATACCTCGAAACCACAGTGCGTAGGCCAGCCCTGTCCCGATTAGGCCCAGGTAGATAAACCCCCAGAGATGAGTCCTAGAGAGTTCTGTAAACGGGCCTTCTGTAACCAGGGCAACCGGCAGCAAGATAAGACCCCCCACCGTCAGCTGCCAGGCTGTAAACACAATCAGCGACACAGGAGGCTGCCATCGTTTGACCAGCACGGTGCCCAACCCCATGGTGACTGCTCCGGCAAGTGCCGCCAAAATACCAATACTATCTAGCTGCGCGCTGGGGCCTAGCACCAGCAGCCCGACCCCAATAAAGCCCGCAATCGCCGCCACAATCGACTGCTTTGAGGGGCTTTGATGAAGAATTAGCCAGGCAAAAAACACCACCAACAGGGGCTGGATCGCCCCCGCCGTCGCTGCGACACCCCCCGGCAGTCGGTAGGCAGCCACAAATAGCAGGGCTTGAAAGACCCCGATATTCAAAGCCCCCAAGATTAAAATGCGCCCCCACCAAATGCCGCTGGGCAGCTTTCTCAAACCGATTGTCAGCAAAAGACCGATGGGCAGCGATCGCATCGAAGCCACCAGCAGCGGATGCCCGGCGGGTAAAAATTCAGTCGCGACGGCATAGGTGGTGCCCCAGGAGATCGGGGCCAGGGCCGTCAGCAAAATGTCAGTTAGGCGAGCTGTTGCCGTTTTCATAGTTTGTTGAAGCGTTTATTCAGGAACCACGGCAACGGCGTCGATCTCAAACAGCATGCCAGCTGAGGCCAGCCTTGGCACTGGAATAAGCGTGCTAGCTGGCTTCTGGTCAGGCCAAAAAGCGTTCCGGGCAGCGGAGATCAGGCGCAGTTTCTCATCGGTGTGATCTACTGACAAGACGGTGATTTTGACAACATTTTCAGGGGTCGCGCCCACAGCGGCCAGCGCGGCCCGCAGGTTTGCAAACGCCTGCTCTAGCTGGTCAGCAAAGCTATCTGAGTAGCCGCTGCCGTCAGCGTGGCCGCCCCCTTGCCCGGCGATATAAGCCAGGGTCGCCCCCGCTGGAACGACCACTATTTGGGTAAAGCCATAGACGCTGGGGTCGTTGAGACCCGGCGGATTGATAAATTGCATAGGACTGCCTTCTCCAACAGGAAAACCTCACCCACGAGAAAAACGCAGGTGTTCAAACTGGATTTTGTAGCCCTACTGTATCTGTTGTTGAGCGGCCTGCTCTTTCACAAAGGTGCTATTTTTTGTCAATTCTTTCAGTAAATCTCTGTCTGATAAGCTTTTGGAGTTGTTGCCGTATACTGACGAAATACCTTTGTGAGGTGGCTCTGGCTAGAAAACCCGCAGTCTAGAGCGATCTCAGCCAGGGAAAGCTGCTTGGCCCTGAGCAGCTGCTTGGCTTTTTCTACGCGCTGCTGATTGACATACTGGTGGGGCGTTATCTGCATCGACTGCTTAAACAGACTGGCAAAGTAGTAGCGACTGATGCCAATCTGGTCTGCCAGGGTGACCAGCCTCAGGTCGCTGTGCAAGTGCGCACGAATGTAGTCAAGAATTTGATTTAGCTGGGCTCGGGGTAAGCCATCTGCACCTTTTTGAGAAGGCACTTTTACCGTGCAGTATTGGCGCAGTAGGTGAATGCACAAAGCCGAACTGAGGGAGTCTATATAGAGCTTTTGAGCAAACTCGCGGTTGTTGACCTCTAACAGCAGCAGCTGGGTCAGGTGCTCAATGTTGCGATCGCGCCCTTTCAAAATCGGTCGCAGCTCAACCCGGTCTGAATTCATCCAGCCAGTTTCCTGGGCGACTCTGCGAAGTCGCCCAGGCTCGATCATGATATGAAAGGTTTTATCGACTGAATGCCAGTGAGTATGCCCAGACCTATCAGCCGGAAAGAGATAAAACTCTCCCTGCGACATCTGTCCATCATGTTCTCCGTGGGCGTCAATGCGGGTAACCTGCCGACTGTTGGCCGTCAGAAAAAAAGTCAGCAGATGATGGCTGAGCCCCTCAGGAGCCGCTAGCTCACCGGGCTGATCGTGTCTGTAGTGAAGTGTGAGCCCCGTTTCTAACCGGAGGGAGCGCTTAGAGATGGCAGGTTGGGTGGAAAGCGTTTCTAAAGGGTTTGTTGTCATAGTTTGTCTCTAACCCCTGGTTTCTAGACCCGCTCGCTTTTCGCAGGGAGAGCTCCTGTAATCAGGTTAGCAGGTTGACTGGCCATTACAGGGCGTAAATTTTTCTAAGGATAGAAAAACAAGCCCTGATGACTGCTATAAATCTTGCTATCAATATGGCTTAAGCCTATTTAGAACTCATTGTTTTGAGATCGATTATCTTGGGTCTCATCTAAATGAGGTTTGACGCCAGTTACTCTACTGCTCTTAGTATGTCCGATTTTCTTCAATATCTCCAGACGTTTGCCAATCAACCGTTTGCAATTAAATTGGTAGAGGTTTTGGTCGGCCTCTTCGTCATTGGCCTTATTTTTCGAATCATTCGGGCCTCGTTGCCCAACTATATCCGCAATACAGACACCCGCTACCGGGTGCGCAAAACGTTAGCCTTCGTCAGCTATATTTTGATGCTGATCTTTACAGCGTCTGTTTTTAGCGAAAGTCTGGGTCAGCTGTCGATTGTGTTTGGGGTTGCCGGGGCTGGGGTTGCGTTTGCTCTGCAAGAAGTGATTGCCAGCTTTGCCGGTTGGGTGGCGATTTCGATTGGGCAGTTTTATAAACCCGGCGATCGCGTGCAGCTAGGGGGCATTACCGGAGACGTGATTGACATTAGCTTACTGCGGACAACCTTGATGGAGTGCGGTAACTGGGTCAAAGCAGATCTGTACAACGGTCGCATTGTGCGCATCGCCAATAGCTTTGTGTTTAAAGAACCTGTTTTTAACTACAAGGCAGATTTTCCGTTTTTATGGGACGAAATTATAATCCCGGTTAAGTATGGCTGCGATCGCACCCTCACCGAAGCCATTCTGAAACAGGCGGTGCAAGACATCATGGGAGAATACACTCGACATGCAGAGCGAACCTGGGAAAAAATGGTCGATAAGTATCTGATTGAGAATGCGCAGGTTGAGCCCGCAGTCACCCTAATTGCCAATGACAATTGGATGGAGTACACCGTTCGATACGTGGTGGACTATAAACAGCGGCGGGTCAAAAAGCATCTGTTGTTCCAGCGCATTCTCGATGATATTGAAAACACTGAGGGGAAAGTGGCGCTGGCGTCTGCAACCTTTGAGCTGGCTGGCGCACCGGCCTTAGATGTCAGCATCGACGGTCGGCAAAATGGGTTGAATTTGAGATAGATGAGAAACCAAGGCTGACACCATACTCGCTCTCAGGGCAGAGGAGACAAGCCGACTTTACCGCTATGCTTGGATGGCTAGTCCTAGAATTTTAAGATAATCCATCAGTTTAGAATGTGTGGGGCATGGCTGTCGTAGGCTGGGAAAGTACATCTGTCAAAGATTCGTTTTCAGTCAATGCCAACGCCCAAAGCTCCCCCCATCTGCCTATCTGAGAA
>JBCBZL010000036.1:0-22967 GCA_039815385.1 Cyanobacteria bacterium P01_A01_bin.114
ACCTGTTGAAAAATAACTAGAATAGCCATGTAAGCGTGCCCCCTGCTTGCTATGCTTTATTTTTTAACGCTTTGCTTTTCAACGCTTCGCTTTTTGACGCTCTGTTTTTTGACGCTCTGTTTTTTTGACTGAGTTACTCCAGAGTCTGCACCAGGCTGACAACGTTGAAATACGCTGTATCCAGTTAAGAGTCAGCGAGCCCTGCTACTTTCAGGACCGGGCAGCGTTTAGAGGTTTTTGGGTCAGGTGCAGGTCTAAAGTCTTGCAGAGTGTTTGCAGGTCATGCCTGTTATATCTGTCACGCTCTGTTAGGTGCACTGACATTGCTGTAGATATCTGCTGTAGATATCTGCTGTAGATAAAAGTCACCCCAATCTATTGATTTTGTTAGCTATTGATTTATTTCGTATTTATTTGCATTTAGTTGAGAGGCTTCTTCTATGCTAGCGAGAGCGTTTGACCAGTCAAAACCCTTCAAAATTCAGCGGCAGCTGTTGCTGCTGCTGTTGTTGAGTACGGCAATTCCGGTGGCGATCGTGGGGCTCTATGGGACTACGTCATTTACGAGAGTGGCCTCTAGGTCCTCTATTGAAAATTTAGAGCAAGAGACCGCTGATCGGGCTGAGACTATCCAGGCTTTTTTGGGGAGTGCCGAAGAAGATTTGCGCTATTTTAGCCAGTCACCGGGTGTACGAGGAATTATTCGCGCTAACAACAACGATGGCATTGATGAAGACGGAACTACGGCTGATGAGTGGAAAGCTCAGCTAGCTGACAATATTGTAGCGCTGCTAGGGGCTAAGCCCCAGTATCAGAAGTTTCGGTATATTGATGAGACAGGGCAAGAGATTGTCCGGGTTGAGCGGTCTAATGATGACCGCACTCAGATCAATATTGTGGCAGGGGCAGCGCTACAAGACAAGTCTGATCGGCCTTACTTTACCGAGGGCATTAGGCTTGGGCCAGGCGCACTCAGTGTTTCGAGAGTCAACCTGCAGCAGGAAAAAGGTCGGGTCATTGAGCCCTACGAAGAAGAAATTCGCTACACAATTGCTGTTTTTGACGAAGCGGGTAACCGCAAGGGCATCGTGGTGAGCAACGTATTTGCTGACAAGTTTATCGACCTAGCCACCCGAGACAGTGGAGCTGAAAGTGCTGAATCTTATAACGCTGAGGTTTTGCTGGTCAATGCTGAGGGCTACTACCTGGCACATCCAGACGAGACTAAAGAGTGGGGCTTCGATCTGGGCCACGAGGAAACGCTGCAAAATGATTACTCTGAAAGCGCGGTGACAACTCTGCTGTCAGGTGAACAAGGCGTCGTCGAGTCAGGGGCTAACCTGCTGGCCTATAGCAAGGTTGACCCCAACTCCAATCAAAGGGGAGAGCATTTTTATGTGGTTGAGTCTTTGCCCAAAAACATCGTGTATGGCCCGGCCAACTCCTTTAGAATTGTGGCGGCGCTGGTGATGCTGCTGGCGGTGGCGGTGGCGCTGCCGGTTGGGGTGCTGCGGGGGCGTCAGCTGATTAAACTGGTTGAGCGGTTGATCAACGGGATTTCGACCTCTAGCCAGCAGATTTTTGCGACCGTGACGCAGCAAGAGCGGATTGCCAATTTGCAAGCAACCTCCGTCACCGAAACCACGACCACCATGGAAGAATTGGAGAGCTCTTCACGCCAGTCGGCGGAGCAGGCGACGGCGGCGGTGCAGGCCGCTAAAGTGGCGCTAGAGAGTGCTGAGGTGGGGGCGCAGGCCGTTGATGAGACTCTGGCCGGGATGTCTTTGCTAGAGCAAAAGTCAGATGCGATCGCACAGCAAATTATTACCCTAAGCAGTCAGGCCGGGCAGATTGGCGGCATTTCTCAGCTGGTCAGCGACTTTGCTAACCAGACCAACATGCTGGCGCTCAATTCTTCGGTTGAGGCGGTGCGAGCCGGTGAGTATGGCAAAGGGTTTGCCGTGGTTGCCAACGAAATTCGCAAGCTATCCGATCAGAGTCAGCAGTCGGCTGAAAAAATTGGTCTTTTGGTGGCAGAGATTCAAAAAGCGATCAATCAAACTGTGATGGTCAGTGAGGAAGGTACCAAAACGGTTAAAGCTAGCGTTAGCACGGTTAAGCGCACTGAAGAGGCCTTTGTCGATATCAAACAGGGCATTGACGAAGTGGTGCTCAATAACCAGCAGGTTGCCCTCACCCAAAAGCAGCAGCTTAATGCGATTCAGCAGGTGGTGACGGCCATGGCCAGCATCGATCGAGGTGCGAAAGAATCAGCCACCGGGCTCAGCCAAACCCGCAATGGAACCGAACAGCTGAACCAAACGGCCTCCTCCTTGCGAAATATGATCTAGCAGGCGGGGCGGCATGTGCTAAGCCGCCTTCAGGTAGACAACGCTCTTGGCGCTCGCTGGGCGCTGGGCTTTGAGATACCGGACGATGATGGGATGGGGCTTAAAGCCGGGATTGTGGAATGAGGTCTTTTGGGTACTCACCAAACAGCGGGCGACCAAAGAGTCGAGCAGCGCCAGCAGCTGTCGCTGGATCTCAGGATCAGAAATCGCTTTTTTGAGCTGGGTCAGGGAGGCTGCACCGGCAATCTCCTGGGCCAGACTGGCCAAAGTCGCTAAGACCAGGTGTTCTTCGGGGGTAAGGCGGCTGAGCTGATGTGCGATCGCATCTTGAAAAGATCTGAGCAAAAACTCACCCGCGCGTAGCATGCGTAGGCTATCAGAAACATTCCCATCAAAAAAATCGCCAATTTGGGCCACTGCCATCTGTAACACCGCTGGGTTGCCGTCATAGTAGTCGCTCAGCGCCTGCCAGTCGGCTGAGCGGTGGGTAAAGTAGCCGCCGCGGTCGAGGCAGGGCTGGCTGGTCTCAGCCGCCAACCCCTTTAGATGATGAACAATGAGTTGGGGCTGTTCGAAACGGTGTAGCGCCTGCGGGCATTCTCGGCTGGTCAGAACTACACAGCTTTGGTGGGGCACTTCGAGCAGCGCCTTAAAAAACGCTTTGTAGGGCTCATGGGCGGTCTGGTAGGTGCCAGCCAGCTGATTTGCTTGCAAGAGTGCCTCAACCTGATCTAAGACCAGCAAGCATCTGCGCTGCTTAAGCTGGTTGAGCAGCAAGGTCATCAGCTGACTGAGACTCTCAGGTAGCTCAGCTGTCTGAGGCGGGGGCTGAATGAGAGATTGTAAGCTGTCTTGCAGCAGCTCCTTCAGGCTGGGGGCGTAGCGTAGCGACCGCCAGATTACAGCGTCAAACTGGCTTTCGACAGCCTGGGCTAGCTTAATTGCTAAAGTCGTTTTGCCCACTCCGGCCATCCCGAGTAGGGTAACCAGTCGAGAGGGGGTGTCAACCAGCCGAGTGGCCAACTGCTCGACTTCAGACTGGCGACTACAAAACTTGGGGACATCCACCGCACTGCCCCAATCTCTCAGCACTGGCTTAGATGATGCTGGTGAAGGCGGCTGAGATCTATCGAAGGAGAATGACTTTTCAGAGAGCGGCTTTTCGGATCGGGGCTTTTTGAGAGCCATCTGCTTTTTGAGCACAGCTGATTTGTCTGCGCGCGCTGCTTTTGTCTCTAGATTGGATTGGTAGAGGCTGGCGTGAACCGAATCATCTGGCCCCAGGGTAAGCCCCAGTGACTCAAATGTACGTTTGATAGAGCGCTTGTCAACGCCAGCGGTGCCTCGCAAGATTTTACGAACGGTGGCAGCGTGGATGCCTTCTGGATGGGTCAGCTGCACCTGCTCTGCAATGCGGGTAGGGCTCTGGCGAATCGCTGTTTGTCTTTCGAGCTGCTCGAGCTGGGCCAGAAGCTTTTGCTGGCCAGAGAGGGTAAGCAAGTGCCCTCGGTAGCGTTGAGGCGTTTGGATGGCATTTTTCACAGCATCCCTCCTGGCATTAGCGAACGCTGCTATCTTGTCGCATTGGTCAAATAAATTCACTGGATCTGGAGGCAACCGGCTTTCCAATTTTGGAAAAATCTAAGCTTTGCCGGTGATTCGGTGCCCTCAGCCCCCATGATATTGTCGTCACCCTCATTGGCCATGATGATGTCCACTTCATCGCCGCCGACGGCAACGTCGTTGCCGCCAGCCGCATCGCCAAAGATGAGAATGTTGGTCGTGCCTTCAACCCCAGCGGCATAGAGCCCGCTGCCTGATTCTGGGCTTGAGCAAAAGTCCGCTCCTTCAAAGAAACTGGCAAACAGGGGGGCTGTGCTCCCTGGCAGCAAAGCGGCTTCTGGCAGCAGTGATGTGTCGCTTAAAAATCTTTCACTCATGGGTAAATGTCCTTTGGATGGAGTAAATGTCGCTGTCGACACTCTCATCTTTGTCGCCATCTGTTCGGATTCATTAGTCAAAAATTAGAATATGGAGAGTTTGGCGATCAATTGATTTTGATCAAGAACCGATTCGAAAAGGCGGCAACAAACTGTTACCCCAACCCCATGAATTTATGCTTGGCGCTACGCTAGTCGAGGCGGGTGATGCCGCGTTTTAAGGCAGTGACCACAGCCTGGGTGCGATCGCTCACCCCCAGCTTGCTCAAAATATTGTTGATGTGAAACTTGACGGTGCCTTCTGAAATCGACAGGCTCTTGGCAATTTCCTGGTTACTCTTGCCCTGGGTCAACAATCTGATCACATCTAGCTCGCGCTCGGTCAGGTCTGACTCTTGGATGCGCTCGGTCAGTCGGAGACCCACATTCATAGGTATGTATCGCTGCCCCTGGTGGACCTGCCGTACCGCTGTGGCCAAATCTTCGGCGGTGGTGTCTTTGAGCAGGTAGCCCCGGGCCCCGGCCTGCAGCCCCCGATAGATATCTTCATCGGTATCGTAGGTGGTCAGAATGATGATATGAGCATCTGGCGACGCTTTGCGAATTTGGATGATTGCCTCGACGCCCTCCATCTGCGGCATGCGCAAATCCATCAGGGTAATGTCAGGCTGGTGGGTCTGATATTGGGTAACGGCCTCTTGACCCGTTTTGGCCTCGGCAATGACTGAAATATCGACCTGCTGATTGAGGATCGCCACGATACCCTGTCGAACGACGTTGTGGTCTTCGACGACGAGTACCTTAATCGGGGCATCTAGGGTCATTGGGTATGGGGAATCATAATGTCTATTACAGTACCTTTCCCAGGAGTGCTGGTAAAATAGAACTGCCCTCCAAATCGCAGGGCGCGTTCGCGCATGCCGAGTAGACCAAAGCCCTCGACTTCGGTGATGGCGCTAATCTGACAGCCTTTGCCATCGTCGATGATGTAGAGTCGCACCTGCTCTGGAGAAAATTGCAGGGTAAGCCTGAGATTTTTCGCTTCGGCATGGCGCAGGGCGTTGGTGATCGCCTCTTGGCTGATCCTTAGCAGATTGGTTCGCAAATCTTCGGATAGGGCGTAGGCGCTGCCGGTCAATAAAAATTCGGCCTGCATTGAGCTGCCCTGGGTCATTTCTTTGACGGCGGTTTGTAGCGCATTGGGAAGGGTCTCGTTTTCTAATGCCTGGGAGCGCAGCGCCCGGACTGACCGCCGGGCTTCAGACAGACCTCGACGGGCCAGGTCACCCGCATGGTTTATGTAAAGTTCGGCTTCGTCCGGTTTGTGGTTGAGCACCCCCTTCGCCGCCTCTAGCTGGAGCGAAATCCCCGTAAAAGACTGGGCCAGGGTATCGTGGATTTCGCGGGCCAGGCGGTTACGCTCCTGTCCGAGCAGGGCGCTGCGTTCGGCCTGTTCGCGATCGGAGCGCATCAGCTCTTGGTGAATAGCACTGCCGACGCAGGTGGCGGCGGTTCTAAACACAGAGAGTTCTGCTGGGGTTAGCCGTCTGGGGTCTTGGCAGTAGTCCATAAACATTAGCCCCCAAAATGTCGCCTCTACAAAAATGGGCACGGCATAGGCAGACAGGGTATTGAGTTTCTGCATATTGCTGCGGAAGGGCTCCTCTTGTTTGGCGATGAGGCCACCCACCCAGCTACCTGCCATCAGCTGCTTGGACCAATCTTCAAAATCGCTGGCAGGCATTTGGTTAAACTGCGGATCCGCCATTTGGGGTATGGCATGGCCGGAGTTCCATTCGTAAAGGAGACAAAAGCGACCCAGCCCGGTTTCTTCGGGAACGTGGCGCATGACGCCAATGCGATCGCTGTCCAGGCTTTCGCCAATAGTTTTGAGGGCCGCGTTGACGCTGGTATCGACGTGGGTCGCCGACAGGAGCTGGTTAGCGGCTGAGGCGGTGGCCTCTAGCCAGCGTTCTCGAACCGAGAGAATTTGGTTGGCCGCTTCTAGCTCGCTGGCCCGAGCCGCGCGCTCACGGGCCATAATCGCCTCTCGCTCGGCAAGCTCACGGGCCTGGCGAGTCCGATCGCGCTCAATGGCGCTGCCAATGCAAGACGCCGCCGTTTCTAAGACGGCAATTTCTGCAGGGCTCCAAACCCGTTCGAAGATACAATCATCAAGCCCCAGCACGCCCCACCATTGACTATTCACCGTAATCGGCACCCCCACTAAAGAAAGCGCCTTGCCCGCCTCTCGGTGGGTGATGCCATCGAGTTCGCGGGCTAAAAATTGAGTGGCTTGACCCGCTCTCAGCGGCTCGCTGAGACGGGTCGGAAACGCACTAACTGGCACCGGGAAACGGCCACCCGCTTCCCGTTTGGTTAAAATCCCAGGGGCATCCCATTCCAAGATGAGATTGAATATCAGCTCGCCCGTTTTCTCGTCCTGCGAGTTTTTCAAAATATAAGCCCGACATTGTTCGGTGCCCTCGCCCAAGATTTGTAGCATTGATGGGAGGGCCACTGACAGATCGTCGTTGGCCAACAGACACTGGGCAGCTGCGTTGACGCTATTGAGGAGACTGTCTCGCTGTCGGAGCTGCTGGTTATAGGTTTTGAGCTTGGGTGTGGCTACCAAAGACGCCAACGTTTTTGAACGCTCAAGGGCACTGCCCAGACACGCGGTTGCGGTCTCTAAACCGGCAATTTCTTCAGCGCTCCAAATTCTCTCCGTGGTGCAGTCATCTAGGCCCAGAGTCCCCCAGTAGTGCCCCTGCATAAAAATAGGGAGCGTGAGGATTGACAGGACCTGTTCTCGGGCAGATTTAACGACGGCGACAGCCGAGATCTCTCGGGTCAGTTTTTGCACGGGTCGCCCTGCTTTGAGCTCAGCAACCCAGTCGCTAAAGCCGTTGAGATTGCCATTTCGCCTCGGAAACTGGGCGGGGATTTCTCGATACCGGCCAATGCCCGGTATTGCCCATGCATAGGGGCAGGTCGTGAAGGCGCTTTGGGTCTGCGGATCGATGTGGTTTTGATAGATAAAGATCCGGTCGGCACGGGCGGCCGTTGCGATCGCTTCTAAGGCCCCCATGACCGCCGTATCGATGTCTGTGATTGAAAGCAAACGTCGGGCTGCCTCTGCCACCCCGCTGAGCAGCTCAGCCTGCCGGGAATCTACCGCACCACAGGCAGGCAGGGTCGAGGGAGAGGAGTGGGTCATATTTGCGACCTGATGGGGGCTATTTGAACTGATCCTACCGATGATCTTACAAAAATGGACACGGCCTACACAAGTCAGTCTTCAATACCTGGCTAAAAGTTAGGGATACAAATGTAACCTTTGACCGGTTTTATTGCCAGTCAGAGGTCAAGACTGAGGTCTGACCTTAGGCCAGGTTGATTTAGTCGCTAAGTTCTATACGATTTGAGGGTTTAAGGCGCTTGATGAGACATTAGCTTGATGAGATATTACAAATGGGACTTTGATGAGTGATGACAACCTCAAGGGGCAGCTAACGCCACCGCTGCGACCGGTAGATCATATTCGCGGCGCGCCCACTGCCTCCTACGTTGTAATAGAGTATGCTGATTTCCAATGTCCCCAGTCTGGAAAAGCGTATGCGACCATCAAGTCTTTGCACTCTCGGTTAGGCGATCGCTTTTGTTTTGTGTTTCGTCATTTTCCCCAGCCTTTGCAATATCCTCAGTCTAAAAAAGCAGCAGAGACTGCTGAGGCGGCGGCCGCCCAGGGCAAATTTTGGGAAATGCACGATTTGCTTTTTGAGCAGCAAGAGGCCATGACCGATGGCGACTTGATTAATTACGCTCATCAGCTGGGGTTAAATGTAGAGCAAGTGCTGCAAGATCTCTCTACCCACGTGCACGAGGCGCGTATCCAGGCAGATATTGAGAGTGCCTACGGATATGGGGTTGAGCAGGCCCCTACCTTTTTTATCGGTATTCGACACCAGGGCACCGAAGATTTGGAGGCAATCGTGTTAAAAATGTTACAGGGAAGTAGCTAGGCGTGGCTATATAGGCGGCGGGTGCTTAGTCAATCAGCCCTGCCTGACGGGCCGCTAGCTCAATTTGCACCCTCAAATCTTTGTTGGGGTCATCGTAGATGCCAAGCGTGTCTTGAATGCAGAGCCAGTAGCTGCGGAGAGTACGGGTGCTGACGTCCATCGCCGAGGCGATGGCTTTGTCAGACAGCCCCGCCTGAAACTTGAGCGTCAGTAAAGTGAGCCATTGGGGCTTTAGTTCGGGGCGCGATCGTACCTCTGGCGGCAAATATATCGACTTGCGCAGGGCCAAATCAAGCAGCTTTAAGACGGTGGGCACAGGCTGTGTCTTGTCGGCTGCGGTAAACCCCGCCGGATAGCGATAAATCTCTGATCTGAGGCGTACCAGCGGGCTGACGCTGGCCCCCATGACCAGGATGTTGGAGGCGGGCTCTATCTGCATGACCGTTTTTAGCAGATCAAGCCCGGCTTTGCAGCCAGGTGTTTTTCCTAAAACTTCTGGTAACTCTAAATCTAAGATGATCAGATCTGGTCGGTAACGCTCTATCTGTTGTCGGGCGGTTTGACAATCTTGAGCAGCCAGCAGACACGCCTCTGGGTAAGTCGATCGCAAAATTGGCAGCAGACATTGCAAAACGGCGTCGTGGTCATCGACCACTAAAAAAATGGGCGATCGGGTGGCGACCGCTGATGAGCCGCCGCCTCTTTCGGCCACTAACTGTCGCCAACTGATTTGCTTGGTCAACATGACAGTCTTCCCCATGACAGTCTTCCCAGAGTTTCTCCTATGGTAGAGAAATCATGGCGACCCAGAAACTGTGAGCCGGTTAGTCTTTCTAGCTGACTTTTGGACAACCGATTGTCTAGTCATTTGATAGAAATCAGACCCTAACTTTTGGCTAGGTGAGGGGAGTGCCCGAATATAGGCTTCCCGGTGGCGCAGGGGGAAAGGGGAAAGGGGAAAGGGGAAAGGGGAAAGGGGAAAGGTAGGGGCGTTGCAGGCAACGCCTGTGCGAGGGGCGAAGAAGGGTGAAAGGCGCTAGCGTAGCCTAGAGCCCGAGGGGCATTCAAGAAAAGCGTAGCCAATTAAAGCACCCGCCCTAACAGCGGGCTGTATTATTCAATCGACAGCAAAAGACTCTCTCAGCCTTGGCACACAGCCTTGGGAGACTTTGTATATAAGCTGGCATGGGCGTAGTCGCCCATATCGAGCAGTAGCTCAAGGGCTCGAAAAACCCGTTCTATTGAGGCCTTATCGACCCCCTGATGCTGTTGCAAGATTCTCCGAACCGTCATGGGGTGAATGCCCTGTATGTCAGTGAGCTGAACTCGCTCAGCGATGGTGCGAGCATTTTGCCGAATGCAGGTCTTGGCCTCGAGTTTCATCAGCTGGCATCGGAGCTTGTCTACGCCTTGATGGGTCAAAACATAGCCGCGATAGCGTTTGGACGGCTTGCTGCGAGTCTGGGGGATAGCTGTCTGGGGCATGGACGTCTGAGACATAGTTCCTTCCTTGAAACACTTTGATAGGGGCATAAACAGAGGTGAAGATGAGTTTTAGAAAGTTAATTTAACTTAAACAATCTCTGCTATGCCCTGGCGCTTAAATAGTTAGGTTAAAAAGATGCCTTTGAATATGACTATGATGGAACTAAACCTGTCGTGCGTCACGAGTTTGATGGGAAGATATCTTGCCGAAAGTGGAAACCCTAAAGTCTTTGCTAAGCGGCGTGACGCTCCTATCCAGGCTTGACTGTATGACTGACGATCTATATCTTCACGAGCCATATTCTTGCGATCTACATTCTGACGATCTATATTCTCGCGAGCCATATTTTCACGGGCCCCTATTGTTCTATATCGCTGACGTTTTATAGCTGTGTTAATCTTCTCTATTTTGCGACAATGGGGCAGTCAATGGCTCAATCAATGGCGCAATCAATGGCGCAGTCAATGGCGCAGTCAACAACATTCTTGGCTTATCTGTCGTCGATTTATCCTTCGTCGGTTTATCCTTCGTCGATTTGTCTGTTGTTTTTTGCTGAGCCTGGGCCTGTGTTTAGGCGTCAGCCTGACCCAGGCTAGCTGGGCACAGACGCCCCCGCTGTTGCAGCAGGGGGTAGAGCGCTACCATCGCGGTGACTTACTAGGAGCCGTTGAGGTGTGGCAGCAAAGTTTAGTTGCTGACCCCCCGTCTGCAGAGCAGCCCATAGACGTGTGGAAGTATTTGGCGCGTGCCCAGCGGCAGCTGGGGCAGGTAAGTGAGGCGATGGCGTCTTTAGACGAGCTGGTTGATTACTATCGCCAAGTAGAAGACTGGCGGCAGCTGGGGCAAATCTTGACTGAGCAGGCCCAGCTCTATGGCGATCTGGGGCAGCCCCAAAATGCGATCGCACTCCTCTGTGGAAAAACAGCCCCTCTATCCTGCGACGGTGACGGTGCGCTGGCGCTGGCACGGCAACAGCAAGACCGGCTGGGCGAAGCGGCGGCACTGGGGGTATTGGGTCAAACCTACTCCCTACAAGGAGAATACGAAGCGGCGCTGGAGACCCTGGAGCGCAGCTTAGAGATATCCAACGCGCTGCATCAGCCCGCCTATAGCCTTGCTGCCGCCAATACCCTGGGCAATGTCTACACCAGCCTCAGTCAGCGCAATACTCGCTATGCGCAGTTTGCCCGTCAGGCAAAAGACTTAGACGATGCCACCCGGTTTGAACAAACGGCCCAGGACTACAACCAAATGGCCATCGACCAGTTTACCCAGAGTCTTGAGCTGGCTCAGACCCAGGGAGATACCGTCAACGGGCTGAGGGCGCAGCTCAACCTGATCTTGCCGATCTATCGTCAGACCGGTCAGGCCTCTGGGCCAGTGGCCACCCTGCTCAACGAGGCTCAGCAACAGTTAAACGCTCTGCCTGACACCCGTGAGAAAGCCTACAGCGCTATTCGACTGGCCAATTTGGTGGGTCAGGTCAGGCGCTCCCCGGTCACGGCTGGAGAAGGTGCCCCAGCAGAAGTGCCCCCTCCAGGTTCTCTCGCCTCAAATTTTACCTCCCCAGGATTTACCCAGTGTGTGCCGCTTGAGGCCGCTACGGGGGCGCTGCTTCAGCAGGCGGTAGCGGTGTCTCGGCAGATTCAAGATCCGGTGGCAGAGGCCTTTGCGATCGGCTGGCTGGGCCATCTCTACGAATGTGCCGAGGACTATGACGGGGCGCTACAGCTGACCGAGCAGGCGCAGCTGATAGCCACCCAGCCAGAAAGCCGATATCTCTGGGAATGGCAGGCAGGGCGCATTCTCAAGGCCCAGGGTAAGCCCGTGGAAGCGACGGCGGTGTACCAGCGGGCGGTGGATACCCTCGAGGGCATCCAGGGGGATATTGCGATCGCTAATCGCGACCTGCGGCTCGACTTTCGCGATGCGGTGGAGGTGATTTACCGTCAGCTAACCGAGCTACAGCTCGACCGCGCTGCTCAGACAGGCCAGCAGGCCGGGCCGCAGACGCTCCTGGCGGCGCTGTCAACTTTGGATGGCCTCAGGCTGGCCGAGCTGCGTAACTACCTGGGCAGTGAATGTGATCTGTCACTGCTGGCCAACGTGCCTCAGCAGCTAGAGACCACCACAGCAGCTCTGAGCAGCTTGATTTTTGATGACAGACTGGTGGTCATTTTGGCGCTACCCACCGCCACGGGTCAGCCCCAAGCCATTGTCCATGAAGTCTCGATTTCTAAACCCGAGCTGGTGGCCCAGGTCAACGACTTTCGCTACCGGCTAGAGCAGCGATCTGACCGGACAAATTCATTTTTGATGCGATCTCAGCAGCTTTATGACTGGCTGATTCGTCCTTTTGAGGCAGAGCTGACCACCCATCGCATCGAGACTTTAGTGTTCAACCACGACGGGATTTTGCGCAGCGTGCCGATGGCGGCGCTGCACGATGGTGAGGTGTTTTTATTGCAAACCTACGCCATTAGCAACAGCCCCAGTTTTGCAGCTGCCACCGCCCCCGCGCTGCCCCCCCAGTCGCTGCAGGTCTTATCCTTTTGGCTAACGACACCCGCGCGGGTGGCTCCTACTGAGCGGTTTACGGCCCTGGCTGCCGTGGGCGCAGAGATCCGCCAAATTGAGGCCGTCATTCCGGGCAGCGTCGGGGTTTTGGACGAAGCCTTTACCCAACAGCGGCTGCGGGAGGGGCTGGCCGAGCGGCCAGTCACCGTATTACACCTGGCCACCCATGCCCAGTTTGGCTATGACTCAAACGAGACATTTTTAGTCACGGGGGAGAAGGTGACAACGGCCGCTGACAGCTACAATCGCCCCCTGACAATTAACGAACTCTATCGTTTGATTCGACAGCTTGAGCCAGAGCGCCCCCCCTTACAGCTGTTGACCTTGACCGCCTGTGAGACCGCAGCCGGGAGTGAACGAGACGCCTTAGGGATTGCTGGGGTAGCCGTTCAAGCTGGAGTCGAGAGCGCCGTGGCGTCGCTGTGGCAGGTAGAAGATCTGGCTACGGCTGAGCTAATCACTCGCTTTTATGAAAATCTTCAAGCGGGGATGAGCCGCAGCACGGCCTTGCAGACCACACAGAAAGAATGGTTGGCCACTCATGAGGGGGGGTATCAGCATCCGGGCTACTGGGCTGCGCTGGTGTTGATTGGGAGTGGGTAATGGGTAGTGGGTAGAGGGTAATGGGTAGTGGGTAGAGGGTAATGGGTAGAGGGTAAGCGGGTAGTGGGTGATTTTGATAGAGTGTTGAGTTTTGAATTGAGTTTTGAGTTTTGAGCTCTAAGTTTTGACCATTCGGATTTGGTATTATTCCATCTGGTGAACCGAACTCTCTTCAAATTGAGCCTGCTCAGTCTCGTTAATGGTGACCCGGCTGAAAAGTTCGGAACGAAGGGGAGCCATTGTGCTGCTCGCATCAACGGTGAGGGTGATGTGAAGCGCGTCATACCAGAGGTCGGCGGCGGCGTAGAGGGCGGCTTGCTCTGCGTGACTTGCGGCGGTGGCGAGGCGCTCTGTGAGGGTTGAGGTGGGCTCAACGACCTCAAATTCGGCTTCGGCAAAGAGATTGCCGGAGGGGCGGCTGCGATCGCATACGAGCTCAACCTGCCAAAGGTAGCTCTGGCCAAGCTCCAGTGCAATGGGTTCACCAGAGAGTGACAGGGTCAAGATGCCAGCCTGGGTGACCGTGCTAGGTGTCTCGGTCAGCAAACGGTAGGTCTGACTAGCGTCATCGTGTTCGTACAGGCGAAAGGTGACCGAGGGGTTAGCATCTCGGCTAAACCAGGCAAACGTGGGCTGAACTGAGCTGGTTTTGCCGACCCCCTCGGGGGCTAATAAAACGAGCGCAGGGGTGTCTTCTGACCGAGGGCTGTCTGTTGCAGCGGAAGCGCCACACCCTCGAGAGCCAGCCGAGCGACCTCGGGTGTTGGGGGGCGGGTCATCTCGGGATACGTTACTAGCGAGCGCGGGCAGCAGCCCCAGACTAAAGCCCAGTGCTATGCCCAACGCAGTGCCAGGCAGCAAGCCAAGCCAAGCCCTGATCGCAGCCCCAAGCATTTTGATTGGGGAGGTGCGCTTCAACTTTGACATAGATTCTCTCCCAAACGCTTCTCTGGAAAGTTTTGCAAAAGTGCCCCTAGGGGAAGCCGTCTTCAACCCCTCATAGAACCCTTATGTTCAGGCAAACATAGCTTTTGAAACTCACTAGCAGTGCGGTTCAGCCCCGACATAAGCGGCCTCTTCTATCGGCGGGTCTGTTTTTAAGAAAGTGGATAAAGCATAAAGGTTCCCCATCCACTTTGCCTACTTTTTCTGGCAGAGTGTTTTCCAAAATTGGAAAACATGGGCTCAGCCGCCAGCGTATTGCCGAGTTCTGTTCATCGCAGTAAAGCCATAGCAACAATGCTGTCTCAGGCATTTCTTAGGTCAGTTTCAGCGTTCTTATCTTAGCTTCAGCGCTTTTAATGGTTTCTCACCCTATAAATAGACAGTTGTTTCAGAACAGCGATGATTATCCCTAATTCGAGCGATTTTCTAGCAGATCAGGTGATTCGAGACCAATAGAGGTTTTTATTTATGGACTTGTCAACCCCAGAGTGTTTACCTGGTGCCCTGAGAAGTACGGTGGTTCAGTATGATTTAGCGGCTAACCAGCGACTCTTTCGCCCCGGCGATCCGGCTCGGGCGATGTTTATTGTCATTTCAGGAAGGCTACAGTTAGTTCGTCCTATTTTTGATAACAAACTGGCAAGATTGCAAGCCGCCGGGCCGGGCTGCTTGCTTGGTGAGGAAGCGCTGTTTGCCACACGCTATACGGGGGCTGCGATCGCAAAAGCGCCCAGTCAAGTATTGGCCTATCCTAAGACGGCAATAATGACAGCGTTGCGCGAGCACGCCGACCTGTCTCAATACTTGGTAACCCGCTTAGCTCGAAAGATTCAGATTCTAGAAACCAATATAGAACTTAGAGATATTAAAGTCTCTCATCAGCGAGTGCTCCGCTATCTGCACCGAATCGCCCCCCTCGCCAGTCACACGCTCAACACCGGAGCCGTTGTCCAAATTGATCGACCCTTAAAAGAAATTGCTGAAGAGGTGGGTTTCACCCCTGAAACCCTTTCTAGAGCGTTAATTAAGCTAGAAAGAATGGGCCGTATTACCCGGACTAACGGCGACATTATCCTGTCGGATCAATCTGTCGCTTAGGCACTCGCTCAGGTATTATGGCAAGGCGACAGTACCAAAATAGCCTGATTTAAATCAAGTTATTTTGGTATTACACCAGACGTTATCTCTGATTGCACTCATTTAGGCTCTTTCTGTTAGGTTTGTCTCTGGTTGATATGAGCCGAAGTCAGTTTATGTCGAGAGAGACGACACTTTACTGGACAATTTGGTCCTAGCATTGGCGAGAAATCTGAGATGTGTAGAAATGCCCCAGTGTAGCCATGCCCCAGTGCAGAGATATCTCCGTGCAGACATGTTCGCTCAGCAGCTTGTTCAGGCTATGCACCCTGGTCGCTTTAATCGGATGGCCGCTACCTGGGGTCTGCCAGGTCAGTGCTGACAGCACGCTTTCGACCGATGTGACGACCGCTGATAGTTTAAATTTTGTCATCGAAGCGGGCGATCGGGCTGGGGACAATTTGTTTCATAGTTTTGAGCAATTCTCAATTCCAACCGGGGGCTCTGCTTACTTTGATCAGCCGTTTGAGATTCAGAACATTATCTCACGGGTCACCGGTAACCGGGTCTCTGACATCGACGGAGCGCTTCGCGCCAACGGCACCGCAACTGTGTTTTTAATCAACCCAAACGGGATTGTGTTTGGGCCGAATGCGTCCTTAGATATAGGTGGAAGCTTTGTGGGCACAACGGCACAACAACTCCGGTTTGCAGACGGCACTGAGTTAGATGCCCGCGACTCATCAGCTGTACCGCAGCTAACCATCAGCCGTCCCCTGGGTTTACAGATGACAGCAGCGTCGGGGGCGATCGTCGTGCTAGGGGATGGGCATGGCCTAGCGATACTGCCACCTGATTTTGAGGTAAACCGAACCTTTCGCACAGCCGGGTTGCAAGTGGGCCCTGATCAGACCCTGGCTCTGGTGGGCAACAATCTAAGCCTGCGTGGGGGGAATCTGACCACACCCGGCGGGCGAGTTGATCTAGGCAGCGTTAGCGAGGGCGAGGTGCGACTATCTAACGAGACAGCACTGGCCCTTGACTATGCCGCCAACAATCGATTTGCAGATATTCAACTCACTGAGTCCGCTTCTGTTGATACGGCGGGGGCAGGCGGCGGGGATATACAGCTACAGGGGCGGCGTATTGAGATCGTCGATGGCTCGGGCGTGCTCTCAGATACGCTGGGAGCCACCCCCGGTGGAACGTTGACCATTCGGGCCATTGAGACCCTGAGTGTGGGGGGCGGGACGCCTGAGATGTCTTTTGCGACCGGCATCTATGCCGACACGGGGCTTGCAGCCACGGCTCGCGGCAGCGACATTGTGATTGAGGCTGGGCGGCTACGGGCCTTTGATGGGGGGAGTATCGCGGCGGGCGGCTTTGGCGCTGCTGACAACGGAGATCTGATTATTAGGGCCGATCAGATTGAAGCGGTGGGGGCGGTTCCAGGCACCGACAGCACCACGCTCATTGGCAACTTTGGAGCCTTTACTTCCACAGGGGCCGGGGGCGATCTGCTCATTCAGACTAGACGGCTGCGGGTGGCTGATGGGGCGCAGGTGACCGCTGGTAGCTTTGGGCCGAGCCGCGCTGGCGATCTGATTGTGAATGCCAATATCATTGAGCTAGTGGGGGCTGACAGCCTCTCAGGAGATGCCGCTAGCGGCCTATATACCGCAGTCGAGTCAAATGTATCTGAGGGGGCCGTAGGGGGAAATCTGATCATTAATGCCGATCAGCTTCGACTGGCAGACACAGCGATTATTTCGGCCGCGATGGCTACAGCAGGGGCAGGGCAGGCTGGCAATATTGAGATTGATACTGCTGTCTTGAGTCTCGTTAGCGGGGCACAAATTGTCACGCTGACTCGAGGGCAAGGAGACGCTGGCGATCTGCGTGTACGGGCAGATGAGATAGACATTGAAGGATTTGGGGTGACTCCTGAGGGCACCACCTTCTTTTCGGGGATTAGCGCATCGGTGGTTTCCCCGACCGCTAGCAGCGGCGGAGACATTCGCATTGTGACTAACCGGCTATTTGTGAGCAACGGCGGGTTTATCGAAAGCGCGACCGAAGGCGCAGGGGATGCTGGGGATATAGACATCCTGGCCCGCGAAGTGACCCTGACCGGGCAGTCGCCTGCGATGGTGGGAGTCAGATCGTTCCCTAGCAGCATTTCTACTCAAACGTTTTCGACGGGCGCAGCCGGAAACGTGCGGATTGTCACAGACGAGTTTACGGCAACGGAGGGAGCGGTCGTGACGGTTAGCAGCGACCTGACCGGGGGGGCCAGCGGTAACTTGGACTTAACTGCGCGGTTGGTACAACTGACTGACGGTGGCTCGCTTTTAGCAGAGTCAGCGGCGGGCGATCGAGGTAGCATCAATCTGCAAGTGGGTGACCTGCTGCTGCTCAACAACGGTGGGCAGATAACCACCGACGCGACCGGCACGGCCACCGGTGGAAATATCGACATTGACGGCGGGCTAATTTTTCTCAACCAGGGCAGTGAGATTGTGGCCCGGGCGATCGCAGGCCCCGGCGGCAACATTCAGCTCACGTCAGAACAGATCCTGATATCGGACGATAGCCTGATCGACACCCGGTCTAACCTGGGGGTCGATGGCACAGTCAGCATCGAGCGGCTGACCCCAGAGGCCGAGGCCAACCCAGTCGCCCTCCCCGATGCGGTACTCACCCCCGATCGGCTGGTGGCGAATAGCTGTCTAGCCGCTGGCGAACGCGGGGTCGGGCAATTTGTTATCTCTGGACGCGGGGGGTTAGTGCCTTCTCCCAACGATTTGGCCCAGGCTACGTTTGAGACCTATCACATTCCTACCCCGGCAGAGGTATCGGGCTCATCCCCTCAGGGAGCGGATGTCTCACCTGTTGGGATAACCGCTGGGACGACTGCTGGGACAATCGCTGGGATAACCGCTGGGACAATCTCTGGGACAATTACAGAAGCACAGGGGGCCTATCGCCTGGTAGACGGTCGGGTGAGGCTCGCCCACCTGCCTGCCCCGTCCAGCAACTGTCGCTAAGCTGTCCGTGTTCCCAGCCCCCGAGGCCGCCACCAGATTAGCTCACAGATAATGCCTCGAGGAGAGTGGGGGCGACGCTGAAAGTGGCCCTTGAGGCGTTGGGCTAGGGCCACTGCCTGACGGGTGCCTTCGCCAACGGGCACAGGGGCGATGGTAAACCCGTGGCCGTTGTCTACGATTTGCAATCGATAGTGGTGGGTATCAGCGCTGCAGATCACGTCAATCCGGGTTGCGCCTACCGCGTGTTTGCCAATATTGAGCAGGGCTTCTTGCAAAAAGAGACACAGGCCACGCTTTTGTTCTGGGCTAAAGCGACTCTGAGCTAGACATTCAAAGTTGGGTGGAATGTAGGTTTTAACGCTGCTAAACCCAGGCAGCGACTGGTTGAGGGTGTGTTCGTAAACTTGGTAGAGCAGATCTATAAGCGGCTGCCGCAGGTCAAGTACGGTGTTATCAGCGAGATAAAGGCTATCGCTGCGGGCTGTGGCGTCTTGGCGCATGTGCTCAAAGATCCTGCGCAGTTCAGTATTGAGGGTCTGGAGCTGCTGCCGCATTTCTTCGGACGAAAATTCTTGCTCACCCAGACTTCGTAAAATGGCTGCCAGGTGCTGCAGCGGGCCGTTGTGGACGGCTTCGTAGGTGCGCTCAACCGCAATTCGCCGCTGGGCTAGCTCAAAGCGCATATCTCGATCAAAAAAGGCGATCACCAGGCCTGCCCCACAGAGGGCCAAGGCTGTGGGTACGACTGGAATCCAGAGGTTGAGATTGAGGAACCCGTAGCCGATGCCCATCAGACAGAGGGTTGCGATCGCAAGGCAAACCACGCTTTTCCACGGCGATTGCAGCACGACGCTGATCGTGATGCCCAGCAAGCCCCAGCCGATAATCCACAGATATTCGCCTGGATCTGGCCAGGTGTTGAGCGCGCAGGGGCGATCGAGCACAGAGCTGAGCATTTGCTTGACTGCGTGGGCATGCACTTCGACCCCATAGATCAGCTGGGTGGGGGAAGATTGGCCTGAGACTCGCTGAGAGTACAGCGTTTCTCGCACGGCAGAGGTAATAAAGCTGTCTTTGACACTGGTTGCGATGGTGCCAATAATGACGATGCGATCGCGCAGCTGGTCTGCCTCGACCTTGCCTGCTAGCAAGTCGCTTAGAGACATGGTTTCATAGGGTTTTTGCGACATGCAGAACTGTATCAACATTTGATTGCCGTTGGCGTCAGCCCGCACATAGCCGCCCGAGTTGGGATGAAATCTGGGCAGGGTCATCGTCCCCAGCCGAATGGGATCGGTGGAACGGACGGTTCCCGAAGAATTTGGGCTAGCCCCGTCGCTAAAAGTTCCGTGGCTAAAGGGAATATTCTCGACGGCCAGATATCTTCTAACCAGCTGCACCGCCAGCGAATACTTGAGCGTGCCTTCCCAATCGCGGGCGGCCAAGACCGTACGGCGCAGCTTCCCATCCTCATCGACCAGCAGGTCGGCAAACCCAACTTGTTCAGGGGGCATCCAGGGAGGTGGGGCAATATTCAGGGTGGGTTCCTGATTGAGGGTGACCTCGACCGCCACCAAATTGGGCATCGACTGCATGACCTGG
Source organism: Cyanobacteria bacterium P01_A01_bin.114 (assembly GCA_039815385.1). Classification (GTDB taxonomy): domain Bacteria; phylum Cyanobacteriota; class Cyanobacteriia; order Phormidesmidales; family Phormidesmidaceae; genus SIO4C1. The sequence goes on from JBCBZL010000036.1 coordinate 19,654, forward strand.
CGCAGCTGGGCCTGCCCTCGACCAGTGGGCAGATTCCTAAAGATATCAAGCCCCACCACCCTGGGCTGGTACTGCTGCAGCGCGGTAAGGGCGTTGGCCAATACCTGATCTGAAATCGGAAACCCCCCGTTCGCCTGATAGTCAGCCTCGTCAATACTGATAATGGCTAACCGCTCAGGCTGTGCCCGGGGGGCACAGTGCCGAGAAAAGGTGTCTAGGGCCATCCACTCCTGCGTCTGCAACAGCCCACTCAGTCGTAGCAGACACACTAGCCCGATCATCAAAGTACCTGGCAAAATGAGCTCTCGCCACAGTCGCGCTCTAGTGTGTCTCCATAGTTGCTGCCACATTCATTTAGTTAATCAAACCAGCCTTACGGGCCGCAATCTGAATTTGAATTCGCAGGTCTTTGCTAGGGTCATCGTAAATGTCTAGGGCATCTTGAATGCGAACCCAGTAGTTGCGCACGGTGCGATCGCTAATCCCCATCGCTTTGGCAATGGCCTTGTCAGACAGCCCTTCCTGATATTTGAGCTTAAGCACCTGCAGCCACTTGCGATCAAACTCGGGACGCGCCCTCACCTCAGGTGGCAGATAGATAGACCCCCGTAAGGCTGTTTCAACAGAGTTGAGCATATTTTGAATGGGTAAAGATTTGTCCATCGCTACAAAGCCCCCTTCATAGGCATTGATGATTGGTTTGAGCCGGATCAAAGGCTTTACATTGGTGCTAAGTACCATGATGTTAGGGGCCAACTCACTGCGCATCAGCCGTTCTAGCAGCCGGATACCGACTTCAGCCGTCGCCAGGGTGTGGGCAGTCTCTGGCAAACTCAGATCGACGATGACCAAATCGGGAGACTGGCGGGCAATTTGCCACTCAGCAGCCTGCACATTTTGAGCCGTTGAGATTTGGACTTCTGGGTACCTGGCTTGCAGTGCCGGAACCGTGCCCTCTAGGATGGCCTCATGATCATCGATCACCAGAAACTGCCGCATGCTTATCTCGGATATTTGCTGGCCCATGAGCCGATCGCTATCTTAAACAACAAAATAGTCTCAATCGTAGAGAGAGCAGGCTACTCAGATCGAGAGAGTTTGTCTGAAGCAGCCCTATCCCTTTCATGCCTTTCACTTTAAAGAAAAACACTCTATACAAAAAGTTCCAGGCGGAGATGCCTGGAACGTAAATGATGCTCAATGCAGAACGCTAAGCTACATCCAGTTCGCAAACTTGAGTCTTTTGTATAGGGCAGACTACAGATCTGGATGTGGCCAGGGTTTATACAGTAGAAAGCCATACAAAAAATCTACGCTGAGGGCTCTAAGGCACTGAGAACCTAGAACCATATCCAGGCGGGAACCTCAAGTTCTCACCGCAGGGCAAACTACGGTTCTGGATATGGCCGAAGTTTAGAGGCAATTGCGCCCCCTATTTGCTCTGGTCGTTAGTATCTAGCTGTTCTAACCGGTGCTGCTGGATATTTTCAACGCTTTTGCTCTGGTCGTTGGTATCTAACTGTTCTAACCGACGCTGCTGGATGCTATTGCCGCCGGCGACTTCTTGCAGCTGATCGTCCGAGACTTGTTCTTCAGACTGAACATTTTTGGTTTGCTCTTCCATGATTATTTCCTCGAAATAATTGAGTTGGGTGATAAATAGTCGATAAAACGTTGGTTCGGTAAAAGCTGAAGTGTGTACCCAACTTTCCGCTTCTCACATTTACTAACTTATCGAGCTTTACTCTTTTTATGCTTAATAATTGATTAGAAATTACTGACAGGTTAGACGAGTGACTATCAGTAATTTCTCATAGCTAGGGAGGGACGCAGGGGTGGGTTTCGGCATAAAGTTGTTTTTTGTTCTAACCCTCCACCCACTACCCACTACCCACTACCCACTACCCATTACCTAAAACCTAGAACCTAATACCTTTATAGATGTGATGATTGCGACATCTAGTGATCATGGTAATGATCAAAGAAAAATCTCCGTCGTCTTCTGTGGTGTTTGGAATCGGCCCCTGCTTGGGAGGCTTCATCGGTGTCGCCACCACTCAACGACTCTGGGATCGGTTTTACGACCTCTTCTCCACCCGCAACCTGTTCTAACTGTTCTTCAGAAACTTGCTCTTCTAGTTGGGGATTTTTGTTTTGCTCTTCCATAGTTCAACCTACCGTTTAGCCTGACGTGTCAATACTTTGAGCAAACGATGTTGACAACAAGATCAACGTCGCCCTCCCTTAGACATTAGTCAACTAAACCACGGGTAATCTGAGCAAATTGTGAGAATTTCACAGGTTTAGATAAGAAGTTATTCACCTTGTCAAAGGAAATAATACCAAATCCGAATGCAGTAACCCCGATTCAAAATGGATAATCTCGTAGGGGCGGTGCCTTGTGTCCGCCCTGCGGTATCGGGGGCAGCCAGCCAGGATTTCGTATAAGTAGGTGATCCCATCTATTTTGCAGAGGCCGAGGCTACCCTTCCATCCCCAATTCTGGGAGAGACTTCACTCAAAGCCCCCGAAATGGGGAGTGGGGACATTCAAAAGCTAAATGAATAGCCCATCCGTTCGCAGGCGTTGTTAGCGAACGACTCTTGACTAGAAGAATCGTTCTATATCGATGAGCCAAGACAGCGCTCATATCTGGCGACTAGAACTTGTTGAGTTTTCTGCCTGTCAGTGGGGCCAGCTATACCTATGCGTCTACCTGCACTTGCTCTCTTCCAAATTCTGATCGTATTTAGAGCTCTGTGTTCTGCATCGTCTATACCCCGTTTCATAGCTACGACTCTCGTTTCAAAAGTCGCTCTATCCATGTTTATGCCACTCGCGTTTTTTATATCTGTCAAGGCTATTGCTGCATAATTAAGCCTGTTACTCTTCTTTATTATGTCCATCTCACTCAACTCGTTCTGCCAGTTGTTATTTACAAGCGACGTGGAGAAATATATGTTGTCTAATGGAACGGCTTCGTTATAGTTTGCATCAAAATCAAGATTATTACCTATATGTCCATTTTGAAGGAAACGGTCATAGTTCTTTGTCAGTAAATCATAATAAGCCATCTGTCCGTAACGCGTGCATTTGTTCTCGTCTAGCGCTCTAGAAAGAGGCTGGTCAAATCGACCTGCGTTATTGGTTCTAGACATCTTGAATAATTCTTCACCCAAGGCCAACTCGTCCATTTTGATACCAACTGCCGCTTGGTCGATCTGGTTAGCTAACACCCCAAGCAATTGTTGGCTGTCATCTCTGGGATTGACGGGTATTTGTCTTAACTGCGCTAAATCATTAGCTGTTAGTAG
>JBCBZL010000070.1:0-17059 GCA_039815385.1 Cyanobacteria bacterium P01_A01_bin.114
CATCGGTGATGTTGTCAATGGTGGCTTTGTGCTGGGTTGAAATCAGAATGGTGTCAATCCCAACGGGGCGACCGTCTTCATAGATGACCGTGACCTGGCTTTTGCCATCGGGCCCTAGGTAAGGTAAAGCTCCAGATTTACGTACCGCAGACAGCTGTCGAGTGATCCGATGGGCCAGGCTGATCGGCAGGGGCATGTACTCAGGGGTTTCATCGCAGGCAAAGCCAAACATAATGCCCTGATCGCCTGCGCCAATCGCGTCTAAAACTTCGTCGCTGCTTTGATCACGGGTTTCATGGGCCTGGTCAACGCCCTGGGCGATATCAGCAGACTGCTCATCTAAGGCCACTAAAACGGAGCAGCTATCGCAGGAAAATCCGTTATTAGTCGGATCGGTATAGCCAATTTCGGAGATTTTTTGCCTGGCCAAAGCCACGTAGTTGACTTGGGCTGTCGATGAAATCTCGCCCGTAATCAGCACTAAGCCAGTATTAACGACGACCTCTGCCGCCACACGACTGGTTGGATCTTGGGCAAGTAGGGCGTCAACGATAGTATCTGAAATCTGGTCGCAGATCTTATCGGGATGACCCTCAGTTACCGATTCTGACGTAAATAAGTAACGACGAGACAATGGCAAAACCTCCTAACTTTGAGACAAATACGAGGTAAATCACTGACTTGACTAAGTGGTGAAGCCCTCAGTATTTGGCATGACGAGCATGTTGTAATGGCTTTGTTGAGATTTCAGCAAGACCATTACAACACTATAGTATTCTCCAAAAAACTTTCGGAAAGAAGTTTATGCCTTTACGGTAATTTGATGTAAGCTCGTCGCAGCTATCTGAGGTTTAAGAAAAGGGACCGTTGGGATAATTTCAAATGATCGAGACCAGCCTCCAGTGACGCCAATAAAGCCTGCGGTATGGGCGGCTATGCTCTGGTCAGCTGCTGAGTCTCCAATCACTAAGACCTTGGTAGGATCAACCTGTAGTGTGCGGCAGGCCTGGGCCAAAAATTGGGGATGCGTTTTAACTGGAAATGCCTGACTCACGCCCTGAAGACAGCTAAAGTAGCTGGCTAGCTGATGGGTTTCTGCGAAGGATTCTACGTGGGTTTGGGTGTCGGACGACAGCAGCCCCAGCTTGAGCTGAGCTGCTTTGAGTTGAGCCAAAAGTTCCCTTGCTCCAGGCACTGGCGGGGTCAAAGGGGCTTTGAGAGGCAATGCCTGATCGGCATTGAAAAATGCCGTCTCGACAATGTCCAGTGCTTCTAACCAACCTCGACCGGTGGCTGCGACATGGGCGGCAATCGCGACTACATTTTCAAAGCGGCTGCCGACGGCCAATAATCCAGCTGGATCAATGCTGTAAGTCGAGCTATGGACCGAACCAGCGTCATGGGTCAAACCAAAGCTATCTAGAACGGATGTTTGAATGTCTGGGATAAGCCTGACCAGCTGCTGGCACCTCAGCTGGCCAAGCTGGCCTAAAAAAGTGTCTACCTGCGCCAAAGTGCCGTCTTTATCAAAGATGACGGCCTGAATGTTTGCAAACTGAACTCCGTTACAGCAAATGGCAGGAGACACTTGCGCCGCTCGACTTTATTAACAGCACCTTTATTAACAGCACCTATCAACAGCAGCTTTATTCGACGGTAGCCATAGCTTCTTCCGGCTCATAGTCGCTGGCAGTGGTGGTCTCGGTGAGATCTTCGCTCTCGCTCAGCGCGGCCTCTGCTTCTGCTTTCAAGAGCTGCTGGCGGTAGCGCTCGGCCATCTCTTCGGCTTTCTCAAAGACCAAATCCGGATTTTTGACCATGTCGCCCGGTTCAGGTTCGAGCTGCTTGGTCGAGAGTGAAATCCGACCCCGCTCGGCATCAAGATCAATAATCATGACCTTGATTTCATCGTTGACGTTGAAGACAGAGTTGGGGGCGTCGATATGATCGTGGGAGATCTCGGAAATGTGCAGCAGACCGCTGACGCCGCCGATATCGATAAACGCACCGTAAGGCTTGAGGCCTCGGACGGTGCCAATCACCACCTCGCCGACCTGCAGGCCGTTCATCTTGCGCTCGACCAGGGCGCGTCGATGGCTTAAAACGAGTCGATTACGCTCTTCGTCTACTTCTAAAAACTTGAGTGGGAGAGCTTCTCCGACCAGATCTTCCTTGGGTTTGCGGGTACTGATGTGGGAGCCCGGAATAAACCCTCGTAATCCTTCGATGCGCACCAGGGCACCGCCTCGGTTGGTGGCAAAGACATCAGAGCGGACGGTGGCATCTTCAGTTTGTAGCTGGCGTACCCGTTCCCAAGCACGCATGTACTCAATGCGGCGGATTGATAAGGTTAACTGACCATCTTCATTTTCGTCAGTCAGGATAAAGAACTCACGGGTTTCATTGGACTGTAAAACCTCGTCGGAGCTTTCTACCCGATTGATTGACATTTCTTGGATGGGCAAAAACGCAGCGGTTTTTGCACCGATATCAATCAATGCTCCCCTGGGTTCGATGCTGAATACAGTCCCCGGTACAATATCGCCTGGGCTAAAGTGATAGTCGTACCGGTCTAAAAGTGCTTCAAAATCCTCATGAGTAAAACCAATATCGGTTTCTTTTGTATCCTGATTGGTCATGCTAGATGTTTCCTACCGTTTTCTCCATAATCGAATAACCGCATTGTGTTTACCGACTTGATAATGCCAATTGGGTATTACCAAAGCGGGTGCTGCCAAACTGGGTTGCTTACACAAGTACCGCCACCAACTCGCTATTAAGATTTTATCTCAGACAGGTTCGAGCGATTGCCTGCTACGAGAAATTTGTCACAGACTACTTATATTAAGCGAATTCAGAACACTTGTCACCACTATCTTTATTTACCCGGCATGTGGGTTTGATTCAACGGGGACAGGGGGATACGAGGGGTCTTCACCCGTGCGGTAGTGGGCGATCTCGGCTGAGCTGACGGGCTGCTCAAAATCGCTGAGGGCCTCGGCAAAGTCGCGAATGCCTCTAAACTGACGATAAACAGAGGCAAAGCGCACATAGGCCACCTCGCTGAGGGCTTTGAGTCGAGACAGCACTAATTCGCCAATTTCTTCGCTGGCAAATTCACGGATAGCTCTCTGCTGGAGCTCTGCCTCGATGTCATCCACGAGGTCTTCTAGTTGCAGGGCTGCAATGCCGGTCTTTTCGCAGGCCCTAATGGCCCCTCTCAATAGCTTGGAACGATCGAAGGACTCGCGATCGCCGTTGCGCTTAATAACCGTGACTGGGACGTACTCAATCCGCTCGTAAGTTGTAAAGCGACGGTTGCAGTCTAGGCATTCCCGGCGTCTACGAATGCTGCGCCCACCTTCGGCAGACCGAGATTCTAAAACGCGGTTATTGGGATGTTGGCAGAAGGGACACTGCATAGCTGACTGCCTCCGAAGGCCGTATTTCGTATTCTATTAAGAACAAAATAGAGGCTGACCTCCATTGTGGCAAACTCATTTGCCAGAAGTCTAGCCCCTATCTACGAGTCTCTGTAAACCCTAGGCTCTGTAACCAGCCATCTTTATAAACCCACTCCAACGTGGGCCTCAGATGTCGGCCTCAGCCAACTGGTCTGAGAACACGAAACCCTAGTCCTTTGTGATCTTGGGGGGTTCACGAAATGCGATCGCAAAGAACAAGGTACCAATAATGCAGGTGAAAATCAGAATGTAAGCAACACTTTCCATGGTGAGCTCCTATGTTAGATCTAACTCGATTGACTAACTGTTTCCAGTCTAATAGATTTTCCTAAAGTGCAAACCCAGCGAGCGCAGGCTTAACCTTGAACCGCTGGGTTTAGCTTAGATTTAGGCAACCCCAGAGGGTTAGATATTGCTGGCTTCTCGCTGTTGAGTAGATTTGTCACCCACCTTAGCAAAAAAGCCCCACTCCACCTGTTCGGGGGAGAGGTCGGGGTCAACCCCGGCAAAGACGTCGCGGTAGAGCGTCCGAGCACCGTGCCAAATATGGCCGAAGAAGAACAACAGGGCAAAGACCGCATGGCCGTAAGTGAACCAACCCCGTGGGCTGGTGCGAAATACCCCGTCAGAGTCCAGCGTTTCACGGTCAAAGGTGAACGGCTCACCGAGCTGGGCCTTACGGGCATAAAGCTTGAGCTCAGCTGGGTCAGTCACTGTTTTGCCGTTGAGCTCACCACCATAGAAGGTTGCGGTCACCCCGGTCTGCTCAAAGCTGTACTTTGATTCTGCCCGCCGGAATGGAATATCAGCTCGAACAACACCGTCCGAATCGGTCAAGATAACGGGAAATGTCTCAAAGAAGTTGGGAAGACGGCGAACGTTAAGGACGCGACCCTCACCATCCTTGAAAACAGGGTGCCCCAGCCAGCCAACGGCGATACCGTCGCCGCTGTCCATCGGGCCTACCCGGAACAAACCGCCCTTGGCGGGGCTGTTGCCCACGTAGTCATAAAACGCCAATTTCTCAGGAATAGCGCTGTAGGCGTCCTCTTCGCTAATACCGCTGGCTACATCGGCTCTGACGCGACGCTCAATCTCTTGCTGAAAGTAACCAGCGTCCCACTGATAGCGAGTCGGGCCAAACAGCTCGATGGGGGTGGTGGCACTGCCGTACCACATGGTGCCAGCGACCACAAAGGCGGCAAAGAAAACTGCCGCAATACTGCTGGAAAGAACCGTCTCGATGTTACCCATTCGCAGTGCCTTGTAGAGACGCTGAGGGGGGCGCACCGTCAGGTGAAACAAACCGGCAATAATGCCAACGACGCCTGCAGCGATGTGGTGAGCGACCACGCCGCCTGGGTTAAACGGGTTAAAGCCCGCTGGGCCCCATTCCGGGGCCACCGCCTCGATATGGCCAGTAATGCCATAGGGGTCAGAAACCCACATGCCGGGGCCCCACAGGCCCGTTAAGTGAAAGGCTCCAAAGCCAAAGCAAAGTAGCCCCGATAGAAATAAATGAATGCCGAACATTTTGGGGAGGTCTAGAGCAGCCTCGCCCGTACGGGGGTCTCTAAACAGCTCCAAGTCCCAAAAGACCCAGTGCCAAACGGCTGCTAAAAACAGCAGACCCGACAGCACGATGTGTGCGATCGCAACGCCTTCGAACGACCAAAAGCCCGGATTAATGCCGGTTTCTCCGGTTACACTCCAGCCGCCCCAAGAGCCCGTTACGCCAAGACGAGACATGAAGGGCAAGACAAACATGCCCTGACGCCACATGGGGTTTAAGACCGGATCGCTCGGATCAAAGGTGGCGAGCTCGAACAGGGCCATAGAGCCCGCCCAGCCTGCCACAAGCGCAGTGTGCATGAGGTGTACACTAATTAGCCGTCCCGGATCGTTCAGAACGACCGTGTGTACTCGGTACCAGGGTAGTCCCATTGACTACGCTCCTCCTCCTAGGTTTCAAAAAAAGTTAGCCGCAAACTATGCCTTGACCGTATCTATCAACTCAACTCGCCCTTGGTAAAAAAACCGAACGGTAAAAAACCGAAGTTTGAATGAAGCTGGAATACAGTTTCAGAGTGCCAATATTGATTAGGCTACCAGATTTGAGAATCCCAGAGACACATAAACCCAGGAAATATGAGTGCACGCTTGTGACCTCAAAGGGCAAATTCTCGAGACCTGGCAACGTCTAATCGACAACAAGGCCGAATCAGAAAAATGAAAACGTATAAAGAAGTGTAACTAGACTGCCTGATTCAATGCAAGCTAGGCTAGAGACAACGGACTGGTCTAGTCAGCCCAGGTCATTAGATTCTTAGGATTAGAGGTAGTCGATGGCAACTATTAAGTTTGTTAAAGAAGGGCAAGAAATTGTTGCGGCTGACGGGGCCAACCTTCGCTTCAAAGCGATTGAAAATGGGATAGATCTGTACACCTTCATGGGTAAGATGACCAACTGCGGCGGGTACGGCCAATGCGGCACTTGCGTGGTAGAGATTGCCGAGGGCATGCATAACTTATCGCCCCGTACTGCTGTCGAAGAGCGCAAGCTCAAAAAGCGCCCTGATACCTGTCGGTTAGCCTGCCAGGCGATGGTCAATGGGCCTGTCAGCGTAATTACCAAGCCTGATAAAAAAGGCAAAGCTTCAGCAAAGCCTGGTTCAAAGTCTGCTTCGCCCCTGCCGGTAGAGACCCAGTCAAAATCGGCAGGCAAGCTTGCTAAAGAGGATGCTGCTGGGGCAGAAACTAATCCTGAGGCTCTAGAGCAATCGTCTTAGCTGCTTTGCTGCTCAATTATTGGGTCAGTTTCTCTTTAGCCTGCCCATCAGCTATGAGCGTACATTGCAGCCGGAGAGAGTGATATGCTTGAAACTGGTATTGCTGTTGAGAGCGTAGAGGTCGGGTCTCGTGGAAGTTAATAATCTTGGATTTGTTGCCAGTATTTTGTTCGTTTTTGTGCCGACCGTGTTTTTGCTGATTTTGTACATCCAAACCAGCAGCAAGAGCACCGGTTCATAGGCTAGGGCGACTGATTGAGTCGTTTTTGCCACTCAGCATCCAGCCGCTCGCGCTGGCGATGCTCCTGATCAAGCAAGTCCGTTTCCGTTGTGTAAACGGCATCGGTTTTGTCGAGCACGGTTTCAGAGGCATACTGCTGGGCGTATTGCAGCTTACGCTGAATTAAATCGCCTCCTTCAGACAGGGCAGCAGCTCTCTGCTGCCGTCGGCGGTTGCGGGCGGCAATTGCCTGGTTTTGGCGCTGTAGCCAAAAGTAACGGACTAGTGGAATCCCTAGGAATGCAGTCCCATAGCCCAATAGAAACCAGTAAACAACCTGGATTAGCCCGATAAAGCTGCTGATCTCGGGCCCCAGGTCGGTTACCTGAGCGAGGATATCCGGGTTCTGTAGCTGAACGCCCAGGATGATAGCGGCGATAAAATTAATGCCGCCCAGTCCGATTGACAGCATCACCTGAGCTGGGGTGGCTGCTGTAAACTGCTGCCGCAGCTCCTGTAGAAAATTGTTGACGGGTAGCTGTTTTTGCCCTGCTGCGCTGATTTGTAGCTCAGGGAAATAGTAAACCATTTCCCCCTCAGGGCTGACTTTGGGCTGCCCGTTAAAGCGAGACAGCACCGGAATTATGTAGTCCTCATACTCTGCCGACCAGCCCTCGCCAAGGATATCTAGATACGGGGCGATTTGCTCAGCGATAATCGCGCCCTGGTGATTGCGAATGACGGTTGCGATCGCACTCCAGCGCCGCTCTTCCAAATCTGCATTGGGGTTGCCATCGCCAAACAAAAACGAAAAAATGGCCTCTAAAAATCCCAGTTTTCCTGGCTCTTTAGGACGAGTGCGGGATCCGCTCTGGTAGCGTCGCCGATCTCGATTGCGCCTCAGATCAAAGTCAAACCAGTAAAACAAATAAGGGTTAAACCCAATGCGAGGGCCAGAGCTGCTATAGCCCCGGCGATCGTCCCCTTGGGACTGCTGAGCCGCTATCTGTAGGATCACAATGGCGGCGATCAAGACTACGATCGACACCATCAAAACAACCCCAAACGAGATTCTGATTAGGTAAAACAAAACCTGCCAGACCCTATCCCAAGCGGCTTTGAAGCGCAGCTGCCAGTATTTATTGCGCAGGATAGCTCGAAAGTTTTGAGGAAACTCGTAGGCAATGTCGCCTGTCTCAGCTACCTGCATGTGGGCCTGGGTATCAGTCGCTAAGGCCAGTAAGCCTTGCTGGGCCTGGGCCAGGTCTAAACCGGTTTGGGCTGCCACGTCACCGACGGTTACCCGATAGCTTTGTGCCTCAACCGCGCCCATGATGTCGCTGTTTAATTGCATGGTGTCTAGGGCTTTCTAAAGGAGCTGTTATGGTCTGTCCCTAGTATAGAAAGTCCCGATTGATATCAGGGCGGTCGGTCAGTTCGGATTTCCGCGAAGGGCGCAAACGCAAGGATTATGTATGCCAAACAAATGAGCTGACAAAAAAGAAATCTGCCTCCAGACAATCCTAGGTTCGACGAACCTAAAAAATCACAGGAGACAGATCTCGAAAACTCTTTTGTGGGAGAGATATCCTTCGACTGCCTAAGAATTGCGGCCAATAATTTGATTTTTGGTGGCAGTCAAGCGGCTCGACAGCTCTTGCCGATTTTCTGCCTTGACCAAATAGCGATAGACAAACCAGCCTGTATAGAGCAGGCCAATCAGCTCAAAAGTGGGAGCTAGCACTGGTATATCGTTGATGGCACTCAGAATGGCAAAGGTCATTTTGACGGCAACCAAGGCACCTAATACCAGACCAATCACGGTAAGGGGGCGCTTGTACTCGTTGAAAATGTCCACTAAATAGTCAGGTGCTTCCCCTAGTTGGCCAAAAACCTGTGAAGCAATTTTCTTAGCTTGCTCAAGGGAGTCTTGGGTTGTGTTTGATTCAACCGTCCCGTTGGGAATTTGGTGGGTATTGACCTGCTCGTCCGATGATTTAACTTCAGTACTCATGTCAGTTTGCGGGGGATAACAACATAGACCCTAAAGCAGAGCCGCCAGAAATGCAAGGAATTTTTGAGAACTATGATAACGCCTATTTTTGAGGGCGAACGAAATAAAAAACAAGGCTGAAAACGGACGAGATGGATTACCCGAAAGCCCTGTCTCTCAAAGCTTTCTAAGCTTGTGAGAAAATCTTTGAGAGGGTGACTTACGCCGTTGCTTTAAACCGTTTACCCCTGTGAAAGCAAGGATTTCAAGCCTTTGTAAAGATGGCTATCGTAGGGAGTTGTCCTCAGGAAAAATCATTGGCTTCCCTGGCTTCATAACTTATTTGAATGGAAAAACCAGCCGAGCTACTCTGAGAATCCTTCCAAAGTGTTCAAAATTGTGCTGAGGTTCTTAGCATTGATGATGATTTCAGGGTCAGGACGTCGATTGATGCCAGTGCTGGAACGGATGCAGCGCTGTGGCTGAATAAAGTTCTGCGGGGTCGGGCGCTTTTTCTTGGAGCCCATGGTACGGTCTTGCCTCGATACATTAAATATTTTTAGCTAGAAATTTTAGCTAGAGATTTTTAACTAGAGACAACCTCGCCAGGAGAACTTCTAGCTAAAAAGATAAATCAAACGAAACCAGGTAGCGAAACCGGATAGCTTAGTCCATATGTTCTAGTCCAATAGTATCAAGTTTACCCGTCGTTGGGAGCGCTTGCTATATACGGCAAACTAGCGTAACAAAATCTAACCTGCTATTTTCTGCAAGCCCCAATATTCAATAAAATGAAAGAAGTTATTGTAAGCACCGTTGAGTGGCCAGCGCCCTCTGCGGCTTTTCTATCTTTTCTTTCTGTCTTTTCTTCTGATGTGCAGCCCAAGGTTAGGCCTATCGAAACCCTCTACGGTGAGCTAAAGGGACTCAAGCCCAGTCAGCTCAAACAGCTCAAACGGATTTATCATCAACGTCTCCCTGGAGACTGTTTTGCCACGCCTGAGTTTGCCCAGCGGCTAGCGGCGGTCAGCACCCACATTAACCAGCCCGTCTGTGCCTATGTTGATCGGCGGGGGCACGTGATCAGGGTGGGGGTGGGGACGCCACGGCAGACCCAAATACCTGCTGCTGAGCTGCCACGCTACGGTGCAGAGCGGCTCTGCGGTATCCGCTGCATTGCGACTCAGCTCAAGCTTGAAAAACCCTCCAATGGGGCACTCACTGCAATGGCCCTGCAGCGTCTAGACGCGCTGGTGATGTTAACCCTCACCGGGGAAGGCTTTAATCGGCGGGGCGGGGGGGCGGCTGGATACATTCGAGACGTTTATCTGGCTCATTTGATACCTGATGCGGATGCTCGTTGGGAGGTGTCTGAGTCACTGTCGTTAGAGCACCTGTCTCAACAAGATTTTAATGAACTGATTGATAACCTGGAGGCTGAGTTTCGGCGGTTGTTTGTCGCCCAGCAGGTTGATGCGACCCACGATCGGGTTATTTTAGTTGGGCTGATGACGGGGACGAGTACCCCAACGCTTTTCCAACAGGGTCTTCAGGAGCTGTCGCGTCTGGTCGAAACCGCTGGGGGTGAAGTGTTAGACACGTTGCATCAAAGGCGATCGCGACCTCATCCTCAAACTGTGTTAGGCGCTGGTAAAGTTGAAGAGATAGCGCTGTCTGCGCAAACCTTGGGAGCTAGCCTGGTGGTTTTTGACCGCGACCTGTCTCCGGCCCAGGCGCGCAATCTAGAAAATCGAGTGGGCGTGCGGGTGGTTGATCGCACCGAGGTGATTCTCGACATTTTTGCCCAGCGGGCCAAGACCGGTGCAGGCAAGCTCCAGGTTGAGCTGGCCCAGCTTGAATATCAGCTGCCTCGGTTGACCGGGCGGGGGCAGGCCATGTCGCGCTTAGGGGGTGGGATCGGTACCCGAGGCCCGGGTGAAACTAAGTTAGAAACCGAGCGTCGGGCCATCCAAAAACGGATTTCTCGACTCCAGCAGTCGGTGAATCAGCTCCAGGCTCATCGATCGCGGCTGCGCCAGCATCGGCAGCATCAGGCGGTGCCCTCGGTGGCCGTAGTGGGCTATACCAATGCGGGTAAATCAACCTTGCTGAATACGCTGACCGATGCCGAGGTGTATGCTGCCAATCAGCTGTTCGCGACCCTCGATCCGACGACCCGTCGTCTGACCGTGGTGGATGCAGTCACCCATCAGTCTCGATCTTTAGTATTGACTGATACGGTGGGGTTTATCCAAGACTTGCCCCCCTCGCTGATGGATGCCTTTCGCGCCACGCTGGAGGAGGTGACCGAAGCGGATGCGCTGCTGCACGTGGTAGACCTATCCCATCCGGCTTGGCAAGATCATATTCGTTCAGTCATGGGGATTTTGGGGCAAATGCCCACCACGCCTGGCCCAATTTTACTGGTGTTTAACAAGCTTGATGATGTCGATACCGATACCCTGGCGATCGCAAAAGAGGAGTATCCGCAAGCCGTCTTTATCTCAGCGGCTAAGCGTCTGGGCTTAGAAACCCTGCGGCAAAAACTATTGCAGCTGATTGACTATGCGATCGCAGCCTAATCCAAAGCCATAATTGCCACCCCCGTCACCATAATTGCGGCCCCCAGCAGCCTCTCCCTGAGGCCTTTCTCCCCAAATAAAAAGTGCCCTAGCACCACCGCAATTAACGTACTGGTGCGTTTGACCGCGATCACCTGGGCCACCGGGGCTAGCGTTAGCGCTGCAAACTGTAGACCGATGCCCGCTGCGTTAAAGCAGCCCGTCAGGCCGAGTAGTTTGGCTTCGGCACTCAGTGCGTAGAGCCCTGCTAAACCTTGTCTCATAACAAATGGCAGCATACCTGCTGCAATCACAGCAGATAGCGACATGGCCCAAAAGAGGGGAGATGAGTTGAGGGTGCCAATCTTATCGAAGTTCGAGGTGATGCTCCACAGAAACGCCGTACACAGCATCAGCCGACCGCCCTGGTTGCGAGCAATCGCCATTAAGGGGGCCCAGAAGCTCTGGTCTTGACTGCGCAGATTCAGCACATAGGAGCCGACCACCAGTAAGATCACGCCGACACCATCGGCCCAGGTGGGCCATTCTTGAACAATCAGCGGTGAGGTTGCTAGCAAGAATAGCGGCGTCAGGGTGACCAGCGGCACCGTCAGCGACAAATCTGCAATCTTGATTGCTCTCACGTAGCAGGTAAACGCCAAAATATTCAGGCTGCCGCCCACCAGCAGGGCCCAGCCAAAATTTGGCCCCAGGCTAGGAAACCCACCGGTTATCAAGACAGCCGTCAGCAGCACTAGTGCTCCAACGGTCATAAAGCCAAAGAGAACGGCATATTCATCTAAAGCCTTGAGGGTTTGTTTGCCAGTGACGTCCTTAAGCGCCTCAAACAGGGCGGTGCCAGCAGCGAAGAGGAACCACATCATCGGCGCGATCTTCGGCAGGGTCTTCTAAGCAGGCAGTGATTCATTTTTAAGTCCAATGATGCCGACCAAGATTGCCATCAGCGTTTCGAGATCGTCGGGGGCTCGATAAAGGGTGAGATCTTGAGTAATCATCTTGTCTGGAGCGTTGAGCTGGCCAAACAGCCAAATATTGCCAAGCGTGACGGCTCCATACAGGAGAGACTGATCCTCAAATTTGGATAGGGCAATCAGCTCTACAGCTAGCTGAGTAAATCCACGAGAAAGGTCATCATTTTTGGCTTCGATCACTAGCAGATTGCGTGGACCGCGTAGCAAATAGTCTAACTTGCCTTTAAGTTGCTCATTCACGGTCAGAGGATACTCAATCCGAAGTTGGCTGTGACAAATGCGGGCAACTTCGAGCAAAATGGGCGCAACCAGGATTTCCCGACGAGCTGTTTCACTCGAAAGGCGTACCAGCTGCAAAGATGCTTCGAGCTGAGCTTTGAAGTCTGCTAAGCGTGAAACCAGATGGGATGACGTTGGCAGCTGTAAGCGCTGAGTGCTCAAGCTATAGCCAAACTCTGCCAAAATATCATCCGTTTCGTAGGGCATCTCAAAATAGGACCGAAACGTGTAGGATTGCCCTTCTTGCAGGATTTTGGGTCGGCTCATCAGCTCAGGTTGGCATACGTTTCCTTCATCCTAATACCCACTACCCATCACGCTCCACAGCACTTATCAATCCCTAAACTTTCTAGTAGCAAATCGCCCACCGCATTGGCGACGGCAAACTCGCTGTAAAAGCTTTGGGTAAAGTCAAACCCCTTCATCTCAGTCAGAATCGCCATCACCAGGGGAATTAACTCATTTTCACCCTCCATTCGCTGGCGCACAAAGACCTGGGCGGCTCGCTCAGCGATGTCGGCATTGATGGCTTCAGGTAAAAATTCGGTGTCTAGCCAGCGGTGCAGCGTCGCCTGCAGCCATTCACCCTCTTGCTGAGCGTCTTGGGGGGGCGGTAGCACAATCGATTCGATTGGCTCGGTCATGGCACAATTCCTCTGTAAGCTTTTTGGGTTTATGGCTTTTTCAATTCCTCACATTATCCAATGTTATGCCCAGGGCTATTTCTTGATGGCCGACGAAGCAACCCCTACCCTGGCGTGGTACTCCAGTCGCGATCGCACCCTCATTCCCCTCGATCAGCGGTTTCACTATCCTAAATCGCTGCGGCGGGTAATTAATCAAAATCGGTTTAGCATCGCGATCGATCGCGCCTTTGACGCAGTCGTTGAGGGATGCGCCAATCGAGAAACGACCTGGATCTCAGATGAGCTCAAAGAGATTTATTGTCAGCTGCATCGGGCCGGGTGGGCGCACAGTTTTGAAACCTGGCAAGACGATCGGCTGGCTGGCGGTATCTTGGGTATCGCTATCGGCGGGGCCTTCATCGGCGAGTCGATGTTTTTCAATATTTCAGAGGGCTCTAAGGTGGCGCTGGTGAAACTGGTAGAGCATTTGCGATCGCGCCAGTTTCTCTTATTTGACGCCCAAATGATGAATCCGCACCTCGAGCGATTTGGAGCCTTTGTAATCGAATCTGCTGCTTATGACGATCTGCTGTCTTTGGCAGTTTTGAAGCCCTGCCGATTTCTGCCCTGAAACTTGTCTAAAAATGTCATTTGTTATTGGTGACTTGTTATTGAATTAGCCAATCACCAATCACCAATCACCCTGGCACCTCTCCCTCTAATGCCGGGCTGTTTCACCTTCAGCAGACACCTTGCCTCAAAAAGGAAAAAACAAGGGCGTCAAAGTGATCGTCACCAGCCACATCAGCAAACTCAGCGGTAGCCCGACTCTCACAAAATCAGTAAATCGATAGCCGCCAGGGCCGTATACCATCAAGTTGGTCTGGTAGCCAATCGGAGTTGAAAAGCTGGCCGAAGCCGCTAGCATAATCGCCACGGCAAAGGGCATCAGGCTGACCTCCAGCGTATTTGATAGCGACATAGCGATGGGGAACATCAGGGCCGCTGCGGCATTATTGGTAATGGTTTCGGTAAGCAGCATGGTGCAGCCATAGACCACCGCGAGGGCCAACAGGGGATTATTGCCCGCCAGATCGACCAGGGTGGATGCGATCGCGCCAGCCGCGCCACTCGTCTCTAACGCTTTACCCATGCCCAGGGCTGCCGCAATCACCAGCAGCACCGGCCATTGAATGCTGCGCATGGCTCGCGTCGGTGAGCAGCAGCCCGCCGCCAGCATCCCGATGGCTGCCAAGATAGCTGCTTGCAACATATTCAGCACGCCAAAGGCCGCTAACCCCACCATCACCAGCAAGATGCCCAGAGCGATAGGAGCCTTTTCATGGCGTAGCGGCTCAGAGTCGGGGATGCTGCTGACAAGATAAAAGTCTTGAGAGACCCGCTGCCGCTCAAAAAAGACCGGGTTTGCCTCTAGCAATAGCGTATCGCCAGGCAGCAGGCGAATGTCACCAATCTTGCCCCGCAGACGTTCCCCGTTACGACCCACCGCCAGTACGACAGCGTTGTACCGAGTGCGAAACTGACCCTCGCGAATCGTTTTATCAACCAGGGCGCAGGTGTTAGACACCACCGCCTCAATTAAGACCCGCTCTGATCGGGGGGTGTCGAGCTTAAAGACCTGATCGGTGGCTGGTTGCAGACCGCGCAGCCGGTGTAAATCTAAAATCGAATCAATCACCCCGACAAATACCAGCTGATCGTGCTCGCGTAAGATTTCCTTGGGGCTGACCGCCGGGATCACCTGTACCCCGCGCACAATCTCAGCCAGATAGAGCCCGGGTAAGTGTCGCAGCCCTGCTTGCTCAACGGTCTTTCCGTCCAACGGGCTGTCTGAGACGACCACCATCTCCACCGTATATTGGCGAATGTCGTCGCCATAGCTAATCGCCGCCTTGCGCTTGGGCAGCAGCCAGCGCCCCACCAGGCAAAGATAGACAATGCCGACCAGCGCACACGGCCCCCCTACCAGGGCAATATCAAAGACCCGCATGCCTGACTGACCTGCCTCAGAGATCAGCAGACCGTTAACCACCAGGTTGGTGCTGGTACCAATCAGGGTACAAATGCCCCCAAATATGGCGCTATAGCTCAGCGGAATCATCAGCTTTGAGGGGCTGATGCGCAGCTTGCGGCACCAGTCACTCACCACCGGGATAAACATGGCCACCACCGGGGTGTTGTTGAGAAATGCGCTCAGGCCCAGCACCGGCACCATCAGACGCAGCATCGCCCGGCCTGGGCTTTTGGGTAGCCCTAACAAATGCTGCGAAATCCACCCGAGGGCTCCGGTCTGCTGTAGCCCAGTGACGACGATGTAGAGAACCCCGACTGTGATCATGCCCGCATTGCTAAAACCAGACAGGGCTGACGCTTCATCGACGACCCCGCTGAGAAATAAAACCCCCACGCCGCCCAAGAAAACAATTTCTGGAGGCAGCGGTGTCATCGCGTTCGTTAAAAAGGCCGCCGCCGTGATGGTGATGGTTAGCCACCCCTGCCAGCTCAAGTTAGCCAGTGCGGAATGAGTTAATAGGTAAGGGCCAGAAGCTGTCAAGAGGGCCAAACCCAGGCCACCCATGAGCCAAATCACAAAGGTTTGCCGAGATGGCATCGATAATCGACGAAATCGCCAAGCAGTCATCACGCAAAGTCCTTTTTGAGCACAGTTCGCCACAAAACAAGATTGAACTCAAATGTAATCTAAAACAAATGAAATGCAAATAGACTTTATTTTAAGATTGCACAAAGTTATTTAAGTACGTGGCAAAATGATCAGATGGCTAAAACCGCTAAACCGTCTGAGCACTTCGCCATTATTGAAACCCTGGCCCGCAGTAATTTTTTGTTGCGCGGTTTACAGTCCAAATGGCTGGTTGAACAGCTGCCTTTGGAGCAGCTCAGTGTTGAAAAGCTCTACTCTAGCCGACCGGTTTATACGGCGTTTCGGTCCGAGCGGTCGCTCCAGCACCTATATATTGTTTTAGCCGGGGGGCCGATTATTATTCGCAGCACTCCCCTCGATCGGATTATTGCTTTGACCTACCCAGGCAGCTGTTTTGGGATGCGCAACCTGCCCTTTAGCTGTGGAAAGGTCACGCGAGCGTTTCCCAGCTTGGTCGAAGCCTATAAAACGACAGATGTGGTCAAAATCCCCCTAAGCTTGCTTAGCCATCTTTACGAAGCTAGCGAGACGCTTCGGGAACGCTACGGTCAGCTATTTGAACAGCGGGAAAAGTTTCAATATCATTTGTTGAACTGCAGCACCTACCCCCCTCAGGCCGTCGCTACCCTACTCCGAGCCCTGATTTATCAAGAGCGGGCTTTAGGCAGCCAGCCCCAGTCAGACGGCACCTTTGTGTTTGACCTACCGGTTGACATTATTGCCCGTGCTTGCCAGCTCAACCATCGCACCGTTGAGCAAGTGCTCAAGGGGATGGCTAAGATCGGCTTGCTTAAAGCCAGCAAAGGCTCAGAGACCCACGGTGATATTGTGTCTGTGATCGATCCAGAAGGGCTTAAGGAGGTCTACGGGGCCACCCGTGGGAAGGTGAGCTGGTGGCCGCTGAGGTAATCATCCTTCGGGATCAATAAGCTGCTGTTGGCTGACAGCGGTTCCCCCTACCCGAGCGCTACGTTCTGGAAAGAGGGCTTGAAATCCTGCCTGTCTTTCTTCGACCGGCTCGGGCGCACTTTCCCAGAGGCTTTCATAAAAGAAGAAAGAAACCCCCAGGCCGTAGGCGCGAGCGGATTGCACCTTGGCTTGAATAAAGCTGATCGGGACTGGCGAATTTCTAAGACCCGTGAGTACCCCAGCCCCGGTGGGGATAAGTCGACGTGCTTCTTGAATTTCAGGACGCGCTAGCTGGGCGCGAAACGCGCTTAGGCTATCTCGATAAACTTGCACAATGAGTTCATCAACCAGGCCCTCGCGTACCCAGGTGAGCCAGTCTTGCAGCTGCCCCCGATAAGCGTAGTCGTAGGGGTTGGGCGAAACTGAGAAAATGGTGCCTGGTTTCCTTTGTTTGATAATGATACTTAACCTATCGATCTGGTTTACCTGGACTAAGAGAGTTCTCGTTGCTGCGTTCTGGTTTAGTCATTGATCGGCTGGGGA
>JBCBZL010000077.1:0-16118 GCA_039815385.1 Cyanobacteria bacterium P01_A01_bin.114
CCCATAGGTTCCATATCGAGTTCCAGCAAGATGTCTAACCCTGCGGCAGTTAAGCAAACAATCCGCTTTGCTGGCTGGGCGAGCTCGATTTCTGTTCCAGTAAAGTCTGCTACACACAGTTGATCCATCAGACTCAAGCTTTGGTTTTCAGAAGACGAATTATTATTTCTTTATCTAAAAATATTAAAACCAAAAGAGGTTCTAAGGAGATGGCTTTATAGCCTTAGGATTAGAGACGAGCCTAGTGCTTGCCCTGTTAGGGCTATTTGCGCTCAATCTGTAAATTTGAGCCGAAACCGGAAATTTGCCACCGATTCAACGATGCCGATCGCAATAAAATTCGTCAAAATCGCCGAGCGTCCGTAGCTCATCCACGGCAGTGGAATCCCCGTAATCGGCGCAATGCCAATGGTCATGCCGATGTTGATAATCACCTGAAAAACAATCATCGACAGCACCCCTGCCGCTAGCAGTGAGCCGAAGTTGTCTTTAGCATTTTGGGCGATAATCATTAGCCGCAGACAGATCAGCCAGTAGGCGATCACCAGCGCGATCGCACCAATAAACCCCAATTCCTCCCCCACTGCCGAAAAGATAAAGTCAGTATGCTGCTCAGGGATAAAGCTCAGCTGAGTCTGGGTGCCTTGAAACAAACCGCGCCCCCAAAGCTGCCCAGAACCAATCGCAATCTTCGATTGAATCAGATGATAGCCGCCACCGAGAGGGTCTTGCTCAGGGTTGAGAAATAGGACCAGCCGATCCTTTTGATACTCTTGCAAAAGGCCCCATACAATCTCACCTAGTTTGCCCGCGATTGAGTTGATTACCACCGCCGCCACCGTGCTGTATAGCGACAGCGGCAGCGTAAACCAGGCCAAAATACCTGTAAACACCACCCACCCGACCCACACCGGCACTGACAGATGAAACAGCACCGCCGCGATAATCGGTGAAACCAGCAGCACTAGCCAGCCAGGATTCATGTTGCTCCAGTAGAGCATGCCTAGGGTAATCGCCCCGAAAACGAGGGAGGTCCCCAAATCTGGCTGCAAAAAGACCAGTGCCCACGGCACCGATGTAATCGCCAAAGCCCTGATCAGCCCCGCTAGCGTGGTCGCATCGCGATCCTTGAGTGCCGCTGCCAGGGTGATGATCACCCCCACTTTGGCAAACTCAGACGGTTGAATGTAAAAACTCCCGATGGCAATCCAGCTTTGGGCACCGCTGCCGACGGTGCCGATGAGCATCACCAGCACCAGCGAAATATTGGTCAGCCCGTAGATGATCCAGCGCCAGTGCAGCAGGTTTTCGTAGCGGCTGCGGGCAATCCAAAGGGCTAAAAAGAGGCCGATTCCCCCCATGATTACATGGTTCCAGGCCAGGTTAGCCGTACCTAAATGCAGCTGGGTGCTACCGATTAATAAGCTGGCAAAGATGGTGATGCCGACAGGCAGCAGCAGCAGCGATCCGTCAATAGACTGCCATGCCTGGGTCCAAGCCAGTAACCGTTTTTGAATCAGCGTTTGTTGCGACATTGAGCGGAGAGAAGCTGTAGGAAGCAAAAAGGATCACTTAGGCCAGGGCTGCCACCGAAACTCGGGCCGCCACTTGCTGGGCAATTTTAGTCAGCGCTTGGGCAGAAGCCGAGTTCGGCTGACCCACCACAATTGGCACGCCGCTATCACCCCCCGCCCGCACCGGCATTTCTAATGGCACACAGCCTAGCAAAGGCACTTCCAGTTCTTTCGCCGCTTTTTCACCCCCCCCGGATCCAAAAATATCGTATTGCTTGTCAGGCAGGTCGGGCGGGATAAAGTAGCTCATATTTTCTACAATCCCGAGCACGTTAACCTGGAGTTGCTCAAACATTTTTAACCCTCGCCGGGCATCTAAGAGGGCCACCTTTTGGGGGGTTGTGACAATCACCACCCCCGCCATCGGCACTGCCTGGGCCAGCGTCAGCTGAGCATCTCCCGTTCCCGGCGGCAGATCAACGACGAGGTAGTCTAACTCCCCCCACTGCACCTGATATAAAAACTGACGGATAATCCCGTTGAGCATCGGGCCGCGCCAAATTACTGGCTGATCGGGGTCGATCAAAAACCCCATCGATACCATCTTGACGCCGTGGTTGAAAGCCGGTTCTAGCTCCTGCCCCTGCTGCCCATCTTGAACGACGACATTGGCTTCGCCCAGCCCCATCATCGTGGGGGCATTGGGGCCGTAAATGTCGGCGTCGATCAGGCCAACCTTAGCCCCCGACTGCGCCAGGGCAACGGCCAGATTAATCGCAACGGTGCTTTTGCCAACCCCCCCTTTACCGCTCGACACAGCCACGATATTTTTAACTCCGCCAATCCCCTGGCGGTCGGGTAAAGATTTTTGCTGAGGGGTTTCTGCAGTCACCTCAACTTCGACGTTCTCAACCCCTGGCAGTGTGCGCACTGCCTTCTCACAATCTTCGACGATAAACTCGCGCAGGGGGCAGGCGGGGGTGGTCAGCACTAGCGTAAAGCTGACATGCCCTGCATCAACGCTGACGTTGCGAATCATGTTGAGCTCGACTAGGCTTTTACGCAGCTCTGGATCTTCGACCGGGCGCAGCACGTCTAATATCGCGGCGGTATCTAAGGTGGGAGTCATTGTGAATTTTTTAACTTAATAGATAAAGCTAGGGCTGATAAGGCTAGAGCGAACGGGGTTGAGATCGCGCCATCTCCCCAGATCTTAGCGTTTGAAGGACACCTCTGAAGTAGGCTCATTGAGATGGCCACCATAGAGCCTCTCCACCCGCTCAAATGACAGCCCTCGTTGACGCGGGTGATTGGCAAGAGTTTATGAGGCCATTTACAGGCCAAACACATCCCGGTAGGGACGGCGGGGTGACGCCGCAGGCCCCCGCTCAGCAGCCTCAGCCAGCGCCGCTGCTACCTGAGCAGCATAGGGGCGTAAAAGCGACCAGGCAACCGGTGATAGCCAGCCTCGCAGCGTCACCGAGTAAGAAACATAGGTGCCACACACAGTCGACTCAATCCGATAGGTCACCCGCTCTTCTAACCCCGGTATCGGAAACACGCGTACACTGAGCAACTCACCCGGCAAAACCCGTTCAACAAAAATCTTAGTGGGCAGCGGCAGCCAGCGCGTAAAGACACGATAAATCAGCCCCGGCTTTGCCTGAAGACCATTGGGCGCATTGGTCGCAGTAATGAGGGGATGCCAAGAAGCTAGGTCTGCCAGATCAATAATCTTGTGCCAGAGGGTTTCAACAGAGGCCGTGGTCACCACCTGATAGGTTTTCTCGAGGGTCTGCCTGACGGTGGCTGGTCGTGAACCGGCTCTGCGAAGATATTTGAACCAGGTGTCTAACATCATGGCGTCCCTCCTGAACAACAAGCATAGCAATCTGGGGCAGCTACCCACTTAACTTAAAAAGTAGCAGCATACATTCTTAAGGGAGACTTAAGAATGTATAGCGATCATCAATCTCGCTGAATGTAGGCTGAGTATAGAGCGTTGACCCTTCGCCCCGTGTTCTTTGCCCCTAAACGGATACCTAACTTCTGCAAGGCTACCTCCACCCAGAAGCAGGCGTCTAAAAATTCCTCTTTTTGATCCATGTTCTTCAGAATTTGTCAAAGTTTGTCACACTGTGTTGCAAGTATGCAGAAATCGCTCAAAAGCATGATTCGATAAGTTAAGCGACGACTCAGTCGTGGCCTCGAAACCTTGAGCAGTGATTCGCAAAATCATTTAAGCGCTGCCGGTTTTCTAGCCAGTTGTCTAGATTGACAGCTTTTTGTCTACTTTGAATAAGTCCATCTAGTTGTTAAAGCCGTATGACCCTTGCTTCTGCGCCTAAGACCAAGACCCCAGCTGTTGCCAAGGCACCGCTCCAGCTGACGCCGCCGAGCGATTCTCGTCAGCGGGTGAGTCAGGCCTTTAAAGATCTGCAAGATCGGATCTGTCAAAAGCTGACTGAAGTCGATGGTGTTGGCGAATTTCAGCAAGATCAGTGGCAGCGCCCTAAGGGCGGCGGTGGGCGCTCTCGCGTGATGAAAGAGGGCGAGGTCTTTGAGCAGGGGGGCGTTAACTTTTCAGAAGTTTGGGGCGACCGCCTGCCACCCTCTATTTTAATGCAGCGTCCTGAGGCAGAAGGGCACGGGTTTTACGCAACGGGCACGTCTATGGTGCTGCATCCGCGCAATCCCTTTATTCCGACGGTGCATCTCAACTACCGATATTTTGAGGCTGGGCCAGTTTGGTGGTTCGGTGGCGGCATTGATCTAACCCCCTACTACCCGTTTGAAGAGGATGTGGTTCAGTTTCACAAAACCTTAAAGGCGGCCTGCGATCAGCATCATTTAGACTATTACCCCACGTTTAAGCGGTGGTGCGACGAATATTTTTATCTTAAGCATCGTCAAGAGACTCGAGGCGTAGGCGGCATTTTCTTTGACTATCAAGATGGTCAGAAAGAGCTTTACCGGGGGCCTAACCCAGAGGGGCCAGCCGCTCAGTACAGTCAAAAAGTAGGCGAGCCCCCCGTCCGCGACTGGGAAGATTTATTTAAGTTTGCCATCGGCTGCGGCGATGCTTTTTTACCCGCCTACGTCCCCATCGTTGAGAAGCGTCGAAATACGGAATACGGCGAGCACGAGCGTAATTTTCAGCTCTATCGCCGAGGTCGCTACGTCGAATTTAATCTGGTGTATGACCGAGGCACGATTTTTGGGCTACAGACCAACGGTCGCACCGAGTCTATTTTGATGTCGCTGCCCCCAATGGTGCGCTGGGAGTATGGCTTTGAGCCTGAGCCAGGGACGCCTGAGGCTAAGCTATACGATATTTTCTTAAAGCCTCAAGATTGGGTTAATTGGCAAGCAAGCTAAACCTACCCGGCCACTTGTGTTTTCCCCGTGGGGCAAACTACGGCTTATGGCCAAGGGTTGAGTAACTGACGAGGATTCCTATGAAATAGCGTGTCCTACGCTAAGCTTGAGTTCAGAAGAGCTTTAGCGACTTTTGTGATGGTTCAAAAACTGCCGGTTGAGGCAATCCCCGACATAACCGACCTCGTCATAGAGGACGATGAACCTGTGGATAATTTGCCATCAGAGAAGCAGCAACGCTTGCTGATTGATCCGCTGTATGCCAGTAAGCCCATTCCAAGCCCGTTTCTGGCCGCTGCCAATGTGGGCCTGTTTTATGCCGTAAAGCAACCTGCGATTGTTCCAGATGTGTTTGTCAGCCTTGGGGTTTCGATGCCCGCTGACTGGAGCCAGAAAAAAAATCGAGCTTATTTTTTTGGGAATTAGGGGCCAAGTCATCCGAACGGGTGCAGAAAAAGCCCAAGCACTTGCCGACCGGCTGCGATCCCTGGGCGTAGATCCGGAAACGATCTAACCCCTAATCTCTGAATTTAGCCCCCGATTCAAAATACCCGATAGGGGTGGGTGCCTTGTGCCTGCCCGGCGGTATCGGGGGTGGGTAGCCAGAATTTCATCTAGAAGAATTTTGTAACGAATTCCGTTCGTTTGAGAGAGAGGCGGGCAATCTAACAATGGACGTGTCCAAACGGATACCCAGACCATTCTCCAAAGCTTATAGGAAGCGATAGTTGGCCATATGGAGCAGAAAATATTCAAGTCTCCAAGCGGGACAGACGTTATGATTTTGACGCCAACCGGGCGTCTCGATATTACCACCGCCTGGCAGTTTCGCCTGAAGCTGCAAGAGTGTATTTCTGGGGTGACGCCCCATGTTGTGGTCAACCTGAGTCAGGTCAATTTTATTGATAGCTCAGGGTTGACTTCTCTAGTCGCCGGGATGAGAGATGCAGACAAGGTCAAAGGCAGCTTCCGAATTTGTAATGTCCATCCAGAAGCCAAACTCGTGTTTGAAGTCACCATGATGGACTCTGTTTTTGACATCTACGAAACCGAAACCGAAGCCCTGTCCGGTTCTCTTGAACCGATTGCCAGCTAGCTGTCTCGCATTCCTTTTTATCCCAAATCTTTCAGCCTTTGCCAGCCTTTGCCGCCTCTGGACTTATCTTGCGTCAAGCTCAAATTTTAGATGGGTAGGACGCGGAGAGAGGGTGGCGCGGAGAGGGAAGAACGGACATCGCAGGGCTTGGGGAAACAGTCTGGACAGCGTGCGATAGTTTTTTTGAAAAACCAAGCCTTCCCTGCATTTCGCGAGGGCGGTGGGTAGCCGCAGCCGCGAATCTGATATACGGCACTTCTTCAACTAGCCCAACAAAGATCAGCCGGAATGCGATTTTTAGAACATCGTTGGTTGGGTGAACCATTATCTGAGCAATTTGAGCCAGTGAGTGTCCCCCCTTGGCAATCTGCAAAACTTCTTTCTCAATTGTATTGAGCTTCAGCTTAGGCGCAGATTTGTCAGAGTTTTTCAAACCTGAGTCTGAGCTGGGCAGACTAGCCTGCAACGTATCCCAATTTTTCAAACAGCGCAGCCCTGGCAGCATCATAGCCGCTGCTGAAATTTTGATATTGGTCATCTCAAGGTAAGGAAGAGACTCGCAGGCGCAAAATGAAAAGTGAACCTCAGGAGTCTGAAGTAAGACGCACAGATATCTTAAAACTTGATGGGTAAAGAGCGATCTCAGCTGTCTAGCCGTGAGCACGCCATTCTCTCTGAGAAACTTACCCAGAGTTTGCTGGCTGGGACGGCGTTGCAGTAAAAAGGGGAGCGTAGAGGTTTTTAAGGGCACCCGTCGCTGTATCAGGTTTAGAAGACCGAGCCCGTCTGAGCGGTTGGTCGCTGCCACTA
Organism: Cyanobacteria bacterium P01_A01_bin.114; assembly: GCA_039815385.1. Taxonomy (GTDB): domain Bacteria; phylum Cyanobacteriota; class Cyanobacteriia; order Phormidesmidales; family Phormidesmidaceae; genus SIO4C1. Next base: position 6,799 of record JBCBZL010000077.1, read on the forward strand.
GATGGCCGCGATAAAACCAAAACAAGTATGGATCGCCATTATTCTCATAATCTAAGCCGCTATATTTTGGGGATTTTGGGGGGCGTGAGGCTCGATATCTCGAGGCCTTATTATCTAAAACAGTCTTGAGGCTGAGGCAGCCTGTCTTCTGGTTATCTTGCAACGACTTGAAAAGCTCTAGCAGGGGAACGTCTGATATACAACCTTGAAAAGTCATGGATTTAATGCACTAAAAAAATTCCATTGATTTGGTAGTGCGCAACCTTTTTTTGGGTACCATTTATTCAATTTTTTGACACTTACTGATTTTTTGAAACGGCAATTCGGCTGAATCTGTTAAATTTATCCGTGCAGATTCAAAGCAGCGTGACGGCTGAACAGCTTTTCACGATGCCCTATCAGTGCCTTATCAGTGCTTTATCAGCTTCCTAAGCGAAATGAGCGCTATAGTCGGCTTGCTTGATTAACCGAAATGGCCCCATCAGAGCTCCCCATAAGCCTCGTTTGGTGTCTGGGTCAATGCCTTTATCGTGGGTAAGTAGCTCAATCGAGGCATCTGCGCTCGCCGAGGTGGGGCCAACCTCAAAGCCAAGCTGCACGTATTTTTTCTGGCCTTGGTATTCAAAGCTGCAAAGGGTGTCAGCGGGGGGGACGGCCTTAAACCAAAATAGGCCAGCAGCTATGGAGTGGGCTTGAATCGTGACCCAGCAGTCGGGCAAATGTTGTAAATCGTCTGGTGTTAAAGCGTTCAGTTTGGCTGGCGTTTGGCCACCGCCCTGAAAATCAAGGGGGTGCTTGAGCGCATAGTACTGGCCCCGTAGACCCGCCGCTGTCTCCTGAAGGCGCAAAATTCGCTGGCGGTAGGGAGCCTGCTGGGTGATCACATTTGCTTGTTCTAAAAAAAGCGTTAAACTATCGCTGGCAAACAAATGGGTGGGTCGCTGCCAAACGCGCAGGCGAACATACCAGGCGGGCTCTGCGGCTGCCTGGGCCTGATTTTCAAATTCACCTGCTAGATAGTTGCCTAAGACCGTTAAGCTTAAAGGGTTGGCCATGAAGACTGTGTAGATTCACACAGGTATCATAGCGCTCACCTTAGGGCATTTCTTGAGGCCAGTTCTTGGCAAAGCACCCTAACGGTTAGAAAATGAAATTAAACCTCCTATCAGCACCGCCAGTGAATAACGTTCGTACGGTATCCGATACAAAGCGCAGTTTCTATGCCCATCACACTCGACCGATCAACGCGATCTATCGTCGAGTGGTCGAGGAGCTGATGGTAGAGATGCATCTGCTGTCGGTCAACCTTGATTTTGCTTACGATCCGATTTATGCACTGGGGGTGGTTACAAGTTTTGACCGTTTTATGGCGGGCTATTATCCCGACTCTGATAAAAGTTCAATCTTTGCGGCCATCTGTAATGCGGTTGAAAGCAGTGCCGAGCAGTATCGCCGCGATGCAGAGGCGCTTAAAGCCTCTGTGCAAGACCTCTCGCTTGACGAGCTAAAACGTCAGGTGGCAGCTGCTAAAACAGGTGGCGGGACGATGCTACAGGATGCACTGCGCGCGATCGCAACCAAAGAAAAGTTCAAATACAGCCGACTGGTGGCCATTGGCCTCTATACCCTGGTTGAGACCGTAGACGCCTCAGTCCTCGACGATAAAGACACCCGCGATGCCCTGCTCACCGAGCTAGCCGAAGGGTTAAACCTCTCTACCGAAAAGCTTCCCAAAGATTTAGAGCTCTATCGCGGCAACCTCGATAAGATGGCTCAGGCCCAAGAGGTGATGAAAGACATCATTGAAGCGGGACGCAAGAAACGAGAGCAGCGTGCCCAGGCTCAAAAAGAATCAGCTCCCCCTGCCGAAGAGCCAGCTACGTCGTCTGAAACCTCCGAAAGTGAAGCCGCTGGATAGCCTGATCCCGTTTCTCTAATATTTCGTTTCTCTAATATTTTTTTGATAAGCGACGTTTGCCTTAATTCTTAGGCTCTGCCCAATAGAGGTAGTAGCGCTCTGAAACTTCTTGGGCTTTTTTGAATCGGGTAATAGGGGTAAGGGTGAGGTTAAGTGGCTCAGCGGGCAGCTCTTTGTGCGAAATCAGTAAGATTTTGGCCAACGCCGGATCGCTGTCTAAAAGCTGCCGAGTTTGCCGCAGCATTTCCTCGGGCTCTACCTCAACCCGATTGCCCTTAAAGAAAAGGGTGTAGCTGCCCATGGCCTGGGTTTCTGCATAGTAAAACTGACGCCCTAGATAGCCGCTGAGGGGAGCCATATTGGCATCTCGATAAGCCACAATGAATTCGTCTTGGAGATTTTCTTGCCGAATGTATTGGGCAGCGGCCCGGCTGGCGGAGAGGGGTTGGATAAAATCGGCCACATACTCACCAATGCCGCCCAGGAGTTGAATGCACAAAATCACTACCCAGCAACGCTGGTGCCATCGTTGGGCCAGGTCTTCGACCGGTTGCAGGCGGCGCACTGGGTGATAGTAGCTGGCGAGCCACAGGGCCATGATCAAAATCAGATAGAAGTGCCCATAGTGTCGTAGCCCCCGTCCCAAAAATTTGAAATAGGTAAAGGACAAAAGCAGCCCGCTAGCGGTGGTGTAAAAAAATAAGGGAAACGGTTTACGCAGTAGTTTTAGCACCGTCAGCCCAGCGACGGCCAAACCAATGCTGTCGCAGACGATTAAGTCAATCCATCGATGATGGGCTGGCACAATCAAAAAATAACCGCCAAATAATCGCCCGATACTCCGCAGCAGATGGCGTAAATCGAAATGTAAAAACCAGCCCCCGACCGCGTTTTTAGCAGCCGCATCCGCAGGCGGCAAGATAAACGAATAGGCAATGTAATACCCCACCGCAAGGATGATTAAGCTGATAGCCCAGTCATAGGCTTTGGCCTTGGCAAAATAGGCCCGGCGATGCTCTGGGTCGATTAAACATTCCAAAATCAGTGTGAACGATAGGGGCACAGCTACTAGCAGAGCATAGGTATTCGTATTCGCGGCTAGGGCTAGAAAGATCGCGATCGGCCAACAACGGCGGTCTCTCGCTGGAAAAGCGGCACAGGCGGCAAACAGCAACAGCATTCCAATGCCGTAATTACGAGAGAGCAATAGAAACTCGTAGAACGGCAGATAGCTAAAAATAAATAGGGTTTTAGCCCATCGCGGAAAGGGGCTGTAGCACCAAACTACGCAGACCGAACCAATCGCGATGACTAGATGCAAGATCTGCATCGCAACAGGGGTGTCAAAAAAACGCTCAGTGGCCGCCACCAGCAGGTGCCAGAGGGCAGGATGGCCTCGGTCGTAATGCAGGTTGCTCAGCAGCTCACCCCAAGAATGGCTGTCTCGGGCGATCAGCCACACGTTCATTTCATCGCGCCACATGACATGGTTTAACGTGCCAACCAGCCCTAAACAGGCAAACACAATCGGGATACCCCAGTCAGAGGCGTAGATAGATTTCAAGAAGGTTTTGGGGTTGGCGATGGGCAGATTCATCTTTTAGAAGGGCCAGGGAGGATTGGATAGATGGAGAGACGCTATATATAACGTCTCTCCATAGGGATAGGCTATGGGTTGCGAGGTGCCAATATCTGCACAAGTTCGAGCTGATTGAGACGACCCACTGATTGATGCCCGACAGGCAGTTTGGGCACATCTTGCGACAGTAGCCAGAGATAGCCAGGGGGTACATTTGTTAGGGTGTCCAATCGCTGTCCTTTTTGGGGGGTATAAAAACGCAGTAGGGTCCCGGTTTTTGCCCCCAGGTCAGGCGAGAAGTTTATCGGCTCTGATTGTAAAACGGTTTGGATCTTTGGCTCTAAGAGAAAAGCTTTGAGGTCGGCGTTGGCATTGCCTAGCTGATAGGTCGCCCCGGCAACGCCCAGTGCTACCCAATGACTTAGGAGTAAACTCATAAGCCACTTTGACGGGTTGTAGGTTACTTGACTGGTCACTACCCAGCCCACCCCTAAGCTAAAGGCGATGGGGATATAAGAAACTATCTCCTGTCGGTCAATGGGCAATCGATCAGTCATCAACACCAGCAAACTTAGCCCGATCAGCAAACTGCCCAGGCTTAACAAAATGCTATTGATAATCTTGAGCCCAAGACGTAGAGAGCGCCTTGGTTTCTCAACCTGGATAAGGGCATCCATCGCCACCCCCGCTAACAGTGCCAAAAAGGGATAAGCCGACAGCGCATAGTGGGGCATACGGGTAGCGGCAGTGCTCAAGATAGCGATTAAAAAAATCGGATAGGCTAACAGCCAGTATCGAGAAGAACCTTTTGGGGAATTGAGACTGCTTTTAATCCAGTGTGTCCATTTTGAGTAGACATCCCCCTTTTCAAGGGGGCCCGAGGGGGATCGATCGGTTGCTTCAATGAGGGAGGATCCCCCCCTGCCCCCCTTGAAAAAGGGGGGGGTAAGGCTCTGACTAAAAATGAGGTAAAGGCCTGCGATCGCAAAAAACACCCAAGGAAAATCATTGACCCCCAGATTCAACAGATAAAATAAGGGATTTTCACCACTCTGAGACTGCTCTATCCCCAGCCGTCGCGGAAACGCCACCAGACTTTGCCAGATCTCGCCCCCAAAGCGCTGCCAGCACAGATAGAGCCAACCCAGCGTGGGGAGTAGCCCAGTCAGAAACCCAATATACAAGCTGGGGCTGCTGAGGTGCCGATGTCGCCGCTGCTCAAACAAAAGGTAAGGGGCCAGGCAAAGCATCGGCAGCACGGCTAAAAAGCTTCTCATTAAGAAACCTAGCCCCAGGCAAACCCCAGCGATAAATCGAAGCCCTTGGCTATTTCGGAAACGCCCGTCTTCCGCTCTCAGCAGACAGACGATGCTGAGCAAAATACCGCCAGTAAACACAATGTCAGGGGTGGCAAACCGACTGTACTGAAGCCACAAAAACGTCACGCTCAGAGACAGCGTCCCCCACAGAGCTGCCGCAGGTCGCACGAGCCGTTTACCCATTTCATAGGTCAATAGGATACAGACCAGGCTGGCCACAACGCTGGGCAGCCGCACTGCGATTTCGTTTTGGCCCAAGATCTGCATTGAGAGGGCCAGCAACCAGTAAGGCCCCGGTGTCTTGTGATGCAAGACATCCCAGGGATGGACCCAGTCACCCGTATCTAGCATGAGCCGCGCCCGGCTGGCATAGAGCCCCTCATCGTAAGCAATGAGACTCTGGTGCGCTAAGTTAAAAAAGCCTGCTAGCAGCAGGGGCAATGACCAGGCCATCAAAAATAGCCAGGGCTTTTTATAGAGGAAACCCAACGGAACACCTAACACCCAACACCTTGCCTTCCAGCTGTTCTAGCACTATAGCCTCACCAGGTCGCCCTTTACAGCGAGTTGTATGATGGGCTTTTAATTGACCGACAGTCGGTGCTACCCAAGTTTCTAAATCATGAACGACTGGATGCAGGGCTGCTTGCGATCGCATCCCTCATTCTCTATCTATGGCGACTCGGCCAGCTGCCGCTGCGCGACTGGGATGAAGGCACAATTGCCATGGTGGCCCGAGAGATGCTGCGTTCGGGGCAGTGGCTACACCCAACACTTTACGGTGGGCCTTATTTAAACAAACCACCGCTGGTGGAGTGGCTAATGGCCTCCACGTTTGCGATGGCCGGTATCAGCGAGTGGACAGCGAGATTTTTGCCTGCGCTGATCAGCGCGATCGCAGTACCCACGCTCTACTGGGTGGGGCGGGAACTGTTTCAAAATCGCAGGGCAGCTGCCTTTAGCGCACTGATCTATCTATGTCTGTTGCCAGTGGTGCGGCACGGTCGCCTCGCCATGCGAGATGGGATCGCAGTGACCTTGTTTTTAATCTTGCTGCTGGCGGTGCTCAAAGCCCGGCAAGATCGGCGTTGGGCGTTGCTGGCAGGGGTCGCCTTGGGCGGGCTCATTCTCACCAAGGGGATCTTGGCGCTGCTGCTGGCAGGCATCGTGGGGATCTTTTTACTGGTGAACCGTCAGTGGGCGCTGCTGGGCAGCCTCTATGCCTGGGGCGGCATTATCTTAGGCAGTCTGCCTGCGTTGGCCTGGTATGGGGCACAACTACAGCACTATGGGAGCCTGTTCTGGCAGGCACATTTTCTGTCTCAGTCGTTTGATCGGGTTTGGAGCACGATTGAAAACAACCAGGGGCCACCCTGGTACTACCTGCTTGAGCTGCTGAAATATAGCTGGCCCTGGCTGTTGCTCTGGCCGGGGGGGCTATGGCTGGCCTGGCAGCACCGACGGCACGCCTGGGGGCAGCTGATCTGGGTGGGGAGCGCCCTCTACCTAGGGACGATCTCCATCATGGGGACTAAACTACCGTGGTACGTGATTCCGCTCTATCCGTTTATGGCGCTAGCAATCGGGGCGCAGCTAGCAGACCTTTGGCAGCGCAATCGGGTACCTCGATGGCTGGGGTGGGTTCTCGCAGTCTTGGCAATTGTGATGCTCGGCGGTGGCAGTTATATTGGCTGGGCCGAGGGGGAATCTGGGCTGATTGCGATCGCAGTTGCCCTTTCTGTCACACTGAGTTGGACTGCGGTGGCGGTTTTTCGATGCGATCGCGCGTTTGCAATCCCGCTGATCGCCGGGTTTTATTTGACGCTATTGATCTTTGTGAACTCTGACCTGTGGGTATGGGAATTGAATGAGGCGTATCCCGTAAAACCTGTGGCGGAGATGGTGCGATCGCAGACGCCTGAGGGAGCTGAGATTTATACGACCTTTGCCTACAGTCGCCCTAGTTTAGACTTTTACAGCGCGCGCCGAGTGATAGCGGTTAAGCCGCAGCACCTAGACGACTATTGGCAACCCAATACTTATTTTTTGCTGGAGCGATTGGAGGAGCTACCCCCGTTTCGAAACCTAGGCACTGCCGAGGGATTAGCGCTGATTTCGCCCGAATAACGACTGTGCTACAGCACTGCCCTTTTCAAGGCTTTTCGAAGAGCGAGTTTCAACTGGATTCCTCAAAAACAGTCGGGAAGTCACGGCGACCGCTGATAACCCTCAGAATTTCGATACCATCATCTAGAAGCCTGTAAAAGATAACGTAGCCTTCTAGAGACAGCCCTCGGAGCCCAGGGCGAATGGCCGCGTAGCTTTTTCCACTGTTGGGAAAAGCGGCAAGCTGTTGACATTTGCGGTTGAAGGCAATGAAGAACCGTTCGCCAGCTTCAAGGTTATTTTCGGCAAAATAGTCAGCAATTTCGTTGAGGTCTTGGCTAGCGAGAACGTTGATAATGTATCGGCTCATGCCTGCTTTGCCTGTCGGAACCGCTCTAAAATCCCGTCAACAAATGCTTCACCATCAAGCGGAGGCGTATGATTTGAAGTCTCTATTGCCGCATCAATTTTTACCCGGACTTCTTCAACCCATTCGGCTTCAGAGCGATCGTACTCGTCTAGCAATCGAAAGGCGATTTCTAGAATTTCTTCAGCGGAACGATATTTGCCAACCTGAAGCTTAGTTTGAACAAAGCGTGCCTGATCAGAAGTAAGGCTAATATTCATGGGAGACCTTTATCCAGACTATTCTCCATATTAGACCAAGTCCCAAATCCATCGCTTATTGACCCTGCCCAAGCTGGGCTTGTGATAGCTACAGCACTTATTCTCTTAACCAGTAAAGGTGGACATTCATACGAATCGCTTGTTCACAGCAGCAGATAGCTCTATCCAGCTCGGGTTCAAACGAGGAGAGGGCATCTACTGACTGCACTTCAACTCGATAGCCAAGCACTTCAAGGACGGGTTGTACAGGTATCCATTCGATAGGCACTTCTACTAGAGGATCAATTGCTGAAACACCTGGCATAGAAATAGAAAAGGCACCCTCGTGCAATTCAATATCATTTTCCACGCGATAACGATCTATCTCAAGATGGAACTGAGCGAGTAAATCAGCATCGATGTGTACATCGTACTTACGAAGCTCCCACCGATGATTGGGGTTATGATGACCGCCATCTAATTTCACAATAGATCCGTGAGGTAGCTTCAGTTCGATTCCCACAAAGGGTAAAGTGATTTGGGTAGAACCATTCAAACGCTTTCCTTGCTCGTCAACGTACCAGAGGAAGTGGTCAACTGGCATCTGTTCGTTTTCCTGTTTTAATCGCTCCTTTGCTCTGCAAAAAATCCTCATTAGCTGTCGCGGGTTACGAGGTCGCCAATGATCTGGACTATCGATATCATCCGAGTTAAGAGCTTCTATTTCGTTCTCAACAAGACCTTTCTGTAAAAGTCCACCCTCCTTCGCCAACGCATACGAAAATTGGCGTGATAGAGAGTTGATACCTGCGTAGAATAACTCGTAATCTTCATCTGAAGATTCAAGAGGATTCAACAGCTTAGCCTGTTCACAGTCGCTCTCAGTTGCGATGCAAAAGTTCCATCCCATAGCTCTGAAGCCCAAACACATAACAATATTAGTAAATTAGTAAATATAAAGCTGCTGGATAAAGCTATTTAGTATCCTCCCCTCCTATCCCCTTAACTCCTTCACATCTCTGACGAACTCGTCGATCTGCTCGAAGGTGCTGTTCCAGCCTTAGGGACTATGTTAGCTGGCGAAACTATACGACGATACTTTATTGAAATACTTATCTCTCAAACTTGCCCAAGAGAATGGTGCGGTTCTGGCGGCAGTTCAATAGGCATTATTCGATAGGCGCAACGTCTGGAACCTTTAAGAATATGTTCTGTTTCTCCTAGATGGGGGCGTCGCCGCACGCTCATGTTCTCCGGCATCATCTCTATCCTCGCAGATGGCGTGTTTTGGTTTGCCTAGGGTTTGCCGTTACTCATTTTGGCTAATGTATTGATGGGGTTAGGAGATAGCCTCTACTGGCCAGCATCCGGTGCTGCCATCTTAACGAAAAGACTCTATACGGTCCGGTGTGCAACCGGATTGTTAGGCTGCACTTATCTACTCCTCTGAGCGCCCCGTGGACTCACGGTCACGCTCGTATTGTCTGGTGAGTGAAAAAAGGGGTAACCAAGATTCGCGTCGGATTGTCCAAAGTTCGTAAGTTGGCCTAAGTTGATCAGGTGCGTCCAGGGCTCCTAAGTTCACTTCGATTTCGTCTGCGGTGCGTGAGTAAACAGACGATCCGCAGCGGGGGCAGAAGAACCGCCCGACGTAGTCGTGTGTTTCGCCCGTGATTGTCACCGCATTCTGCGGGAACACCGCAGAAGCGTGAAAAAGGGCAACCATGATGCTTGCGGCAGTCGAGACAGTGACAAAGGCCAACCCGGTATGGGAGTCCCGTCGCTACAATTC
>JBCBZL010000400.1:0-3375 GCA_039815385.1 Cyanobacteria bacterium P01_A01_bin.114
AGCGACTTGTGCGTAATGGATAGCTCCAGGGAGGGGCAGGGGTGGGTTTCGGACTGTTGCACTAGTGACCGTCACCCACCCCGCCCTGCGGGCACCCCTCCGGAGGAGGGGATATCTTCAGTGGGTTAACGATCGTACTGAGGAAATTGGAGATGATGGGGCCTGCACTTGAAAACACCCGGCTACTTGGGAGATAGAGCCGCAGTGCGTAGAATAAAGCAAACTCCGCCTGCTGCCACCGATGCGTAAAATCCTGATTCTCGCTGCAAACCCTAAAGATACCAGTCGCCTTCGCTTAGACGAAGAAGTCCGCGATATTAGTGAAGGGCTCGAACGCGCTAAACGGCGGGATGCGTTTGCAATTGCCCAGCGCTGGGCCGTGCGTCCCCGCGATTTTCAGCGGGCGATGCTGGATGAAACGCCTCAGATTGTACATTTCTCAGGCCATGGTGAGGACGAAGCGGGGATTTATTTAGAAGGGGCAACTGGCACAGCGCAGCTAGTCACGGGAGAAGCCCTGGCAAGTTTGTTTGCGCTATTTTCCAATAGTCTGGAATGTGTGGTGCTGAATGGCTGTTACTCAGAGGCCCAGGCCCAGGAAATTGCAGCCCATGTGCCCTATGTGATTGGCATGAGCCAGGCTGTCAAAGATAGATCCGCGATTGAGTTTGCGGTGGGGTTTTATGACGCATTAGGGGCGGGGCAGGCGGTTGAGCGGGCATTTCAGTTTGGCTGCGTGGCGATGAATATAGCAGGCACTGGCGAGCAAACGAAGCCGGTGCTGTTGAGGGGTCGAGCTGAGGATATTTCTACTGAACCGTCTGCTACAACTTCAGAAGTAAAAGAGACCTCAAAAATGAGCCAGCTGCCAGCATCGCCCGCCGATCAGCCTCTGAATGTTTTTATCTCTTATTCTCATAAGGATGAAAACCTGAAGGAAGAACTCGAACTGCATCTCTCGGCGCTGAAGCGTCAGGGCAAGATTAAACCCTGGCAAGATCGGGCGATTGAGGCGGGCACTGAATGGGATGCAGAAATTAAAGCCCAGCTAGAGGCGGCCCAGATTATTTTGCTGCTGGTGACGCCCCGATTTATGGCGTCGGAATATATCCATGACCAAGAGCTGACACGGGCGATGGAACGCCATGAGGCGGGCACTGCCCGGGTGATTCCGATCATTCTGAAGCCGGTGGATTTTAAGGGAACACCCTTTGAGAAGCTGCAGGCACTGCCCAAAGACGCTAAACCCGTCACCCGCTGGGATGACCAGGATGAGGCCTTTTTGAATGTGGTGCAGGGCATTCGACGGGTGGTGGCGTCGCTCTTTGAGGGGTCAGCTGCAGACCCTTAACGGCCTCTTCGACTCGGGTCGATACACTCCCGAAGAGGCCAGACACTGTATCGCTTGAGGACTCAGGGGCTGAGGTAGATCCCTTGACAGCTCAGCCTGAGCCGCTGGGCTACCTTTCACCCAACATCCCCCGACTGCCCCCCAAGTTTTTGCCCCGACCAGAAGATCTCGATGCGCTGAAGACAAAGATTTTGAACCCGACTCAGGCACCTGTGGCGGTCACAGGAACTCGTCGAGGCGTCAGTATTCAGGGCATGGGGGGCATTGGTAAGTCGGTGCTGGCGGCTGCGATCGCACGCGACAAAGCCGTACGACAGGCCTTTCCAGATGGGGTATTTTGGGTGGCTTTGGGCCAAGAGCCTCAAGTCTTAGCGTTACAAACGGAGCTAGCGCGGGAACTGGGGGAAGACACCCCTGATTTTAGCGATGTGACTGGGGGCAAAAAGCGTCTCACCGAACTATTTTCTGGTCAAGCTTGTTTGCTGGTGTTGGATGATATTTGGCAGATTACTCATCTGACGCCCTTTGATGTGCTGAGCGATCGCAGCCAGATGCTGATCACCACCCGAGATAGTGGCTTGGTCACTGGCATCGGCGCGGTTGAGCATGCTTTAGATGTATTGTCATCCTCTCAGGCAAATCTTTTGCTAGCAGGGTGGATGGGCTGTGAGCCTGGGACGTTGCCGGTCGTAGCCGATGAGATTGCGAGAGAATGTGGCTACTTGCCGCTAGCCCTGGCAATGGCGGGGGCGATGTTAAAAAAGAGTCGCCGTTGGGACGGCGTATTGCAGCGGCTGCAGCGGGCCGATCTGGACAAAATCAAGCAGCAGTTTCCGGATTATCCTTATCCAGATCTGCTGAAGATGCTGCAAGTCAGTGTAGATGCGCTGGAGCCAGACCTGCAAGCCCGATACCTGGATTTTGCGGTGTTTTCAGAAGATGCGCGGATACCGGAGACGGTATTACAAACCCTGTGGGCACCGCTGGGGTTAGATGATTTGGATACGGGGGAGATCATCGATGAACTATTGGCAAAATCACTGCTACGACGCGACGAGCAGGATCAGCTCTTTCTCCATGATTTGCAGTACGACTACATTACAAAGCAGATTGAAGACTTGCCAGCACTACATCAGCGCCTGTTAGCTGCCTATGCAGAGAAATGCGATCAGGGATGGGCCAGTGGCCCCCAGGATGGCTACTTTTTTGAGCAACTGGTCAAACATTTGATGGCGGCGAACAAGGTAAATGAATTAAGTGCTCTGCTCTTAGATTACAACTGGTTACAAACCAAGCTCAGGGTAAACGGCATCAATGATCTTTTGATTGATTATGATTGGTTGCCAAACCACAAAGCCCTCAATCTGGTGCAATCTACTTTACGCCTCTCAGCTCATGTTTTGGTGACTCAACCAGAACAACTTACTGAGCGACTTTGTGGACATCTGATGGGTGATCCTCAACTCGAGATCAAAGCCCTGTTAGATCAGGCTGCTGCGAAAAAAACTGCCCTCTGGCTATGGCCTACTCAGTCCAATCTCGCCACACCTAATGGGCCTTTGCTACGGACCCTCTCTGGTCATGGTGACTGGGTCAGAGCGGTAGCGATTACCTCGGATGGCAAACGCGCCATATCAGGTGCTTACGACAATACGTTGAAAGTGTGGGATTTGGAAACAGGCGAGACATTAAGCACCTTCTCAGGGCATGGCGACAGGGTCAGAGCGGTAGCGATTACTCCGGATGGTAAACATGCCGTGTCAGGCTCGGAGGACAATACCTTGAAGGTGTGGGATTTGGAAACGGGCGAGGCATTAAGCATCCTATCGGGCCATAGCGGCAGGGTCAGGTCGGTGGCAATTTCCCCGAATGGAAAATGGACAATATCAGGTTCTGACGACAATACGTTGAAAGTGTGGGATTTGGAAACAGGTGAGGCATTGAGTACCCTATCGGGTCATAGTGACTGGGTCAATTCCGTGACGTTCACCCCGAATGGTCAATGGGCAATATCAGGCTCTTAC
>JBCBZL010000221.1:0-8446 GCA_039815385.1 Cyanobacteria bacterium P01_A01_bin.114
CGGGATGCATCTGGTGCCTGGGCCGTACAATCGCAGTTTAATTTGGGGACTGGCTTGCTAGATGCCACCCAAAATAGCGGCTCTATCCCCGACGGGCAGTTTTTTAGCTGGCTGGGTCAGGCCCAGCGAGTGCAGCGTCTAGATAAGAATAATCTGTTGATTGTGCAGGCCAGTGCCCAGCTTACGCCAAATAGTTTGCTGGCCTCAGAACAGTTTGTCATCGGCGGCGGTCGGTCAGTGCGTGGCTTTCGTCAAAATGCTCGCTCAGGGGATAATGGCCTGCGATTCTCTATCGAAGATCGCATAGCCGTAATCCGGGATGAGGAAACGGACGCTGCGGTCTTACAAGTGGCCCCCTTCTTAGACCTGGGCTACGTGTGGAACAACGGGAGTAATCCGAATATCCAGTCGTCTGATCGGTTTTTGGCAGGCCTGGGTCTAGGATTTATTTATGAACCGGTTGAGGGGCTACAGATCAACCTGGACTATGGGCTGCCGCTGGTCGATTTAAGCGATCGGGGCAACAATATTCAAGATGATGGCTTTTACTTTAGTGTGAATTATCACTATTAAGGAATAAGAATTTAATAAGGCATCCAACTAAATCCCCTCCTCGGAAAGGGTGCCTGTAAGGCGGGGTGGGTTCCGATCACTAGCGCCAGTGAAACCCACCCCGTCGCCCCTCCCAGGAGGGGATACAGTATCGGCTTTCATCGTGAATTCCTTGAGGAAGCGAGCAGAACATGAGAGAAAAGAGTGGGAAAAGTTCTGAAAAAAATATGGATGCGGCTGCTGATTCTCCTGAGGCTTCGGCCCCCTTGCGAAGCATTCACACAAATAATTTTCCAACCTTGCTCAACAGCTTGGGAGTCTCTCTGGTCGTTTCTACCTATCAGGCTGGCAAGGTTGTCTTGATTCGCGCCGACGGAGATAGGTTAAATACCCATTTTCGGGTTTTTAAGAAACCGATGGGGCTGGCCGCTGACAGTGCTGGACGCGTCGCCATTGGCACCAGCGCCCATATCTGGGAATTTCGCAACGTGCCCGCCGCTGCCCCGAAACTGGAACCCGCTAACAAATACGATGCCTGCTTTTTGCCCCGCAACATCCACGTGACCGGAGACATTGATATCCATGAAATGGCCTGGGGTCATGAAGGTCTTTGGTTTGTCAATACGCGATTTTCCTGTCTGTGTACGCAGGATCTGGATCACAGCTTTGTCCCCCGCTGGCGGCCCCCTTTTGTCAGCGCCTACGCACCTGAAGACCGCTGCCATCTGAATGGGCTGGAACTGCGGGATGGTGTACCTAAATATGTAACTGCTTTAGGCACCACCAATACAGTTGGCGGCTGGCGATCGCAAAAAGCCCAGGGCGGTGTTTTGATGGATGTCACCACCAATGACATTATCGCGCAGGGGCTGTCGATGCCCCATTCTCCACGATGGCATCAAAATCAGCTCTGGGTGCTAGAATCTGGCGAAGGCAGTCTGGCAAAGGCAGATGTATCCACGGGCGAGGTTGAGCCAGTCGTCCAGCTACCGGGCTTTACCCGAGGCATCGATTTTTATGGGCCTTTGGCCTTCATTGGCCTGTCCCAGGTGAGAGAATCAGCGGTATTTAGCGGTCTGCCCCTGACCCAGCGACTGACCGAACGTAACTGCGGGGTATGGGTGATCAACATTGAAACTCGGGAGACTGTCGCATTTCTAAAATTTGAGGATGCCGTACAAGAAATTTTTGCGGTACAGGTACTCCCAAATATCCGATTTCCCGAGCTGTTTATCGAAGAAAACACCTTTCTTCAAAGTTCTTATATTCTGCCTGATGCAGCCTTGGCAGAAGTCGAGTTTTCTCAATAATCTCATCGTGTTTTTACGTACGTAAACATACGGGTTGTCAAGAAATCAACCTTTTTCGGTATATACGTAAGACACGGGGAGAGAAAAGGTGATATGTTCTTTTCAATGAGGTTTCTGAATCCACAGATCCGATCTTTTCTCTACATAAGCCCCCTTAACCCCCGATTTCGAGGCTTCGAGAATTTCTTAAGCTTTGACTTAAGTAGATGCTCAGAATTATTTACCAGATGTTGAGGCCCACTTCCGTCCCCTAATACTGGGCTACGGTGTACACACAAGTACTGAGAACTAGCGTTTATGGCTGCCTCACCCCCTCTAACTCCCCCTTGCCAAGGGGGAGAACCGGAGTTTCCTCCCTTACCTTACGCTTTAGCGCATGCCCGAAGGGCTTTAGGGAGGACTAAGGGGGTAATGCAGGATTTTGGGCTCTTCTTCAAAATGTGTGTACACGATAGCTAATGCTGAGGGAGACCTTTGCTTTAGAGGTATTTTCTTTAAACTAAATTTTTAACGGATGAAACCGCATATTAAATTGACCTTGAAAGAAGGGGTGTCCCATCACCCACTGCCGGATTGGAAAGCGGTGGCGCAGGGCAAGGCGATGGCCCAAACCCACTTTACCCCCGGCGTTGATCGGCTGCTTGATCACTATCATCGGCCGGTTCAAGCCACCCAAGAGTATCTGTCTGCTGGCAAACAGTGGGATAAAGACGAGTTAGCCACTGGTTTGGACCGAGTCTATCGCCTGATCTTGGCTCAAAATACCGATATTCCGCCTGACCTGATTCGGGATATTTCTCTGCTGCCTGAGGTAGAGAGTGTTGTACCCGGTCAGGTGGCTACTACAGATTTGCCGGTGGTCAGGGCAAACAGCCTCAGCCTGGAGACCGATCAAAAATCGCGTCAGGCGATTTACCTGCCGGAGGCCCATGACTATAGCCAAGGAGATGCTCAGATTACGGTTGCGGTGCTCGATACGGGCATCGATCTCGATCATCCTGAGCTAACGGACGTGCTGCTGCCGGGCTACGACTTTGTCGATATTGTCGATGGGACGGGGCAGTTTGTCGGTGACTATTTAGGCTATGACGAAGACCCCGAAGATGAGGTAGGCCACGGCACTCATGTCGCGGGTATTATTGCGGGCCAGGGCATCGAGATGCCCTTAGGGGTGGTGCCCCACTGCAAGATCTTGCCCGTGCGGGTCTTGGGGGCGATGAAGCGGGGCTCTAAAAAAGTCGGCGCTGGTTTGGTTGATAACATCAACGCCGGGATTAAGTGGGCGATTGACCACGGTGCGGATGTAATTAATATGAGTCTGGGCATTCAGCATGGCGGCGGCGGCTTGCCTCATCAAGAGGTGGTTGACTATGCCCGTCGCAAGGGTGTTTCTATTGTGGCAGCCTCTGGGAACGATGGGCAGGAACAACTTTATTATCCAGGCGCGCTGCCCTACGTGATTGCGGTGGGGGCCTTAGATGAGTCGGGAGAGATTACGTCATTCTCGACCTATGGTAAGCAGGTGGATTTTGCCGCCCCCGGCACCGATATTTACAGCACCTATATTGGCAATGATTATGGGTTTTCGACGGGCACATCCCATGCGTCGCCGTTTGTGGCAGGCGCGATCGCACTGCTCAAATCTTACGCATTACAAAAACACGCCGTAAAACTCTCCGATCGCCAGGTCAAACACCTACTCAAACACACCGCCGACAAGCTAGACCAGCGCTTTAAGCATGCTAAAGCAGGCTTTGGCAAGATTAATCTGCTCGACGCCTTGCGATTGCTAGAACACAGGCTCAGTCAATAATTGGGAGTTTATCATGACCATTTTCTCATCTAAAACAATCACCAGCTTGCAAGTCACCCAGCTCCAGAAACAAATTTTAACTCTGAACGCTCAAAATAAAGCTTTAACAGCAAAAAATACTGCCTTAACAAAGCAGTTGGCAAGCCTCTCTCAGGAGAGAAACGCGCTCCGTAATCAAGTCCAGGCATTGGCAGGCGATCAAAAAGATATTTCAACAACGCTTGCATTGATTTCCCAGGTGATGTCCACAGCAACCACGACTGAGGATACAGCCACAACGGCTGAGGCCAACGCAGTTACCCTCCTACAGGCCGCTCTGTCGGCAGCTGAGGCAGCTGGACAAGCGGATCCGGGATCGGTGGCGGCTCAGGCGGCCCAGGCGTGGGCTAACAAGGCCACAGCTGGACAGGAAAGTGTACTCAAACTTGCCACAGCGCTCGCTAAAGACAGTCAGTCAACCCACGACCTGGCTCAGCAATCTCTGGCTAAGCCAGCTGATGTCAACAATACTGAGCGGAAAAAGTTGCAGACGACTGAAGCCGCTCTGAAAAGCCAGCAAACTCAGTTGGAAAAAGCGATCAGCGAGCTTGAAAAGATGACGGCAGAAGCCGTAAAGCAGTCTGAAATTGCCCAGCAGCTCTATGACAATTGGGAGGCATTAAGTCACTTCTTTGGGTTTGAGCCTGCTGCTGAGGGCAACGGCAACGGCAGTCTCTCAGACGATAGCAACGAGACGGATGACGAGACCGACCTGGATGAAGCTGTCTTACAAACGGTGGATAACTGGGGGCTGATCGAGCAGAAGTTTGGTATCGCCCACAGCGTCTCTCAAAATGGCGCGACCTTAGCCGCTGTCTAACGGAGACGATTAAAGCATTCACTGGGGAGAGACGATTGTGGCCCAATCTCAAGATCTGAAAGCCGAACTAAAGGGAGCCCTGACAGAAATTCAGAAAAACCGTGCCGCTGCCCTGAGTGCGGTGACTAAAGCTAAAAATACTACTCTGCAAGAGATTTGCAAAGAACACAGCAGCACTCTTAAATCTCTGCAAGCGGATATCGACAAGCGCGTTGCCGCTGCCCTCGGTGCAATTGAGTCAGCTCGACAAACAGCGCTGGACGATCTCAGGGATGAAGTCGATATTGAAATGGCCAGGGTGGTTGCGATCGCAACCGCAGCCGGTATTTTTGAAAGAGGTCGGCAGATAGCAGGTGCTGAAAAAGTGGTGGAAAGGGCTGTGAAAGTAACAGAATCATCCGTCTTAAAGATCAAGACCCTGACTAAGTCAATGCTGCCCGATGGGCCTGACGTCTCAGCCGTGCAAGCCGCCGCTGAGGTAGTAAACCAACAATGGCTGCTCAGCCAAACCCTCCTAGAAACGGTCAAGACCCAGGTGGCTGAGGCCCAAGCCGCGATTCAAATCACCACCGATGCTGAAAAATCTATCCAACGGGCCAGAACCACCCGAACCATTGACAAACACACTGAAACCATCAGAGCAGCTGAGGGCGTAGTCGAGACCCTGTGCGCAACCATCCGCACCACTATTGAACAAGCCGAAGCCGCTGCCCAAAAAGCCACTCAAGCTAAAGTAGCTGTCCAAACCACGCTTCAGCCCAAGCGCCCCCATCAGCCTGGCTTTCAGATGCATCAAAATGAAGCTGAGCAGGATGGCGCTGATCAGCCTAAACCGACCCGGAACGGGGTTAATCAGCATGGAGGTAATCAGACCAAGCTCACCCAGAACGGAAACCATCAGACTCAACCTACCCAGAATGGAAACCATCAGATCAAGTTCACCCAGGATGGAGACAATCAGGACGTAGATAATTGGTCGGTGGTTTGGGAACTCTTTGCCGGTAAAGCGGGTAAGGTAGCCGAGAACCACCAACCCCGCAGCCGTTCGGGCCTATCTCCCCCTGCTTAAAAACTGCCATTGTAAATCTCATACAGCCTCCCAGCCCCTTTATTAGCAATCTCTTAGGCGCTTGCAGTTAAATAAATTACCGCCCATCACCCTTCTTCACCCCCGTACAGGCGTTGCATGCAACGCCCCTACCTTTCCCCTTTCGCCCTTCTCAACCGGGGACTTATATTCGAGCGATCCCCTTACTGCCTTAATCAACAATCTTATTCACCACCGGAGCGTTATTCATGGTTTTTTCCGCTGTTCTGAGTACCAACGGCAGCAGTCCTCATACCGCCGATCTGGTACTCCAGATTACCCCACCGCGTATTACCCTCGACCCCTATGCAGAGAAAGCTTTAGAAGCCACAGAGCTCTTTTATAAACAGGGAGCCTATGCTGGGGCCAAGGAATATCTCACCAGCCAGGGCCTCTTAGGTAAAATTTCTAGCCTGAGCGATCGCTTCAATACGTCGGGGCTAGACGATCTGATTCGTCTTCTTCTTTCTCGACCAACGCTGTATGCAGCTTTGATTCAAAGGGCCTTTGACGAAGACTCTGTTGATCGAGACGATTTAGAAGCACTTTATAGCTCAGTGCTGCGCAACGTTGGCGATATTCCCCGACGGTACTTTCTGGCGCAAATGCTGACCCAGGTGCTGAACGACAAGCGAATTCGCCTTAAAGCCAGCGATAAGCGTTGGGAGAGACTGGACGATCTCACCTTGACGAGCGGACTCCCCATTGCCATTGGGCGGGTCGAACCCGCCGTTAATGATCTGCTGACCACGCTCTATACCGAAGGCAGCATTCCCTACTACGTCGAGGCCTATAGCCAGCGCAGTGCGATCTCCGAGTATGCCTTCACCCCGGCAATTTTGCAGACAATGACCAACTACTTGGTCAAACTCGGCATCCAAATTCGCTCAGATGAAGACTTTCAGGCGGGTCTCTACGATGAGTATTTTATTCTCGCCTACAATGAGGCCCTTAAGACCAGCACTGTCACCGACGACCCGATTGATGCGGCCCGTATCAAAGGGGGTGAAACCACCTGGAACTTTGCCGTTGATACCTTTGAGACGATTGAGTCGCAGGGCGTTATTTCCAGTAATATCCTGGCGGCGGGTGCCCTGGACTATATTTACTGCATTGGCGAACGCATGCATGTGTTTGATGTGGCCAATGCGCTGGTGCTGCGCTGGGCCAGCGGCGTGCTGGATGTGCCCACTGGCGCAACCGCTGCTGCTCTCTATCGCTTTCACAAGCTGCGCAGCGAGCGATCTACCGCTCAGGAGAGGGCCATGCTGTATCGTCGTGTGCTCAACCGGGGCGGGGGACGATTGTTATCCAGTATGGTTCCCAACGAAGATTTTCCTCGACTGTGGCATCAGCTGATGTCTGAAGTGGCGGAATACATTCGCAAGTCGGAGGGCAGCCTGTGGAAAGAGGGCTGGGTCTCCCGCGCGCCCATTTATCAGGCGACTAAAAATCTACAGTACAACCTGAGTGAAAATATGACTGGCATGTCTCACATCCAGGTAACAGAAGACTATGCCCATCTCCAGGAGGCGCTAGAGATCCTCAAATCTCAAGATGTACTAGACACCTACGGCGGACGGCGCAAGAGCGTTTGGACCGTGATTGAACAGGTGGCCAAAGAAGACCTGAGCCTGATGATCGCCACCGCTCCGATTCGCACAGCAGCGGTTGAGGGCAACAAAGTCTATCAGTGGATTGCCACCTTTAATGAAGGCACCGTTCAGGACAGTGACTTTCAAACCCTGATCAGCTCAGCAGAGGCCTGGATCATTGCTCAGGCCTCTATGGAAGAAGATGACGGGTCTTTTGGTCGTGACGATGGAGAAGACCCCGAAGATAGCTGGGAAGACAAGGAGGACGATTTTGATGATTGGGATTAGGAAGGATCCCCCCTAGCCCCCCTTATTAAGGGGGGCTAGGGGGGATCTCTAAAAAGGAAACAGAGCGAGCAATCTATCAACTCTTCCAGGAGGTTAATCCGAATGCAGCAACCTACGTATGACGACCAGATACAGTCAGAGGCTCGGGCCAAAGCCCGAGCGCTCCTGGCCCAGTCTCAGTCATTTCAGGGCATGGAGCGCTCTGAGCAGCTGGCCATCTATAAAGACATGGTGCATGCCCAGTGTAAAGAACTCGCTGAACGCAGACCCAGACATCCGGGGGAAAAGCCGACCCATCACCAGGGCCTATCGGCGGGGTTAGCTGCCAGTGACCAAATCGATGACAGCCGTCACCAGAACGATCGCATTGGTAAAGAAACCGGTGAGATGGCAGCGGACTTCATCAGCGATGTCGATTTTCCTGAATTTGTAGAAGACTTGCTCACAGGAGTTTTTGACGCCAACTTAAATGTCACGATGACCCAGATGCAGGAATACCAAAACCTGCTCAAGTCAGCCACCCAGTCTCTCAGCAGCTTTGTCAAAAATGTGAATGATGAAGATGCCTTTGCCTATCTAGCTGACAACATGGGGGGCCAGTTTAGCTTTATTGAAGACGATCAGGGTCAGCCCGCCCTGGGGAACGCCAGCGGTCAAGCTTTAGACATCGGTGACAACGAAGTCAAAGCTCGGATTATGGATGCCAAGCTGGCCCTGGCCCAGGAGCAGCGAGCGCTGCTGCGGGAAACGATTCTCATGGGCATTTCTCGACTGGTGGTGGAGCGAGGTACGGTCAAAGCGGCGGTTGTCTTCGATGTCAAAGCCTCGGAGAAAATCACCAAGTCTGATCGGGCGGCTGATTCATCTACGACTAAGTCGGGTCGCACTTCTGGCGGCAGGGCCTTTGGCTTCTATAGCCGACGCGGCTCGGTGAACAACAAA
>JBCBZL010000340.1:0-5018 GCA_039815385.1 Cyanobacteria bacterium P01_A01_bin.114
CCCAGGTTGCCCCCCCTCGCCGACTGACTTGGGTTGTGGGGAACGCGGTTGAGAGAGCGTTTGAGCCCATCTTGACCCGCCTCAATCAGATTGAGGGGCTTACGGTCGAGCTGGCTGCCCTGAGCAGCCAATACTGGGGGCAGGCGATTACTGTCACAGGCTTGCTGACTGGCCAAGATATTGATGAAAGTTTAAAGGGCCGTGATCTGGGTGCGGGGATTGTTTTACCGGCTTTGATGCTCAAAAAGTCAGATAGTCAGGCATTAGAAGACACTTACTTTTTAGATGATATGAGCGTTGCTGAACTGAGTCGCCGACTTAACTGCCCTGTCTGGCCGGTTGATGACATCAATGCGCTAATCGCAACTTGCTTGGCTCCTCTATCCCCCCTGGCTTCTCTATCGCCCTAGAGTCATTTTCCGGTCTATCCATTCCTCCCGGATCATTCATCCGATTTGCCTAGTAGTGTGTATGCCCTGACTTCTATTGTTTCAATCCAACCAACGTTTTCAATCTAACCCGCGTGATAAGCCCCCCTAATCACAACTGGGTACAACTGCAAAATCCTTTATTAGATCGATATTCTTAAACTTTCATCTTTAGGATCAGACGCGGGGCTGTTCATCTATACCAGCGAGTCAATTTACCCTTATGCGAATCTTTAATTCTTCTGCACTGTGCTTCTTGACCCTTGGCGGCATGGTTGCTTTGACGCCTACTCAGGTTCAGGCTCAAGCGGTAGCACCTGTTCAAGTGGCCGAAGAGGACGCTAGTCCCGACCCTTTTGCGGCCCTTGCAGAATATGCCGACGAAACCCCCTCAACTGAAATTACCCCGTTGGTGGCCCCTGAAAGTCAGGATGTGCCCCGGTCAAGCTCTGGTGTGACGGCGGCCTCAGCTGATACGTCTGGGGTGAATCAGTCCGTCAATCTGTCTGCCGCTCAGCCCGCTAACTTACCAGAAGTTGCTACCCCAAGCCCGCGTTTTACCCACCTATTTTCGTCTGCAAATCGTGAAATTCCTGAAGGGTCATCGCTGAATGCGCTCATGGGCCGCTCTTCTGACACCCTGGCCCAAACCGAGTCTGGGCAGACTCCCGATGCCGACTTGCCGACGCTGCCCCCCACTGACGCTGCCGACCCTGAGCCGGAGGGCTTAGAGCCCGACCCCGAGATTTCTGAGCCGATAACCCCAGAACCTGCTGGGGAGGACTCAGCAGGTTCCGAGGCGATCCCCGATTCCTTAGAGACGGAGGATGTTTTTGAACAGCAATCTGACTCAGAAGCTACGGCTACGCCAGACGATGATCTGAGCCCAGAAGACTTACCTCCAGAAGACTTACTGGCAGATCCTAACCCCCTTTCTCTGCCGACTTTTATCGAAGAGGTTGAGATTGAAGAGACGGCAGTGATTACCCTTGAAGAAGCGGTTGAGCTAGCCTACGCCAACAATCAAGCGCTGCAAACATCGTTACTGAACCTTGAATCGAGCGAGGCTGCCCTAGATGAAGCCAAGGCAGCCCGACTACCGACTGTTGATACTTCGGCCGATCTCACCTTTCAAGAAGACCAGGGCACTATTTTTGAAGAAGGCAGTGGCATTGAAACGGAGCTGGGGGCATCGCTTCAGGTTAACTACGATCTGTTTACCTCGGGGTTGCGCAGTTCCACGATCCGCGCCGCAGAAGCCCAGGTCAGATTCAACGAGCTAGATGTTGAACGGATTCAAGAGGAGCTCAGGCTAGCCACGGCCAACCTTTACTATGCCCTTCAAGAAGCCACCGAAGATATTCGGATTAACCAGGCGTTTTTAGAAGAAGCGGCGCAAAACTTGCGGGATAACCAGATCCGGCAGCGAGAGGGCGTGGGCACTCGCTTCGATGTTTTGCAGGCTGAAGTGCAGTTTGCAAATGCCCGGCAGGCCCTGATTCAGTCCCAGAGTCAGCAGCGAATTGCTCAGCGAGATTTGGCCCGGCAGCTTAATCTACCGACGACTCGAGATGTGCAAGCAACTGGCGTTGAGAGAGCCGAAGATTGGCCGCTGACCCTGGAAGAAAGCGTGCTGCTGGCCTTTCAAAATCGCGTCGAGCTTGAGCAACAGCTAGAACAGCGCGAAATCGGCCTTCAGCAGAGTATTGCCGCTCGAGCGGCAATACGACCTCAGGTGAGCCTGTTTGCGAACTACAGCCTTTCTGAGACCTTTGATGATGGGCAGGATATCTCCGATCTGTACAGCTTTGGCGCTCAACTGAGCTGGCGACTGTTTGATGGCGGTGCTGCCAGAGCCAGCGCTCGTCAACAAGAGATTTCTGCTGATATTGCCGAACAGACCTTTTCAGAGACCCAAGATACGATCCGCTTTGATGTAGAGCAGGCGTACTTTAACTTGCAGGCCAATGCCGAAAATATCGACACGGCTCGAGTGGCTGTGGCTCAGGCTCAAGAAGCGCTTCGGCTAGCCAATCTGCGGGTTGATGCAGGCGTGGGTACCCAGCTAGAGGTATTAGAAAACCAGTCTGATCTGGTCGATGCCGAAGGTAATTTGGTCGATGCGCTGTTGGGCTACAATCGGGCTCTGGTCGCTATGCAGCGAGCCGTCAGTAACTTAGCGGCAACGCTTTAGCGTCTGATGAGTGTCTAAGCCATGGCCAAAGATAAACTTGAAAGAAGTTCTCAAGCCTCAGTTGCTCGTATTGGAAAGGGGCGAAGGGGGGGCATTTAGGGTCGTTGGCAAGAGACTGTCAAGGTGATTGCCGACGGCAACCTGGTCGGCGGTGCAGAGTTTTTGAATCACTTGGTCAGCGCTGATCAGTCGTTTGAGTACAACCTGGCCGATCGGTTGTTGGGTGATCCCTTCTGGTTTAACTTCTATCATCAGCACATCGTCTTCGACCTGATAGAGCCATAACTTTTCGCTGTTTTCTTGAATGCAGAGCTCGAGCTTTTGAATATTGGGCTTGCGTTGCCAAGCCGCTTCATTCCAAAGGCCGCCAAATTCCCAGACTCTGTCTGTGATCCAACCGTGAGACAGGAAAAAGTATTTCACTGACTTTTGACAAATGTTACGTTTCCACTGGCATTATCTCTGGTCGTCACAACTTTTCAAAAGGGTGCTTTGTGATTTTGACTAAAACTTTTTTCTAGGTCAGGGAATTTTTCATCGGGTTCTGTCCGGATTGAGGGACAAAAAGTCGGAACTCTTAATTGGTAGATGCACCCTGATATTTGACCTTTGGCCTCCTTTGGGAAGCCTTAGGTCTTTTTCTTTTGGGGGGTGTCTTAAGAGCGGGTCAGGTCGTGATAGGCTAGCGCTTTAAGTTTTGTAGCAAGGAAAGTCATCATGGCAAAAGTGCGCGTGGGTCTAATCTTTGGGGGACGCTCTGGCGAACATGAGGTCTCGATTCGTTCTGCCCAAGCGATTGCCAACGCCCTTGCGACAGGAGCCAATACTGACAAGTACGAAATATTACCGGTCCATATTTGTAAAGATGGGACCTGGCTGATGGGTGAGACGGCGCAGCAGGTCCTCTCGACAGGGGCTCCCTTACAGCTACCCGGAGAGAGTGACTCTGAAGCTACCCCAGACGCGGCTCTCAGCAAGCGTATCCCAGCTTTTCAAGAAGCTTCCAGCGTCGATATCTGGTTTCCGGTTTTGCATGGCCCCAATGGCGAAGATGGCACCCTCCAAGGGCTACTGCAGCTCATGCAGGTGCCCTATGTGGGCTGTGGGGTGCTGGGGTCAGCGATGGGGATGGATAAGCTGGCGATGAAAATGGCTTTCGCTCAGGTCGGGCTGCCCCAGGTGAAGTATCGGGGGGTGCTGCGATCGCAAATCTACTCCAACCCCTGCATCTTTCCAAAACTCTGCGACGACCTCGAAGCCGATCTGGGCTATCCCTGCTTCGTCAAACCCGCCAACCTGGGCTCGTCAGTGGGCATTGCCAAAGCCACCAACCGCCAGGAACTTGAAGCCGCCCTCGACAGCGCCGCCAGCTACGACCGCCGCATCATTGTCGAAGCGGGTGTGACCGCCCGCGAAGTCGAGTGTGCCGTCCTCGGCAATGAAAATCCTAAAGCGTCTGTGGTGGGCGAGATTCGCTTTAACGGCGACTTTTACGACTACGAGACCAAGTACACGGCTGGCGAAGCCGACTTGTTTATCCCGGCCCCGCTGCCTGAGTCAGTGACCACTCAGATTCAAGAGATGGCCGTGCGAGCCTTTGAAGCGGTCGATGCAGCCGGGCTGTCGCGAGTTGATTTTTTCTATCTCGAAGACACGGGCGAAGTGCTAATCAACGAAATCAATACCCTGCCAGGGTTTACCGAAACCAGCATGTATCCGATGCTGTGGCAGGCCACAGGTGACGAGTTTGATGAACTCGTCGATCGGTTGATTCAACTCGGCCTAGAGAGAACTGGCCAAGGCGCTTGAGTGGCAATGCCCTAATGTCGTCGTCGGCACTGTAGACCCAACGCTGTAGAATTCGACTAAGGCTCAACGCTATAGTAATAGAGTAATACAGCAGGTCTAGCATCCTCATGACTCCAAGGGCGAATGGGTCAAATCGCAGCTACAAGGGTTTCGCTTGCATGGCGAAGACTATGAGCCCATCACTGATAGCTGTAGTGAGCCGCTGCAGCTCAAGCTAGAAATTGAAGGTCAGCTGATTGGTTTCTATCGGCAAGATACGGGCGAGAAGCTACTGATCCCTGGGGAGATGGCCCAGGCGCTAAAACGGGAGGCGGCAGCGCGAAAACAAGCACAGGATCGGGTGGCTCAGCTTGAGGAAAAGTTGCGATCGCTCGGCGTTAACCCAGACGAACTTGAGTAGACCTGACCACTTTGGCCTATGCCCTCACCTTTTCCTGGAATGGATCCCTATCTGGAAGGTTATCTTTGGCCAGATGTGCACAATGCCCTGGCAGCCAAGATCCGACAGCAGCTAGCCCCTCAGCTGCAGCCCCGTTATGTAGCCCGGTTAGAAATTTACGTTGTCGAAGATGAGCTGCCAGAAAACG
>JBCBZL010000388.1:0-3701 GCA_039815385.1 Cyanobacteria bacterium P01_A01_bin.114
GTCCGAACGCCCGCCCTGGCTTCAACACTATCTTCCTGGTCAAGAACGAGACCCATTTCAATCTTATCTATTGGCCCGTCAACGACTCTCAAAAATATATTGCAGCATTCAAACTTTTTTAAGGGTTATGACGAGTTTATGAATTGATTAATACAGATTATTTCTAATCTAAAAAAATTCTGATGAATAGTCGGCCATTTCTCTAATATTTTCTTTAGAAATATTTAGGGTTTAAAGACAGGTGATGATGGGTGAGAAAAATATTTGCTTTTGATGAGTAGCCCAAAAACCGCTATATTGCCTGTGTTCGTCTAGTTGCACTAAGAACCTGAGAGCCGATGGGCATTGCCAGACTATTTTCCCTGGGCGGTGTGGTCATGTGGCCCCTGCTGGGGGCATCGATTTTGGTAATGACCCTGATGCTTGAGCGCACCCTATTTTGGTTCAAAGTGTCGCGGCAGCAAGATCAGCTCATCCGTAACAGCCTTAAACTCTATGCCCGTGAGCCTCACGCTGCGATCGCGCAGCTCCAAAAGCACACTCATCTGCCCCTACCGCGTATTTTCCTGGCCGCCCTGACTCTAGATGAGGCCACCCCTGATGAATTTCGACTCGCCCTCGAAAGCGCGGCCCAGGCTGAGATGCCTTTGTTAAAACGC
The DNA here is from genome assembly GCA_039815385.1 of Cyanobacteria bacterium P01_A01_bin.114. GTDB lineage: Bacteria > Cyanobacteriota > Cyanobacteriia > Phormidesmidales > Phormidesmidaceae > SIO4C1. The sequence continues at coordinate 660 of JBCBZL010000388.1, forward strand.
TTTAACACGCTGTTTGAAACCGTGGTTGGGGTTGCCCCGCTACTGGGTTTGCTGGGCACCATTTTGGGGCTGATCGGTGCGCTCTCTTCTTTGGAGTTTGGTGATATTGGCGGTGAGCAGGCAACCGGGGTCACCTCCGGCATCGGAGAAGCCCTTTATTCCACTGCTTTTGGCCTGGTGGTTGCCATGCTTACGCTCCTCTTTGCTAACCTCTTCCAGGGGCTCTATCGTCGCCAGAGGGCGGCCATTGAAGAATATGCAGGTCGGCTAGAAATTCTCTACAGACGATCCTACCGTCGCTATCAGGCTCAGATGCGCGATCGCAGACCCTACGGCTAGGAGTCTGTCAGCTAAGATATCGCTAAGTTTCAGCGCAAAACCTGGTCAAAAGTCGCAATCCCTGACTAATTGCATCAACGATAACTGCTTGAGATAATAAAACAAGCGATATTCTAAACCACCCCTAGTTTGAGGTCGGCTTTGATCTCGGCACAGGCCGGGCGGCCAGTCGGCTGGGTCAGTCGACTCGGACACGACTGGGGTATACGTAATATTTAGCTTTCAAAATTTATTTTAGGCATCATAGCAGTATGAAAGGGAAGTGGCTGAACTGGTTTGTAAGCGGCGTGCTAGCAGGCATGGTGATGATCATCATTGTGATCTCCGGTGCGGCAGAAGCGCCCTTGGCTCCGATCAACTTGGCCCCGATCAAATCAGTTGTGGGGCTACCCAAAGCTGAGGCCTCTAGACAAGAAGCGCTGGTGGCCAGTCGCGATCGCAGTGCGACTCAAGATTTTCGCTACACCGGGGCTGACACGTTGGCTCAGACAGCCCCCGACTACCAGCCTCGCGAAGACATCGCCTTTGCCGACCCTACTAACTACGGTGAGCGATATGCGGTTGACGCCTTTGGGCAACCGCTCAGCAACCCTTTTGTGGTGGTGCTCCATGAGACGGTCGGGTCAGTCATGAGCGCCATCAATACCTTTCAGACACCCCACCCCCGAGATGAAGACCAGGTTAGCTATCATACGCTGATTGCCCGAGACGGCACCGTGATCTACGTAGTCCCCCCCGAAAAGCGAGCGTTTGGAGCCGGGGATTCCGTTTTTAACGGTGCCAATGGGCCAGAGACGGTCACCACCAATCCGGCCTTTTCATCCTCAGTCAACAATTTTGCCTATCACGTCTCCCTAGAGTCGCCCTCCGATGGGCGCGATGCCCGCACTAGCCACAGCGGGTATACCGAAGCCCAATACAAATCCCTCGCCTGGCTGATCGCCCGTACCAATATTCCCGACGAGCGCATTACCACCCATTTAGCCGTCGATCGATCCGGCTCTCGGCAAGACCCCCGCAGCTTTAATGCCCCCCAGTTTTTTCACCTGCTGCACGAATATCCTAATCGTCAGGGCTTAACGGGCTAAGGGGTTCAGCCGCCTTCAGGCGAAATAGAGATTCTTCATATTTTCCCAGTTCTGGGACGGGCTCTATTGCAAACGACTGCCCCTGGGCAATCTCTGCCCTAAACTCTGCTTTGCACGGAAACAAAAATATATCCTGAAAACCCGAAGGAACCGTTGGCATACCGTTCAGAGAAACCAGCTGTAGAGTCACGTTGTTGTCAAGCTCATGACTGAGAGCCAAGATATCCCCCACGTTGAGCATGTCGTTGTTGGCAATCACCAGAGGCCGCTCGCTGTCGTTGACAATGGCCGCTATTTGATGGGGCAATAGCCCATCGGTGTGCCACCAACCAGACGCCACAGAAATCAGCGTGCATGAAACCACCCCACAGGTCAGAACCAGGGCAAACGCAGCTTTGGCAACCCGACGGCCAATAGGCGCTCTGCCAGATAGTCGGGTCGCCAGTAGATAGGCAACTGCGAGATGAAGCCCCGGATAGAGCGGAATCAGATAGCGAGCCCTAACTGAGAGCTTGCTACCCAGGAATAAATCAGCCCCCATCAAGGGTAAGGTTGACACCCCTATCAGCGTAATGACAAATATGGCAGGTTTAGGAGCTTCCTTAACCAAGACAAATAAGGCATAAGCAATCAGCAGAATGACCCCTGGAATCAGCAACAAATTTAGCCTCAGACTGAGATGTTGAAAGCTGACAAAATAAGGCTCAAAGTTCAAATCTAGAAACGTATAGCCGACAATCCGCAGCCAGGACCGGACTAAAGTTGTGACTGACACTGAAGCCGTTGCTGAAGCCGTCATTTTTTGGGCGGTCGCCACGTTCAGCCCCAAAATAACCAGCCACGGAGCAAACATGACGCAGCTGCTTGCCAAAGAGAATAAATAGCCCAGACAGCGATTGCCCCACCTAAACCGCTCAATTATCAATAGATAAAGACCATGGGCCGCCACCACAAAAATAAAAAACAAGTGCGTATATAGCCCTGCCGTCACAGCCAATGTGTAAATCAGCCAAGTTTTCCAAGTATTGACCCGAATTGCTTTAAGCAAGCTGACACTGGCCACCAGTAGCAGCAGCATTTCTAGCCCGTATGGTCTGGCATTGTGGGCATACAAAACTTGGAACGGGGAAACTGCCATCAGCGCCAGTCCAAACCATTTCACCTGAGGCGCTTCAAACAGGTCTTGACATAGCCGATAAAACGCCAGCATCGACAGCAGGCTGATAAAAACCGATAAATTTCTGACTGATATGATTGAACTGCCAAATATTTGAGCCCAAAGCTTGGCGAGAATAAAATAGAGCGGCGGCAGCTGAGGTTCTTCATCGGCTAATCCAGCTATCGTGTCGATCAGCGTTTTATCAGGGTTTACGGTCTGATAAACCTGGAGATCTTGGACAGTCAAGATCTCACCATCCATATCAAATTCTTGCTCAAGCAGCGTCTGTAAGGGGTAGCCAGAAATCCTCAAAGAGGTATAGGCTTCATCATGGGTGTAAGGCTTATTAATATGAGAAAATCTAAACAAAAGTCCTAAAACCAACGCTATCAAAATGACTAGCAATGTTGTGTTAGTCACGCTAAGTTTTCGAAACATTTTTCGAGCGCCAAAAAA
>JBCBZL010000060.1:0-17674 GCA_039815385.1 Cyanobacteria bacterium P01_A01_bin.114
AATCTGCCTGGTTAAGCTGCGGTAATATTTCGATAGAAACAGACGGGATCACCGCCGGATCTGTGCCATCTGTATCAGCAGGATAGACCAACTGAAACCCTAGCTCTGCCACCAAAGAGGCGCAAAACCCATTTGATTCAGTCATTAGCGACAAGTTTGGGAAATTAGACGTCCCCAGCGCCAGTACCTCAGGATACGCCTGAACGACAGCCGAAAAGTCTTCACGGGCAGTCTTAATTTGCTGCTGTCGTTTGGCAATTAATTGCTCAGCTTGCTCAGGGCGTCCAACTAGCTGGGCAAGGGTGCGCAGATTTTCATCTGAGTCAAACCAGGGGAGAATCAGCGTCGGGGCAAGCGCTGATAGCGCTGGATACTCAGCCTCACTATACTCGGTGGCCAAAATTAAGTCGGGTTGGGCTTTAACAATCGCTTCTATAGAGGGGCTAAAAGCTGAGCCAACATTGATCGGGGTTCCTGTGACTTGACTGCCTAGATAAGGAATCTGTTGAGCAGGGGCATCATAGCTGCCTTGATGGGGGGCAAAGTGATCGCCATAGGCAACCGGCTGCATATCCAAAGCTAGCAGCAGTTCTAACGCCGGAGACCCCAGCGCCACCATATTTTTAGGCTGGCCACAAATTTCCGTTTCTCCGATCAAATGCGGCACCGTGCGACAGTCAGATGACGGGGTCGTAGTAGAAAGCTCACCTGTTGTCCGACTATCGGCTGTTCGCTGACAGGCGGCACTGGTCAGGCCAATGACGATGACAACCACTAATCCAAGCTGCTTAGCGGAAGTGAAAAAACTCACCATGCCTGAGTCCTCATAATCTTGCCCCTTGATCTGGCCCCTCGATCTGGCCCCTCGATCTGGCCCCCCGATCTGGCCCCCCGATCTTGCTCTAAGATCAAAATTCTACCGAAATTGAGCCCACGATGGTAAACGGCGCACCTGTTTCGACGCCCGATGTGCGACTATTGTTACTGGCGGCAACATAGTCAGCATCAAACAAATTCCTGGCATTGAGAGCAAATCGCCAGTTATCACGGCGATAGAAAACGGCTGCGTTGGTGAGAAAATAGTCGTCTAACTCAAAACTGTTATCCAAATCTCCCTCACGTTCTCCTACAAAGTTGAAACCCATCCCAAAGCCCAGACCCTGTAAATCACCTGACTGAAGCTCATAGTTAGTCCACAGGCTGGCGCTGTGCTCCGGGATATTGAATAAACCATTGCCGTCCGGGATAAAGGTATCTTCCGTGACTCTCGCATCGGTGTAAGCATAGGACGCAATCAGATTCCAGCCGGGTAAAATTTCACCAACGACATCCAGTTCAACCCCCTGACTACGCTGCTTGCCTGTTGCCACCGACGAAAAAGGATCAAGGGGATCGGGGGTGGCCACATTTTGACGAGTAATGTCAAAGTACGACAGGGTTGCCAGTAAATTGCCCTCCAACAGCTCAGCTTTTATCCCCACTTCAAAGCCTTCACCTTCTTCCGGAGCGAGCGGATCCCCTGTAGATGTGGTGGCCAGGTTTGGGGTAAATGACTGAGAGTAGCTAGCAAACAAAGACAAAAACTCTACAGGCTTATAAACAATACCCACCCTAGGTGTAAAGGCATCATCATTTTGAGTGACTTCAGAGCCAATCGGATCTAAGTCCGTTGGGTTATTGGTTGTTTCTTGTTCTACCGTGTCATAGCGAATGCCCGCCAGCAAGAACAGGTTATCTGAAAACTCGATTTGATCCTGAAGATAAACCCCCAGCCGATCAACCTGAACATCTGTATCTGCAAACAGCGGTAAACTATCTGCGTCGACAGAAGCTAGGCCAAATACCGGATTAAAGATATCCAGAAAAGAGGGTGCAAAAAAGTTAAACCCTGTGAGTTCACTATCGTTGGTGCGGTTCAAATCAACCCCGGCTAGAAGCGTGTGCTCAATAGAACCGGTCGCAAATTCGCCGACGACGCTTGTCTGTAAGCTAAGATTCTCGGTATCTAACTCCTGTTGAGATGGAAACCGGGTAACGGTGCCTGTCGCCTCATCAAATTCAAGGGGCAAAAATCCTTCATTGCTCAGATCTCGATTCGAATATTCGAAGGCGTTGCGAATCTGCCAGCTGTCATTAAACTGATGTTCTAGATCATAGCCAACGCGAAATAATTCGCTATCGGTAAAGTTATCAGGTTCAGAAATAATGCTATCAAAAGGGACATCCACGACCCCATCGCCAAAGGCAACCAGACCGGTCTCAAAGGGCTGCCGGTCGTCCATATATTCAGCTTGGAGGCTGAGGCGGGTGCGGTCGCTAATTTGCCAGGCCAGTACTGGGGCCACAAAGGTGCGTTCAATATCCTGGTCAAAATCAGTGAACCCATCATCATTGAAGTATGAAGCATTCAATCGATAAAGCAAGCGCCGATCGGATGTCAGGGGGCCAGAGAGATCAACCTGCGGTTGGAATATCTCCCGATTACCCACTTGCCCACCAATTTCATAGGTTGGCTCACTTAGCGGTTGCTCAGTCACCAGATTAATGATCCCCCCCGGCTGGACCTCACCATACAAAATAGAGGCTGGCCCCTTCAAGACTTCAACCCTCTCCAAATTAGTAATGGATGGGCTGGCCCCGGTAAAGCCCCCAAACTCCCTGAACCCGTTTCGGAGCGTGGGCGCATCAAACCCGCGCACGTTAAAGTTGAGACTGGTGCCGACAAAGGTACCGCCAAAGCTGACCCCGCTCACATTCGAAAGCGCTTCATCCAGACGAGTGACTTGCTGATCTTCTAAAACTTGGCGGGGCACCACCTGAACAGAAGCGGGGATATCCAGAATAGGCGTATCAGTGCGGGTTGCTGTGCTGGCATTGGGCACAAAGTAATCCTCTTCTTGCTCACCTGTGATCGAGAGCTGAATCGAATCATCGTCTGGCAGCTGAGCCGCTGGATCTCCTAACGTTATCCCGACGGTAAGACCAGAACCATCTGTCAGAATATCCACCACGGGCGGGGCATCAGCGCCCGTGATCGAAATCCGCACCTGATTATTCGGCAAACTACTCACATCTATGAGCGCAATCCCTTCAGCAGGCGCACTGGCAAAAAAGTCTTCTTCCGCCGATAAGTTCAATGCCGCGTTAGGAATATCAGCCACCACTGCATTCCCTATCGTAGAAGTTGCGGGTGTAGCCAACTCACCATTCGTTTCAATCAAAAGGAGAATGCCTTCAGGGGTCTCCTCGACTTGAATGCTCGTAATCTCCACGATGTTTGTCTGAGCAATGGCCGATTGAGCAAGATTTCTCAGCTGAGCACCCTCGAGTTGAGCGTCATCGAATTTAAAGAAATCCGTCGATACTGCCCCACCGCTGGGGTCAGACTCAGCCGTCGATTGATGCTCTGCCAGGGCAGGTTGCACTGCCAAGAATGTGTGCAATGAAGCAGTTCCCACGGGAACCATGCTTGCCCACATCATTAGAGACACGCTACTGGCCAGATTGCTCATGCTTCACTCATCCAGATCACTTACCACACCAAGCTCAAGCCTTACTAATAAAAACTTTTCTTATTAAGTAAGTGAAAGCATCATAGGAGGGAACGATGAGTTCAACCTTTGTGAAACGGACTTTTTCCTTTGTGAGCTGGACTTTCCGAGATACATCTAGCGATGATTTTTAGGCCTGAAGCACGGAAACAGAGCGCATATCCAAATTTAATGTCTTGCTATGCACTTGTTGCTTGTTTTCGATCTTTAACAGCGCCTAAGTGCAACAGGAACCGTGAACACTTATCGTTAGGCAGCAACAGGCTGAAATTGCTTTGAAGGTATTGGATAGCGCAGCGCTAGCGTATTACGCTCTAGTTTGTGAGTTTTCAAAAACGCCATCACCTCGGGCTCCATCGGTTCGGACAGGCTCAAATTCATCGCTGACGGGCAAAGCTGTCAAGCCGATTTCTGCCTGTCCGCTGCGGGGTGGTTGCGCAGCAGCAAGACGATATCCAGCTCTGTTTCTAAAGTTGCGATCGCATCGCTAATTTCTGATACCGACAAGTTTAGAGACAGCGCTGCTTGATTGAAATCTTGACACTCTGCAGCGGCGACTAGGGCGTGTAGTTAGGTTAGCTTGAGGTGGTGAGTTACCAATTCTTTGTACACCCTATGAACTTCTCGGAGATTGATCATGTATCAAGACAGAATTGTGGAAGAGATTCACAGAATTCGTGAAGAATATTCACGGTCGTTTAATCACGATTTGAAAGCACTCTTTGCTGATTTGCAAAAGCAGCAAGCTGAGAGTGGCAGAAAAGTTGTGGATTTATCACGAAAGCGCAGTCTGACAACACGTTAGAGCGAACGGGCAAGAGAGCTTGGTGGAGAAGCAAAGGATACTAGCCGCCGCACAACTTAGCCGTTACATAAACTTCTTTCAAAAGCTTGTACTGTGAGGCATCAGTCAACAATTGACCGATGCCTGCGATCGCACTTTCACAAAATCAGTATCCCCAAGATTCAACCGTCTCTTAGTTAGCCTCTATCCAGGTACGGGCTGCCTCGCGCGGGGTGAGTCCGTCAAAATTTACCAAGCGATCAATTGCCGAGGGCGGCTTCTTGGATGCGATCGCAAGCTTCCCGATTTAAGCTGAGAGACTGCTGGTGCAGTTCGAGCGATCGCTTCATAAAACTCAAGACAGGTGTGCTCGCCGACAACGTCGCTGCCCTACCGCTGCCGATCGCCACGGACAGGATCATGGCGTAACACGCCTCAGCGGTTCCGACCCTCTCCCCTAGCCATCAAATGCGTCCTCAGACTAACTTCAGCCGTGTTCTCCTCAGCGGCGTCGGTGTTTGACTGAACCATCTGCTGAACCACCAGGCTCAGCCCCCAGACATTGAAAGTAGACACCATTAAAACCAGAGGAATCACTATCCAATCGTACGACCGAGATGAATTGGTCTGCTCTTCTAAATAAGACATAAGCGATAATTCTGAAACTGCATTTTTAAATTGATTTCTCTTTCCGAGCAGAGTGCCCTGCAACTAAGCCCTGCGAGGGCCTGCCGTCCGCAGCGACTCAACTAGTGTAAGCGTCTGGCCGTAGATCGCCATCCCTGTGCCGACCGGCCTTTGGTGGCTGCGCCCCAGCAAATCTTTTGACGTTGGCGCTACTGGCCTAGCATGCCCCGCCTGCACGGGCTTGTATACGGTAACGACAGCAGCAACCGTGCCCAACACTGCTGTTAAGATCTTGCCGATCTGCATAATATTTCTCCGAACCTACTCTTCAAACCGAATCTTCGAACTAAGTTCCTAACTAAATCAGCGGCTGCTTGCGCCAATCGGCCCAACAGCTGATAAGAAACTCACGCAGCTAGCAAAGACCCGTAAAACAATTAGCGCTGCCGGACAGCTCAGCCGTCTAAGTTACCTGAACCACTGCCGTCCTTCCGAAGCAAACTAGCGGTGGTGGACTCAAAATCAGTTTCTAGCTCGCTCATAGAGGCCTATCCCACCAGGCACTCCTGATGACCAAGCTTAGCCTGATCATCAAATTTCCAAACGAGATCAAAAACAGTCAGGAGAATCTCCCGCGTAACCATAAAACATTGAAACTGCTAACATCAAAGGCTCAACTGCACTCCTACCCGAGCTCGCTCCTGCCTTGCTTTTTACCTATATCTGACCCTTTGATGGCTCAGAGGCAAGGCTAAGGGCTGACGAGTGAGTGAACCTCATTGCAGTTTGCCTGCAAAAATGTTGAACCTGTCTTTAGCTTAACGAGAATATCAAGAATTTGCAAGGCTTGGCCGCGATCGCACCTGAGTTTGCGGCCAAAGCCAGGGCAGTATCAGCGACTTCAGGCAGCAAACTGTACCATAGTCAACAGATTTTGAAGCGGTTGAGCAAAAGTATTGCAGCTCCTCGCAGAGCTTTTCTCATCGCTCTAAACACTGCTAGCCAGAATGCGGCTAGGCCAGCTTGAGTCTTTCTTCTCGAGAGGCGTGCTCGCAGAGCTGGCTTCGATTTTGGGGGGCTTATTCACTGGCTCGAATCTGAACAGTCCGATCCAATACCTTAGCCAAAATATGACCCTCTGCCTGAGCAGCCCAGCATTCTACCGATAGATTGCCGGTTCCTGAAACTGTTATCTCAAGTGTTTTATCCAACACTCGACAAGCAACCGTATCAACTTGCTGACTCTTGCTTCGATCTAACCCCACCGCAATTCTGAGTAGCCCTGCCAGTACCCAGACAGTTTGACGTTCACAATCGGAGAGTCGCTTAAACTTTTTGTGCTTTGTCTTAGGCTTAGCCTTGCGATGATAGCGAACCACATGGCCGATCAACAACAGCTCTGCATCTGTAAACCCACGAAGCCCCACCCGCTCAAGAATGTAGCGTGAACTTTTATGATAGCCCCGATAGGAGAGATATTGGCCAATATCATGCAGCAGAGCGGCATATTCTAAAATCGTTTTTTCAAAGTCGCCGTACGGGTGTAAGTCTTGGGTCTGCTCAAAGAGCGCTTGGGCTAGGGCTGCAATGTGGCAGTTGCGCTCCCAGTCTGCATCGTACTTAGAAACCAACTGTGCGACCTTACGACGGCGCAGATTTTGCTGGGCAGGAAAATCTGTGACGGTCGGGGGATGGCGTTCTAGATAATCTAGGATCATGCCTTCTCGAAGTGAGGCATCACAGAGGGTCAGTGTTTGGGCTTGCACCATCTGCAACAGCTGGACGAGCAAGATTCCCCCCAGGTGAATTGTATCAGTCCGCTTTTCACTGATCCCCTCGATATCAGTGCGATCGCTAGCCTTGAGGTTCATCAGACGATGGGTCAAATTTTGCAGATCGCTCAGCGCGATGACCTCGGCGTTAATAGAGTGCAGCGACTGCTTGTGGTTAGCAAGATAAACCGCCTCGCCCAGAGTCCGAATTGTGCCAGAGGTGCCAATCACCTGGGTAAACCCAATCTGCTGCGCCTCTGCCAAAATCTGCTGTGCCACAAAGCGAACATGGGCCTCTAATACCCCTCGTGCTTCGTTCCCCACGGGCCCCTGATCTTCGAACATATCTAGCAGGCGCTGCACGCCCAGCTTCATACTGTTGCCAAATAGGACCGCATCACGATTACCAACAACAACTTCGGTACTGCCCCCCCCAATGTCAAAGACAAGGGCAGTGCGATCGGCCAGCGCGATCGCATTTCGAACCGCCAGAAAAATCAGGCGAGCTTCCTCTTTTCCAGAAATCATGCGGGGTCTGATCTGAGTACGGCGCACCACCTCCCGCAGAAAGGCTTCTCCATTTTGAGCCTCGCGAATAGCGCTGGTGGCCGCCGTGATGATCTCATCGACCCCCAGCTGCTCAGCCAGTTGAACATAGCGCTCAATCGTCTCCAACCCGGCCTCAAAGGCACGCTCACTCAGCCGACGAGTTGAAAAGACGCCAGCCCCAAGCTTGACCATTTCTTTTTCACGGTCGGTCACCTCAAAGTTTCGCTGTTGCAGTACATTGACAACGATCATGTGAATAGAGTTGGTCCCGATATCAATGGCGGCTAGCCTCATCTCACCTGCAACTCCGTTAGTACTCATTCCATAAAATACCAGACCGCTTAATAGCAGCTCCCTCATCTAGGCAAATCATCAGGATCGTTTTCAACCCACCCACTGTTCTAGGAGATCCTTTAGAGTTGCCAGCCGGATAGGCTTACTGAGATAGTCATCCATCCCAGCGGTCAAACATTTTTCTCGATCGCCAACCATGGCAGATGCGGTCACGCCGATCACCACCGTATGGCGCTGCCCCGCTTCTTGTTGTCGTAGCTGTCGGGTCGCCTCATAGCCGTCTAAAATTGGCATTTGGCAGTCCATTAAGATCAAATCGTAGGCCTGTGACGCTAGCTGGTTGAGGGCCTCTTGTCCATTGTTGACCGCATCGGCACGATAGCCCAGATTTTTGAGAATCCGCATCATCAGGTGCTGGTTGGTGGGGGCATCTTCTACGACTAAAACGCGGATATTTGAGCTAGGTGACGAGCGGCGAGGCACCGCTGGGGCTGACAGAGAAGCGTTCGCAGCGGCTGACGATGCTAAGGCAACCGTAAACCCAAAGTTAGCCCCTTGCCCCAGTGAGCTGTTGACCTGAATGTGGCCCCCCATGAGCTGTACAATTTTCTGACAGATGGTGAGCCCGAGCCCCGTACCTGGATACTGGCGGGTATGGGAGCCATCTACCTGGGTAAAGGGCGCAAAGATGCGAACCTGGTCGCTGGGGTCAATGCCGATGCCAGTGTCTCGGACGCTAAAGTGAATTTTTTGGAGGGCCTGTGCGTCACGGCTCTGTGCGCCAGGGCTGCCAGGGCTTCGAGGATTAGGGCTCTGGGGGTTGAGATCCTGGGGATTAGGGCTCTGGAGCTGCGCTGTCTTGGCATAACCAACGGCAATCGTCACCTGCCCCGTCGCCGTAAATTTGATGGCATTGCCGATCAGATTCATCAGAACCTGCCGCAGGCGATCGACGGAGCCGACAAATTGATTAGGTAGCTCGGGCGCGATCGCACTCACAATCAACAATCCCTTCGCGGTGGCCTGGGGTCGAAAGAGTTGAACCAACTCCTGGATCACCTGCCTGAGATTGAACTCGACCGCAGTGAGCTTAAGCTCACGGGCCTCTAGTTTAGAGAGGTCTAAAATATCATTGATGATCGCGATCAGGCTTTGCCCCCCTCGGGCAATACACTGGACACACTCTTGCTGATCGGCGTTGAGGGGCGTCATCTCCAGCAGTTGAGCAAACCCTAATACCGCGTTAAGCGGCGTTCGAATTTCGTGGCTCATATTGGCCAGAAACTCACTCTTTGCCTGGTTAGCCACTTCGGCTGCCTCTTTGCTCGCTTTTAATAGAGCAGTCTGTCGGCGCAAGGCCGCCGTTCGTTTTCTGAGGGCAGCGGTTCTGGCCTCTACCCGCTGCTCTAAGTCAGCATTGAGGGCCGCTAATTTGTGATTGGCCTGCTGCAGTGCAAAATTTTGCTCGGCCAGCTGCTGCTCTTGAAAATAGCTGCGAATCGCAGCTCGCACCGTCAGGCCCAGGTCAATTTCATCCCAGGGTTTAGAGAGATAGCGATACAGTTTGGCATGGTTGACAGCGTAGGTGACATCGTCTAGCTGCGCCAGCCCGGTCAAGAGCACGGTGCGAGTTTGCGGATAGTGCTGATGGATCTGGCTGAGCAGCAAATGACCTCGGGTATCTGCCAATATTTGATCACAAATCACGACGGGAACCGGCACATTGGCCTCGGCAAGATCTTTGAGCAAACTGAGCGCTTCAGCATCCGTGTGAGCCAGCTCAATGGCGCAATCAGGCTCTAAAATTCGACCTAACTGGTCCCGCAGGCTCAGCAGCACGCTCCGTTCGTCATCAATACAAATTACCGTGGCTCTAGTCATCAAACTGCTCTAATCCAGACTGAATGATTTGGATGAGGTTTCCTTCCTCCCAGGGTTTAGCAATACAGGCGTGGAGATTGGCCTGCTGGCGCGCGCGCTCAACGGCAGCTTCATCGGCATGACCCGTAAGCAAAACAGTCACAATCTGTGGAAACCTCTGGTGTACCTGAATCAAGAGCTCATCTCCTCGGATGCCCGGCATTAGCCAATCAGCCACGATGATTAAAATTTTGACCCCGATGTTGGACAACTCTTCAATGATCTCCCAAGCTTCGTCGGCGCTTTCAGCCATTTCATAGCGGTAGCGTGAACCAAAATGCCGGGTAATCTGATCGCGCAAGCTCAGCAAAACGATCGTTTCGTCATCTACACATAGAATGGCTTTATTTGACATGCTTTATCTACACGATTCCGTGAATTTTGACGCCTATATCCAATCTTTGTATCAAATTTTATTCCACAGTAGAGAAACGCTTGCGATTTTTTTAGGTTACCGGATCAGAGCCGGTTCGCTCGAGGGGTAGCCACACCTGAAAAACAGTGTGTCCAGGTCGGCTTTCTACCTCAATCCGACCGTGATATTTCTCAATGATTCGCTGCACAATATCGAGCCCCAAGCCGGTGCCTTCGCCTTTTGCCTTGGTGGTAAAGAAGGGTTCAAAGATGCGATCGCGATGCTGAGGCGAAATACCAGAGCCCGTATCTGTAATCGTCACCACCGCCTGCCGACCTTGCTGGGCAACTTTAACCCCTAGCTGACCCTGATAGTTCATCGCTTGCAGGGCATTGTGAATCAAGTTTGTCCAGACCTGCATCAGATCTTCGGGATCGCAGGGCACCTCAGGCACAGGCTGGTAGTCCTTAACCAGCTCAACTCCGCGTTTCAGGTGATTTTGATAGAGCGTGAGAATAGCATCAATCCCATCAGCAATTGAGGCGTGAGCATTTTTAGAGACATCTCGATGGGTATAGCTCTTAAGCGCAAAGATAATTCGAGCAGCCCGATCAACCGCAGTGCGAATCGTCTGGCTGTTGGTCGTCACCATCGAAACAGCATGGGTTGCTTCAATAATCTGACGATTTTGAGGCGTTTTTAGCAGGCTGGTCAGCGCTTCTAAATCGGAGGGGGTAACGCCGATTTTGCTGAGCAGATCGGCTAAGGTCACAGCAGGCTCGATGCCCCGTTCAGATAGGTCTTTTTGAAGCGTCTGTCTTAACTGGCGCTCTTCTCGAAAAGAAATGACCTGCCTCGGTTTTTGAATCAAGGTCAGCAGGTTGAGAAAGTCAGTAATCTGCTCAGGGGTTAACCGCAATAACATCTGGGGCAGCTGCTGAAATGACTGCTGCAGACCTGCCATCACATTCTCATTCGCGGCGCGGACGGCCCCGAGGGGCGTGTTGAGTTCGTGGGCAACCCCTGCTGTCAGCTGACCCAGGGCAGCCATTTTTTCAGTCACCAGCAGCTTTTGAGTCCGTTCCTGGACTTCTGTTTCTAGCATCACGTTGTACCCTTCGAGCTGCTGCTCTCGCTCGGTCAGGGCAAGATTCAACGCTTCCAACGCCTGAAAGGACTGCTTCAGCTGAGTGGCCATGTGGTTAAAGGAGTTACCCAGCTCTTCTAGCTCACTGGGTTGACTAATCTTGACTTGCTGCGACAGGTTGCCATTGGCGATTTCCTTGGCGGCTCGATTAATTCGTTGGACGGGTCGGGTAATCCATCGGGCTGTCAGCCCACCGATAATTAAAGACAGGATTAACGCCCCAATGCAGAGCAGAACCGTATTGCGGGCATTCGTATAAATTTGCCCCATAAAGTCACTTTCAGGAATGGCCACCACCATAAGCCAGTCTAGGCCTGGCTGGTCTTGCAGCGGCATTACCCGAACCAACTGGCGTTTACCGTTGAGCATAAATGATAGGTTTTGAGCCTCTGTAATCTGCTCAAAATCGCCAAATGTTTCCAAAAGATGGGTCGCTGTGGCGCGGGTGAGCGGATCTTGACTCAGGGTTGCATTCAAACGGGCCTTGGTTCCTCGCTCTGCTGATTCACCAGCTGGCAGATCGTCTTCCTCCTCAGTCGCCAGGGCATCTGTGAGCACAAAAGGCGACTCCTTCGTAGAGGTCCCCACCACCTCACCAGAATGCTCCATGATAAACGCTTGACCTGAGGGACTTATTTGCAGCGATTGCAGAAAGTCTGTGATTTGACTCAGGTTGAGCTCTGAACCGAGAATGCCTTGAAGCGTGTTGGTCTCATCGTAGATAGGAATAACCGCGTTGATTTCGAGCACCTCATCGTCAAAAGCAGGGCTAATCGGACTCCAGGTTGGCTGCTGGGCCTCGACTGCGGCTTGATACCAGGGGCGCTCTCGCCCGTCATAGGGGCGACTTTTGACCAGCTCTGTTCGATTACCGCTATCATCCAGGGCGTACTCTTGCCGCTCACCTCCGGTAGAGTCATCTCTTTGCCGGCTGACTAAGCTGCCATCATCGTCTTGCTTGACCGAAATCAAATCTCCTTGGGGATTGCCGAAGTAAGCGTAGGTGACCAGGCCATGATCGTGAATCTGCTGCCAGAAAAACTTCTCTACCGCCGGGAAATCATTAGGATCTAGCGTGCCGCTGCGGATACTGGATAGGGTGATTTGATGAAACTCATGGGGTTTAGCTAGATAGCTCTGAACCTTCTCCTGAAGTCGATCGCTGAGCTTAGTTTCGAGTTGGAATGCCAGTTGTTGTAATGCTTGCTGGCTATTGACATAAGATAAATAGCCGATGACCCCTATGGTGCTGACAATTTGGAGCACAAACGGCACCACCAGAATGGTGCGGAGCTTCGCCTGACGAAAACGCTGAAAGGGGTGTCGAGAAAAACGATGTAACGACATGCTAATTGAGCACCAGTGAGCTTTAGAAACGCGTGAGGTGAGGCTACCCTGAGTTGAGACGCTGAGACGCTATGCTTCGAGATACTATGCTGCACTAACTATTCAATTACTTTAGTCTCGATCCGCGACTTTAGACCGGCTTCAAAGACTGATTTAACGCGGACTCGCCACACATCACGCAAATCATGCGAAATTCTGCCTAGCCATATCCGGTAACCCAAGGGTGCAAAGTAATAAAGAATCAATACCATCCCCACCCTTTGACGGTTTCAAGCAAAAACTGAGCACTTCTATCAGGGTTTAACCCGGCTACTTCGACCTGCGGAATGGTCAAGTTTCGCCGTTCTAAGTCGTATCGGTAGGTGCGATCGTAGTAGGTCAAAACAATCTCTACCGCAGCCCGAAGATTGCCCTCGCGAATATGTTCAACAGCGGCCTGGGTTCGCTGCCCGCCCAGGCGTTTACGCACCCGTTCTGTTGCTTCGACCAGGGCAGTCGTATCGGCCTGACCATATATCTCTACCAGCAGATCTAGCCGCTCTGACAGTGGACGGATAATTTCGAGGGTCTTGGCCTGCTCCATCTGCTGCATTAGCTCATCGGGCACGCGACAGGTGCCGACCCGTCGGCTTTCGGCCTCGATCCAGACTGGCTGGGCTGGGCTGAAGGTCTGCCACTGGGCTGCAATCAGGTTCTCAAACTGCTCGGTACTGGGCTGGGGAGGCAGCCCTAAGGCCCCGTAGCTGCTGCCGCGATGGTTGGCCAGCCCTTCTAAATCTAGGACCTGCTGCCCATAGTGGGCCAAGGCATGGAGAATGTCAGTTTTAGCAGTGCCAGTCATGCCCCCCAAAATGATGATGGGTTTCGGCGTCGCCAGCAGCTGACGAACCCAGCGCCGAAAGGCTTTGTATCCCCCAGTCAGAGTCACCACCTCGAGGCCAGCGGTTTTGAGCAGCCAGGCCATTGAGCCACTGCGCATGCCCCCCCGCCAGCAGTGAACCCGCACCTGTTGATCGGGGGCCAGGGGTTTAGCCTGTCGCACAAAGGTCGCCATCTTTGGCCCCACCAGCTCCAGCCCCAACTCTACCGCCGCCTCATGCCCTTGCTGCTTATAGCAGGTGCCCACCTCCGCCCGTTCTTCATTCGAAAATAGCGGAAAGCTAAAGGCCCCAGGTAAATGGCCCTGCTCGTATTCGCCAGGGCTACGCACGTCTAAGATGACACCGGGAGCGTTGAGAAACTTTTCGACTGTCAGGGCCTGAGTCAATGCTGCATACCGCTTACCATTGATTAATTGTAATAGGCGTACTTCCCGGTTTGGTCTCTGTTGTATGGCCAATACAGCAGCTGTGAACATACCCTGCCGCCTTTAATGTCTTTAGGCAGTCACTTGCTTGATTGGCAGGTACCGTTGCTAATAACCCGCCTGCTGTCTGGGGATCAAATAGGAGCTGATAGCTGAGCAGGTGGTCTAGCGATCGCACCGTCCCAATCTGCTCAGCAACAGCCCAATTACGCTCGTGTAGCGAGCTATAGTACCCAACCGATAGGCTTTCCTCGGCCCCATCTAGGATAGGCAGTGCCGAGAGGTCGAGCTCAACCGCCACCTGAGAGGCATGTACCATCTCCCTAAGGTGCCCCGCCAGACCAAACCCTGTCACATCGGTGCAAGCCGTGACGCCATGCTGCCGCAGGCAGGCCACCGCCGCCTGACTAGACTGCACCATCTGGGCTACCGCCGCTTCAATCCATCGCCCCTTCGCCGCTTTTTGCATATCCGCCGCAAACAGGGTGCCTGTGCCAATCGGTTGAGTGAGAATCAGAGCCTGCCCTGGCTGCATTCCCCCTTTGCGCAGAATCTGGCCTGGATCTGCCCAACCGTTACAGGAAAACCCCAGCGCCAGCTCTGGCCCCTCGGTGGTATGGCCCCCGACTAAAAAGGTTTTGGAGTGGGTCAGGGCCTGGTAGGCTCCGGACAGTAGCTGGTAGAGGGTTTCTGCCTGTTTTGAGTCGGTGGCGTAGGGAAGGGTTGCGATCGCAAGCACACTATGCGGCGTCGCCCCCATCGCAAATAAGTCGCTCAGACAGTGGTTCACACAGATCTGAGCAAATACATAGGGGTCGTCCAGCATCGCCCGAAACTGATCCACCGTATGCACCGCCAGCTTGCCGGGTGGCACCCGGATGATAGCCGCATCGTCGGGCGCATCCAGCCCCGCGTAGATGTTTTCGTGGTGAGGCCAGGTGGAGACATCTGGGAAGTCGGCCTGTAAGCGGGCCAGGGTTTCGGTGAGGACGGCGCTGCTGACCTTGGAGGCGCAGCCAGCGCAGGGGGGTGGGTAGAGGGTGGTGGGTAGAGGGTGGTGGGTAGAGGGTGGTGGGTAGTGGTGGGTAGGTAATGGGTAATGGGTAGTGTTGGGCTGAGTTCTCTTACCCTCTACCCAATTCCCTCTACCCTCTACCTTCCCCCCCATCTCCGGAAAGTCTCGAAACAACGCCATAAACTTCCCATCAATCCAATCTTTCCAACGGCGAAACAGTTTGGACTCGGCAGAAAAGGGGCCACGGGAGGCGATCGCAGTGCCGGTACCCGTGTCGATGATATTCAGGTACTGGCTTTGGGGTTTAAAGGGTTTGAGGGGTTTGCCCGAAAGCAAACGGTGCAGGTTCTGATAGAGCGGCGGGCCTTGACGGACGGCGAAAACGCCGGCTTTGGGGCGGGGGTGATTTTTGAGGGTGGCGATGTCGCCTGCGGCGAAAATGTTGGGGTGAGAGTAGGTTTGTAGGGTGTCTTTGACCAGGATGAAGACGCTATCGTCGGTGGAGAGCGAGGTTTGGGAAATCCAGCTGGGGGCAGCGGCGTTGGTGACCCAAAAGACGAGATCGCACTTTACCGTTAGCCCTGACTCGCAGCGCACTTGTTTTTGCGCTCCGTGCGCTTCAACGGCACAAACGGATTCTTGTAGGTGGGTGTGGATGTTGCGATCGCGAAACAGCTTCTCAATCTGACGCTGGGTGCGGCGACTGCGCCCGTTCGCTAAATGGTTGCCCCGATGGAAAAGATGGACTACCACGCTGTCGCGTTTTTTAACAGTGTTCCACAGTCGCACCTGCATGTTGAGGGCCAGCTCAACGCCCCCAACCCCGCCGCCGACGATCCCAATCGTAGCGGTACGTCCGGGTTCCAGGCCTGCAATATAATCATCCCAAGCCTTGAGCAGCTGGGGAACTGGCTTCGCTGGGATAGCGTGCGTTGCGGCCCCCGGCACGGACGATTTTGTCGGTGTGCTGCCAATGTCGATGGAGAGCACATCGTAGCGAACCGGGGGATGAGCGCGGCAAATCACCTGCTGCGCCTCAGTGTCCAGACCAATCATCTCGTCCATAAACAGTCGACAGTGGGCAAACCGGGTCAGCGGTCGCAAATCAATGTGGGAGTCGTCAAAGCCATAGAGCCCTGAGATGTGGCACGGCAGCATCCCCGAGTAAGGCGTATCGGCCAGGTTGGTAATCAGCGTTACCCGAACGCCCGGTGGTAAGCCTTCCATACCTATCTTGCGCAGCACAATCGCGTGGGTATGGCCGCCCCCGACGAGGACTAGGTCGGTGTGGATGGGGGTGGGTGGGTGCATGGGCTTTACGCTGCAATCTCTCCTGCCGACGAAAATGGCCAAAACCTGACCGCAGCCCGGCCAATCACATTCGTCTCAGGCAGAAAGCCCCATACATGGGAGTCGTTGCTGTCGTTGCGGTTGTCGCCCATGACAAATAGATAGCCCGCTGGCACCCGTACGGGGGGCATTTCGTAGGCAGGGGCTTCTAAAATATAGTCTTCGTTCAGGGCCACGCCATCTACATAAACTTTGCCCTGGGTAACTTCTACAATCTGTCCGGGTTCGCCGATGACGCGCTTGATGAAGGCCTGATCGGCCCCGTAGCCGATTTCCTGGAGCTGAGGAGGTGGCTCAAATACAACAATGTCGCCCCGCTGTGGTTCGTGCAGGTGGTAGGAAACCTTTTCGACCAGAAGCCGATCGCCCACCAGCAGGGTGGGTTCCATGGAGTTGGAGGGAATGTAGCGGGGCTCTGCGACGAAAACTCGGACAATCAGGGAGATGGTGAGTGCGATCGCAACCAGCTTCAAATTCTCACGAACAGTCTGCCCCCAGGATTTTTTAGGTGCTTGACTGGGTGCCTGGGAGGGCGACTTGGGTACAGACGGTGATTCTGGTTCGACGGTCATGGCTGAAAACGTATGGAACCTAACAATTTTAGCGTCAACTTCAGCGCCAACGGATTCAGCCCAGCTAGAATATGCGATAAGCACTGGAGGTCGAGGTCATGAATGCCTTTGTGGTTAACTTACCGGCATCAACACGGCTCAGCGACGATCAGTTTTATGAGCTCTGCGTGGCTAACCCAGACATCAAAATTGAACGGACCTCGACAGAAGAGCTGGTTTTTATGCCGCCGACTGGGGGGGAAACGGGTAAGCGCAATGCTGAGCTGATCATTGAATTTGGCATTTGGAATCGACAAAAGGGGCTAGGGCAGCTGTTTGATTCTTCAACCTGTTTCAAGCTGCCTAACGGGGCTGAGCTCTCTCCGGATGTGGCCTGGGTGCTTCAGTCGCGCTGGGAGGCGCTGGCGCGGGCACAGCGGGAAAAATTTCCGCCGCTGGCTCCAGATTTTGTTTTGGAGCTGATGTCGCCGTCCGATCAGCTGGAGGCGGCGCGGGCAAAAATGAGTGAGTATCAGGCTAACGGGGTTCAATTGGGATGGTTGCTTGATCGTAAGGGCAGAGGTGTAGAGGTTTACCGGGAAAATCAGCCGGTTGAGGTTTTGCAAAATCCGAAAACGCTTTCGGGTGAGGATGTTTTGCCGGGTTTCGCGCTGCCGCTCAGCTTGGTTTGGTAAACGATGTCGATATTTTTGGGGTGAGCGGGATGTCTGCGTTGGTGGGTTAAGCGTAGCCGCGACCGTTGATACATTCGGGTAATCTTAGAATATCCGGGATGATGGGTTCGCCGATTGGTCAACATCGGTTTGTCCCGATCAAGAGCGGCGGCTTAACCCATCCTACGACATCCCCTCTCCGCGTCTCCGCGTCCCCCCCTCTCCGCGTCCTTCTCTACTCTAGTTTCTAAGCTTGACGCTGTACTAAACATAAATTTATTGCGTATCGGCTAAACGCGGATCGCTCAGTGCTGGATTGGTGATGAACGTTTCATCTGTCAGGCTTTGCAGGAAAGCAATCAGGTCCTGCTTTTCGGATGCCGTGAGCGAAAAACCTTTGAGGAAAGAACTTTTGAGCGGATTTTGACTGCC
>JBCBZL010000205.1:0-9250 GCA_039815385.1 Cyanobacteria bacterium P01_A01_bin.114
GGGGCGCTGGCGGTGGCTTTGGCAATATCCGGTGCATTCTGCGCAATTGAGTCGAGGAACTCTGCCCCCGAAGCCAGCACAGCCGTCTCGCCCGCCTGATACAGCTCAATGGCGCGGCGGTGGCCCTGGGTTAGCACTTCACGGGGAAGCAGCTCTTGCTGATAGAGATCGGTCCAGTATTGAAAAACCGCTTTGCCCTCGGGGGTGTTGAAGGCAGCAGTGCCATCTTCGTTGACCAGGGGAACGCCCATTTGCACAAACGACTGCATCACGTCGGCGGCGTCGTCTGGCACAAAGCTGATAAAGAAGGCATACTTGCCGGTTTCATCTTTAACCTGCTTGGCGACCTCGGCCAGCTCGGCAAACGTAGTCGGGGGGGTGTCTACCCCAGCCTGGCTAAATATTTCCTGGTTGTAGAGGGTCACCCGCGCGGTCAAATACCAGGGAAACCCAAAACTATCTCCGTTCAAAGTAGTTGCCTGCCAAATGCCGGGTAAATAAATCGCTTTTTCTTCGGGCGAAATCTGATCATCCAGCGTCAGCCAGGCGTTGCGGCTGGCCAGCTGAGAGGCAAAGTCAGGGTTGAGGTTGACCACATCGGGGGCCGTCCCCGCCGAGACAGCGGTGAGAATCTTGCTCTGCATGTCGGCCCAGGGCACATCTACCCAGTTTACGGTCATGCCAGGATTTTCGGCCTCAAAGTCGGCGATCAGCTGGTTGAAATAATCTGTGAATTTGGGCTGCAGCTGCATCGTCCAAAATTCGACCTCCTGGGGGCCATCCTGGGCCTGCCCCTGGTCAGCGGCGGGTTTTGTGCAGCTGACGACCCAGCTGAGCAACAGACCCACCAGGGCCAGGCTCATAAATTTGCGCCAATTTCGGATGTATTTCATGATTTCCAACCTCTCTGACGAGCGCGTGTTAGACACTGTAGACCTTAGGGGCACTGCGTGCAACGCCTCTGCATACCCTGTACGGGGCATAACATGTTATGCCCCTACGTGGGCGCGTCGCAGGCTATGCCCCTACGAATCCCCAATCACCTGAACCTGCTCGGCGCAGGCGCGGGCGCGGGCGCGGGCCTCCTCAACGGTGTCACCCAGGGCTAGGGCGACGCCCATACGGCGATTCTTATAGGCGCGGGGTTTCCCAAAGAGACGGAGTTTGCTGGTGGGCACTGCCAGCGCCTCGGCCATGCCGGTGAACTGGGGGGTATCGGTCGCGGCATCGGCGAGAATAACAGCGGAAGCACCGGGGCGGATCAGCTCAACGGTGCCGAGGGGAAGGCCTGCGATCGCACGTATATGCAGCTCAAACTCAGACATATTTTGACTCACCATTGTCACCATGCCCGTGTCGTGGGGGCGGGGGCTGACTTCGCTAAAGTAGACCGTCTGGGGGGCATCGGCTGCCCCTGAGATAAACAACTCCACCCCAAATAGCCCCCAGCCGCCGAGCGCCTCAGTGATTTTGTGAGCCATCTCCTGACACTGGCGCAGCGTGTCTGGGTGCAGGGTGCAGGGCTGCCACGACTCGCGGTAGTCGCCGCTGACCTGAATGTGACCGACAGGTGGGCAAAAATCGGTGCCCTGCTGAGAGCGAACGGTCAACAGGGTGATCTCTGTCTCAAATTGAACAAACCCTTCAATAATGACTCGCTGATCTTGACCCCGACCGGCTTCAAAGGCGTAGGCCCAAGCGGCATCTACCTCGTCGCGCTGCTTGACCAGGCTCTGCCCTTTACCCGACGAGCTCATGACTGGCTTAACCACGCAGGGTAGGCCAATCTCATCCACCGCCTGACGATATTCTTCGGGGGTCGAGGCAAACCGATAGGGGGAGGTGGGTAGACCCAACGCTTCAGCCGCCAACCGCCGAATCCCCTCTCGATCCATCGTCAGTCGAGTCGCCCGAGCGGTGGGAATCACCGTCCACCCTGACTGCTCTAGCTCAATCAGGGTATCAGTGGCTAGTGCCTCGACCTCCGGCACAATTAGATCAGGCTGCACCCGCTCAACTAGCTGACGCAGGGCGCTGCCATCTAGCATATTGATCACCTCAGCCTGATGGGCAAACTGCATCGCGGGTGCATTCTCATAGGCATCTGCCGCAATCACCTCAATGCCTAGCCGCATGGCCTCTAGGGTAACCTCGCGCCCTAATTCGCCAGACCCTAGCAATAAAAGGCGTTTTGCGGTCTTCGATCGCGGTGCCCCCCAGGGGTGAGCCGCTAACCTTGAGCGTTCCACAGCCATAAAAATTCTGAAAAAACAATTTTTTTGGGATAACCTCTGCCCAATTTAGTCAATTACGTGTACACTGCGCGTAAAAATCACCATTCTTTTTTGAAAATAGTTTAAGCGCTGTTGTTTAGAACGTTTGGGAAACCCGCCAGAGCTTGATGTCGCTCTGATGTCGTTCATCAATCATCGCCGCAACAATTTTTTCATCAAGAATGTCTGTTTTAGACATTGTTTTGGGCAAGCTGACTTTCAAAATTGAAGTCGGTCGTTAAAATCGACCCTTACCATTGGCCACATCATTGGCTTGGAGTTTGCGCTTGGGCAAAAATTCAAGATAAAAACCCAGTGTGATTTTTATCTTTCTCAAAAAGCTAGCCATTCCGACACAAATTGTGTACTATGCGTTAGCAAAAAAGAGCAAAGTTTAGCAAAAAAAGCGCAAAGCCTCATAAGGCTTGCATTACGAATTTGTTTCAACTCTCGTTTGATCTCAGTGAGCGGACAAAGCTGTGGATAGTTTGAAGTCATTATTCTCAAGAAAGCCCCCAGGCGTTGGCGTTGAGCTGACACCAGAGCGGGTAAATATTGCTCGATTGCGCAAGCAAGGGCAGAAGATAAAGTTAGAAACCCTTGCTTCTGCGGAGATACCTGAAGGCATTTTTGAAGAAGGTCAAATTATCGACACCGCCGCAATGGCAGAGGCCATTCGGTCGGCGCTGGCGGAGAGCAAACTAAAGGTAAAACGAGCCACTACGGCCATTCCAGGCAGGGCAATTACCCGAGTAATTCCAGTGCCAGCAGAGCTGGATGATCAAGAGCTGAGAGAAATGGTTCTTAATCAAGAGGCGAGTTTGTACTTGCCTTTTCCTCGTGAAGAAGCCGATGTTGACTATCAGAAACTTGGATTTTTTGTAGACGAAGACGGCATCGAAAAAGTCCAGGTGCTCATGGTGGCGGTCAAAAAAGATGTCACAGACACCTATGTTGAAACCTTTCAGCAGGCGGGGCTTGCCCTGGGCGTGCTTGAGACCAGCAGTTTTGCCCTGATTCGCACCATTCGAGAACAGCTCCGGCAGTTTACCCCGCAAGAAGCGGCTGCCATTGTGGACATCGAGTTTGAGAGTACCGAAATTTCCATTGTTGTGGATGGTATTCCCCACTTCTCAAGGACGGTGCCCATTGGGACTTACCAGATTCAAAGCGCCCTCAGCCGGGCCATGAATTTGCCCCCCTCTCGCAATACAGAATTGTTGCAGGGGATGACAGTGCCAGCGACCACTATGGATAGCGTTGGCACCCCTCAAATGGGCGGCACCAACCCTGGTACTGCGGCAATGTTGCGGGTGCTAGGAGAGCTGGCTGACGAGCTGAGACGATCCATCGATTTTTATCTCAATCAGGGTGAAGACATGGAGGTGGCCCAGCTGCTGTTAGCCGGGCCGGGTAGCGCAATTGGCCAGCTAGATGAGTTTTTTGCCCAGCGGTTGAGTTTGCCAGCGACGCCCATCGACCCGGTGGCGGCCCTCTCTTTAGACGTGAGTGAAGATATTGAGCCAGCGCAGCGCCCTGGCTTGGCAACGGTGTTAGGCCTAGGATTGCGAGAGGTGTGAGCTATGTATAGCGTTGATATTAACTTTCTTAACGATCGCGAAGAGCGACAGATAGAGGTCGCCCAAGCCCCCCCGCCAGGGGCAAGGGGTGATCGTCGTCCCTTATATATCGGCTTGGGGGTGATGATTGCAGCCCTGGCTGGGGTTGGCGGCTTTTGGGGATTGCTCAAGTATCAAGAACAAGATCTTTTGCAGCAGCAAGCAGAGTTAGACGCCCAGCTAGTTGAGCTGCAACAAAAGCTTGCCCAGGTTGACACCATCCGGCAGCAGACTGCCGCCGTGCGAGCTGAGAGCCGGGCGCTAGCTGGCGTTTTTGAGAAGATTCGACCCTGGTCTGCCATCGTCAAAGATGTGCAAAACCGGATTCCTACGCGTACCCAGCTTGCCCTGGTTCAGCAAACGGAGGGGAAAGCGCCCTTGCCTAATGACGGCAGTGAGCCCGTTCCGCCCCCGGCGGGCGGTCTCTCTGTCTCAGGGACAGCCTGTTCGTTTGACGATGTCAATGACTTTATGTTGACCCTCAAAAATTCTCCCTTCTTAGTTGGGGAAACCGTAGAGTTACAGGATTCTAGCCTGGGTGAGGAAGTCTTGGGGCGATGCTCTGGTGACGCTGAGCGAGATGAGCCTTTGAAGCTTGTAAACTACACCATCATTGGGAATATCGAGAGTGTGCCCGTCGATCAGCTCGATCGACTGCTGGCTGAGTTGGAAAACCAGCAATCATCGGTAGGCCTGGCCTCCAGAATCAAAGCCCTTCTAGAAACAGGAGCTCTTCAGTAATGACTGCCAGCGGAGACTTTATTCCAGCTAACGAAGAATTTGAAGGCGAACCGATCTACCCGGTTGCCTTTGGCGTTGAGATGACCCCCAAGATTTTGGGGATTTTGGCTGCGATCGCAGGCATTGCCCTGGCCGCCTTCTTGTTCTCTCGATTTGTGCAGCCGGTACGCCAGCAAAACCAGGCTCTGAGGGCCGACATCGCCACTAAGAAAAATCAGCTAGCGACCCAAGAGCAGCAGCTGGAAGAGATTGCCAAGATTGAAGAAGAGCTAGAGGTTGCCCTGCAGCAGCGGCGAAACGTCTACTCTCTGTTTGCCAACAACGAATCAATGGACACCCTGCTGTTGGACATCAACCAGCGAATTAAAAACAGTAACGCTGCCCTTAACGGCGCTCGCAATCAGGTACGGGCACGGGGCGTTCCCCCCATTTTAGTAGAGGCCCAGCTCAATCAATTTACACCCGGCGCGCAGGAGATTGTGGGCGACAGCTCTCTGGGAGAGGGCGTTAACGGCAAGCTCAGACGCGAAACCTACTCGGTTCAATTTAATGGAGATTTTGACCAAACCCAATCAATTTTGAGCAACATTGAGCGATTAGAGCCGCTGCTGTTAATCAAAAATTTCCAAATCTCATCTGATGAACCTGTGATTGAGACGGCCATCGGCCCTAACGGTCAGGTGACTGGTGAGCCCAACTACCCCTTGGCTACCACATTTGAGGTGGATGCACTGATTCCGACCACTGACCCAGATACCCTGCCGACCATTGCGCCACCCGCACCGGCTGAGGGAGAAGAACCCGCCGAGTAAGGCCTCGGTCAGTCAGCTCAACCAAAGCCGTTGCTGATTTGGAGGCTGAATTTGTCTGTCACATTTGCTATTTGCCAGCGATTCACAGCTTGAGCCATATCAGGGATCAGCAACACCCAATCAAAAATTGACAGCTAATCATTTAAGTTGAAGGAGTGAATTGTGAAACGCCGTTTCAAATTTGGAAGTTTAATGGCCGGGGGCGCTTTTGCCATTTTGGCCTCACAGCCAGCCCAGGCGGCCGCGACCGTCATTGAAGAGATTAAGCTCAACCCAACCGAGGCTGGCCTAGAGCTAACCCTGAATACCCAAGCGGGCGACACCCCTCAGATAGTTGCAGCCAGCAAGGGCAATCGCCTTCAGGCCGAGATTACCAATGCTCAACTGGCCCCTCAGCTAGGGCAGGGTAAATCTTTTCTCCGCGAAAATCCCACCCCTGGGGTGGCGTCTATCCAGCTAGAGGCGATTGACAGCAACCGTGTACGCCTCACCATTGACGGCGAAAAATCTGCCCCGGTGGGCGACATTCAAAAAATGGCAGGGCAGGGCCTGCTGATTAGCCTGGATACGCGCCCTAATGCCGTCACCACGCCTTCAGAAATTCCCCAGACCCTCGAAACCGTGCCAGGGTTGGCTGGCGAGCAGATCGCTCAAGATGCGGCTCCAGAGGACGCCCCAGAGGACGCCCCAGAAGCGGCTCCAGAGGCAGAGCCCGTTGAGCAGCCCGATCAGACAGAGCAAACGCCGGACGTCTTGGTGCCTAACCCAGAAGTCATCATTGACGGGGCTCCGGTGGCTTCCCCCACTTTCAACGGAGCGCCTCCCTTTTTGCCACGGGCAGTAGCCCCCCCGGTGGGCGATCTGTCTGTATCAGATGTTGATGCAGGCTTAGACGTAATCGACCTGGGCACGGCAGAGCGGGTACCCCGTTTGGTGCTGCGCGATGCGCCAGCCCGCGAGGTGCTGTCACTGCTGGCCCGAGCCGCTAACTTAAATTTGGCCTTCACCGATGCCAATGCCGAAGAAGTCAGCGAAGAAGTCAGGGTAACGCTGGATATCGAAAATGAGCCCGTGCAAAATGTATTTAACTACGTGCTGCAAATCTCCGACCTGGAAGCCAACCGAGTCGGACGCACCATCTTTGTGGGGCCTCAGCTACCGGTTGGGGCGCGCAATGTGATTGTGCGCAGCATCCGCCTCAACCAGGTTGATTTACCCAGTGCTGTGAACTTCTTAGTCACCATGGGGGCTGAGAGCGCCATTACGCGAGAGCGGCTGGTCACGAGCGTCAATGCCGTCGAAGTGGGTGACGGGGCACCCATTACTGAAACCCAGTCGGTTACCGAGTCTCGCATTGAGAATCAGCGGGTTGAATTTGAGGATGCTAACCCTATCTTGCGGGGCCTGCAGGTGATTGGGGACGAGCGCACCAACTCGGTCACCCTAATTGGCACCCCCCGGCAGGTGCAAATTGCCACGGCCCAGCTTACCCAGCTTGATCTGCGCCGTCGTCAGGTAGCGGTCAACGTGCGGGTGATTGATGTCAATCTCAATGCAATTGATCGCTTTGGCACCAGTTTCTCTTTTGGTGTGGGAGATGTGGGTGTCTTGGGGACTGCTGGTCAGGGCATTATTAATTTTGGAGACAATGCCCCGAATCCTGGCAATACCGCTGTCGCGCCAGGACTACTGGGGCTACCGGTAGTGCCCGGCGTAGCGAACCCGTTTAATGTTGCCTCTCAATTTTTGTTGCAGCTGCAAGCTGTGGTAACTAACGGTCAGGCCAAAATTCTCACTGACCCGACGCTGGTGGTCCAAGAAGGGCAGACAGCGGTTGTCCAGTTGACAGAGGAAGTGGTCACCGATATCGATATTGAAAACTCAGATATTGGCGATAGCCTGGTCCAAACTATTGAGTTTGAAACCGAACCGGCGGGCCTGAACCTTCAGGTTCAAATTGAGCGGATTGATGACAACGGCTTTGTCACACTGTCAGTGGCTCCGAGTATTACTGCACCAACCAGTACTTTTGAAACAGGCGAGGGGGCCATTACGCTGCTGTCAGAACGTCAGCTGTCTTCGGGGCAGATTCGAGTTCGTGACGGTCAAACCCTGATTTTATCCGGCATCATTCAAGAAACTGATCAGGTTAGCGTTCAAAAGGTGCCTATCTTAGGGGACCTTCCCCTCTTGGGGGCGCTCTTTAGGAGCACATCTCGTAGCAATGAGCGGCAAGAGGTGATTGTGCTGCTGACCCCCCAGATTATCGATGACTCTGACCAGAGCGTCTTTGGCTATAGCTATACCCCAGGTGAAGACGTTCAAGAACTGTTGGAGGATCGCTCTGGCCCCAATAGTCAGTAGTCTGTTAATTAGTTGGGCGAGCAGTCAGGTCATTGTCGGGTCATTAGCGGCGAGTTAATCGGCCAGACAATAGCCCAGTCGGCCCATCGACAGAAAATGTATTCTTGAATACAAAAACGCGAAAACCCTTTGTTTATAGAGGGTTTTCGCGTTTTTTGTTATATAAGCAATTGCAATCACTTCTCTCTGAAGGCGTGATTTTTCCTAAAAATCGCTGAAATCCACACAAATTAAAGGTTTTATCGATCCATATTGGCTGACTTGCGCTTAGAATAAGGCAGTGAAAAATTATGAGGTTTCAAGGGTTTCAGCGATCTGTTGAAATTTGCTTCATATTTGCTTCATCAACGTTCTACTGACTTACTCAGCGCTGGGTAAGCTGCAATTTTTAGTTCAGTGATTAATCTGCAAGGAGAAAAACATGAATAAAGGTGAGCTTGTGGACAAGGTGGCTGAAAAGGCCTCCGTTACCAAGAAGCAGGCCGATGCTGTCATCTCTGCTGCCATTGAGTCGATCATGGAAGCGGTCTCTGGTGGTGAGAAGGTCACCCTGGTTGGGTTTGGTTCCTTTGAGCCCCGCGAGCGCAAAGAGCGCGAAGGTCGCAACCCTAAGACCGGTGACACCATGGTGATTCCTGCAACGACAGTGCCAGCATTTTCGGCTGGTAAGCTCTTCAAAGAAATGGTTGCTAAGAAGTAAGCCCAACAAGTTTGAATATCTATCGATATCTCGGCCATTGATATCCCGACCACTGATATCTCTGATATCCCAACCATTGATATCCCGACCAGTTCACGGGGGGAACCTAACTTGGGCTGCTGAGTTAGCCGACTGTTCCCCCGATCAGATTTTAGATTTTTCGGCCAGCATCAGCCCGCTTGGGCCACCCGCGTCAGTGGTGGATGCTATTCAGGCTAGTTTGTCCCATTTGGTTGCTTATCCAGACCCCAGTTATAAAAGGCTGCGTGGGCAAATTGGCCAATATCATCAGATTTCTCCCGACTGGATCCTTCCGGGTAACGGTTCTGCTGAACTGTTGACCTGGGCCGGTCGGGATTTTTCGTCCCTGGAGGGTTGCTATACGCTCACGCCGGGTTTTCGAGACTACACCCGAGCCCTGGTCAGCTATGGGGTCAGATGCCAAGGTCTCTCTCTGCTGTCGGCGGAAACTGGGTTTTTGAAACGACAGTCTTTGGCAGAGACTATGGTGAGCGCAAACCTATCCTGGGGGCTATTGCTCAATAATCCTCACAATCCAACCGGTGCTCTCTTTGAGGCCGATCAGATCGCCCCTCTGCTCAACCGTTTGGGGCTGGTGGTTGTCGATGAAGCCTTTATGGATTTTGTTCCGCCAGGCCAGCAACAAAGTCTGAGAGAAGACTAGTTTTGCTAGGTGCGGGGATCATCAGCTCTACCCTTTCAATTTCACAGGTTAAAAAA
>JBCBZL010000265.1:0-7085 GCA_039815385.1 Cyanobacteria bacterium P01_A01_bin.114
CAGCTTTCTGGACTCGCGCGGCGGCAGCATCAGGGTCTTTTGCACCCCGTCAGAGAGCCAGGCTGGGTCGAGCCCCTGTAGCACTAGGCCACAGTCAATAGCCTTACGATTTGGATTAAAAAGGGTTACCTCAAGCTCAACCTGTTCGCCGGGGTAAGCGGTCAGGTGCGGGTCGGGCAAAGAGAGCTTGGGGGGGCTCAAACTATCGCCAGCCACCTTGAGCAAAATATCTTTACGATCTTCATCCCGTAATTCAGGCGAATAGACACGGGCGGTGAGATTCAGCGTGCCGGTAAAGTCTTCTGAGATCGGCGGCACGTCTAGAATCTCAACTTGAAACTGGGTGCTATCGCCCGGTGGAATCTTATAAGACACCGCTGGCACTAGCCGATACCAATCATTTGAACGAAGCTGGTCTTGGCCCGCCGCCAAGATATTGAGCTGAAAGGAGGCAAATCGATTGATTGATGGGGTCTTATAGCTATCGTTGTAGACGGTGACCGTAAACCCCTCAGGGTGACTCCCCCGCGTAAAGTTGAGAACGGTCTTAGAAACTTCTGTAGAAATATGTTTAGCCATAGATTAGCCCCCCGATGACGCGATGTTTTTGAGACTGGGATGCTGAGCGGTGGGAGCCTGGAGCTGGGCCAGGTGATGATGCCGCCGGGCAAAATGGAGTAAATTAATCCCCAACTCTTGAGTGGTGCGGATCGTTTCACGAGAGAGGGTTAACCGTTCGTCTAGCTGCCAGGCGTTGACCAGGTTGCCGATCATCAAAACAATGCCGCCCCAGCAAAAAATATGTACCGGCTGATGGTTAATTTTGGGTAGCTGAGCAAACAAAAAAGGCTCTGTGAGCAGAGGATGGGTCCGCTCAAGCTGCCCAAAGCCATCGATGGGATACTTCATTTGAGCGGCAAACTGAAAGATAGATCGACAAAAGCCCTGGATTTGTCGAGTAATTTCGGTTTCTGTTGCCTCAATTTCTGAGAGCAGCGAGGCTTCGACCGTCGTATCATCGGGCAGAGATTTTAAATCAGAGAGGGCCAGCATCAGCTCCTGTCGGATGGTATGCAGGTTTTCTAGCTGGGTGCCTGAGATATCGGCGCAAAAACAGAGGATCCCCCCGCTGAGCAGGTAGTGTTTGAGCGTAGGGAGAGCCGCCTTAGTCAGATCGGGAACCTGCTCATGGGGGCACATAATCAGATCGTAGGGGGCCAGCTTAGTGCCTGCCAAAGATTGATGGAAGATCGGCTGAATGGGGCCTTCGCCCTGTAGCCTTGGATAGAGGCTGTCAGCGGCTTTTAACAAGTGGCTTAGCCCCTTGTGAACGGCGCGATCGCGGGCGGGGACAGCGGTGATTTGGGCCACGCGAACTGTTCCGTGGGGGCGCGATCGCACCGGCAGTCGATAGCGATGGTCTAAGGTCTGGGGGGTCGGTTGATAGACATTCGTGGCCAGGCCCAAATCTTGGGCCGAGTCGGTGAGTACGATCCGACACAGCTCCACATCCAGCGTATCTAAGGCAGTTTTTTCAATGATGCGAAAGGTTTCTGGCACCGTTTCTTGATCGGGAGGATATTTCAGATCGTCCGGGTCAACATAGTTGAGCACCAGATAGACAACAGTATCTGGCTGGGGAGTCTTTTGCTGAGGAGTCTTTTGCTGGGGGATCTTTGGCTGGGGGGACTTTGGCTGAGGGGTTGAACGCAGCTGAAACACTTCTGGTCGCGGCACCACAATTGGGTTGCCCGCCGCATCAATCGCAATCCCAGGCTGGATCTGGAGCCACCGACCATCTCGATACTGGGCTTCAATCTCCTCAGGGGCGGCCACCACCGTCACCCCCAGGCCGCAGATAATCCCAGGCTGGTACAGGGCCTGAAACTGAAAGTTTTGTCGCTGACGGTGATACGCCTGGGTGCCTTGCCAGCGGTCACGGGTAATCAGCAGTCCTTCAGTCACTTGGAGGCGCTCGAATGATTTGATGGGGGGAGCCGGGAAGATTTGCATAAGGAAGCCTATCTAAGCGGATTCGATCAGCAGATCGTAGGTACAAAAAGCAGGTTTTTCTTGGGCAATGATCGTGTGGATCAGCCGTTCATCTAGCGCATAAGGGGTTCTCAACCGAACCGTGAAGTGAAAAGGTCGCCCCCCGCCCAAAATGGCATCTTGATCAAGACGGGCGGTCTCGATCAAAAACCCTCGACTAAAGACTTCTTGAATGCTGATCTGTTTTTGCGCCTCTGGCAGAGTGGGGTCTTCTTCTAGGGGCAAGCCGGTATAGAGATGAAGATAGAGCCGCAACCCTTTGCGGGTACCGCGCCAGCGATAAATCTCCATGGCCCGCCGAATCAGCCGTCGCTGCTGCTCTAGGCTCCACGGCACCTCGCTGGGCCAGCCCACCCACTGGGCCAAAAACGGCAGCATCGCCTCGGGGGCAGTCAGCGGGTCAAGGTAGGCCCACAGTGACGCCAAAACCTGGACAGCAGGGTCAAAAGATTGTTCAAAGAGTTTGAGAAAGCGGCCAATAAAGTCAACCTCGTGGTAGACCGCCGGGAGAAAATCAAGGTAGCGACTGTGGGGACGAACGTGGAGACTAAAAGACTGGGTCGCCATCAGCGTCTCGGCGGCGGTCGTCCCGGCATATACCTGCACCTGGCCCGGATAGTCAAGCATTTGCGCCTGCCCCGGTGCCAGCGCCTGACGAGCTTCAAAAAAGTCGGCATCAATCTCAAAATAGAGAACCGCTTCCATCCGTTGACCAGGGGGCAGCTCATGGCCCTCGGTACCCAGCCGACACCACCGAAGCGGAAAGTTACCACTCACATGAAACCGTAAAAACAAACTGCGCTGGCTAGTGTTGTGAACCTGCACCACCAGCTCGCTGGGCTCACCAGGAACAATTTTAAGCTGCTGAGCCGGGGCTGCCACATCCCTGGCCGCCTCACTGGACCAACCCACAACAGTACCGACCGGATTTGCATCCGGCACCTGCATCGGCGTGAGTTGGAGGTGCAGTGACTGGGTTAGGCTCAAGAGGGCTCCTTGGGTGGTGGGTGATGGGTAGTGGGAATGGGTAATGGGTAATGGGTAATGGGTAATGGGTAGTGGGTAATGGGTAATAAAGGTTTGAGTTTTGAGTAAGGTTACTTGTTATTGGTTACTTGTTATTGGTTACTTGTTGTTGGATTAGCCAATCACCAATCACCAATCACCAATCACCAATCACCAATCACCAATCACCAATCACCTAACTTTGAGTTCATACTCAGCTTTCTTCTCCCAACTCAAAACTCAAAACTCAAAACTCAAAACTTAAAACTCTCTAATCCCTTCCTCTTTCGCCTTTCGCCTTTCCCCCTTCCCCCTTCGCCTTTCCCCCTTCGCCTTTCCCCTTTCGCCTTTCCCTAAACACGCAAACTAATCGCATGCTCCGACCGCAGCGTCGGCGAGGCCCATGAGCAAATCAGCCCCAGCGGCCCTGGATGGATAACGCCTTCTGTGGCCAGCGATCGCAACCAGCCCTCTTCCTGCAGGCGCAGGGCAAAGAGTTCGACGGTGCCGAGATATTGGACGCCTGGCACAGTTTGCAATAGGCCGACGATGTCAGACTTGTAGACGGGGGTGCCGAACGCCCAGCCGGTGCCGTCAACGCCGCCAGTGAGCGGGTTGAGAAAGCGGTAGAGGTGCGATCGCAGCCGTCGTAAAATCTCTTGCTGGGCTTGCAAAGCGGCATATTCGGGTGAGACCCCCACCTCCGCCTGGACTGAAACCCCCACATAGCTAGGTTCTTCTAGCAAAACTTCTATCCCCAGCACCCGGCGCTCATCGAGAAAGGCGAGCACTTCGGTTTTTAAGCCCTGGCTCAGCCGGAACCGTTCTGGGGCTATCCCCATGCCCTCGTTTACCCCGGTTGCGTCTGTGCGGGGCACCACCACGACACGAACCTGCCCGCCCACTTGCTGTCGGGGGCAGTAGGCCCGAGCAACGGCACGGCTGGCCTGGCGCGTCAGCGTTTCAAAATCTTCTGGGGTGACGGCGCGATCGCGGGTGCGCAACAAACTGGGCACTCGGATCACGGCTTCATCCAACGATTCGGCATCGGCTCCGTTAAAGGCCGGTCGGTGGTTGACCACCTGGGTCACATAGGGCACCGCTGATTTCAGGATCCGCACGGTTTTGCGTTGCACATTGCCCCGCTGGCCGCCGCCCGTACGATAGGCCGCCATGCGAATCACGGCCCCCCGAGGCGGCACCGCCCCGTGCTGGCGCTCTAGCACGTCGAGGGTGGCCAGCGCGGTTTCGGTGGGGGGTCTGCCCTGGCTTTGCACCTGTCGCCGCAGCTGCACCTCTTCTGACAGATGGGCAGGCTCTCGAATCAGCGGCCCAAATTGAATCTCTCCCGTCACCGAATCCAGCGTGTAGTGGGTATCGTCTGGGCCCGACTCAGCAAAGTCATGCACCTCTTGCCAGATCTGCGGTAGCCCCCCAGACGGCAGCACCATCAGATGCTCTCCTGGTTTTCGAGGCAGCACAGACCCTGACTGAAGCTGAAAGGTTTGACCCGGCTTGCCGTTACTGTCACCCAGCAGCTCATCTCGAACGAGCGTACACTGGCTGGCGAGGCCTGTGCCCCCGATGGTATGGGCGGCAATCCCCGTTAATTTAGGAGAGCGGCTGTAGCCAGTTTGCGCCCCCTGGGGGGTTGTATAGACGCAGCGCAGCCAGCGACCGTGGTAGTTGCCAAAGGTGTGATCGGGCCAGTTGAGCGGCATGTGTAAAGTCACCGTCGCCCGCTTGACCCCCACCGCCTCGGCCTGCCCGCCCTCGCTAAAGCTAAAGCCCCGCGTGCCATCGTCGGTCTCAGCCAGCAAAATCGGGTGCCAGCTTTCCCCGCTCCAAGCCTCCCAATAGCGGGGCGGCTGGTCAGGGTTAATGCCCGTCGAGCCCGCCGGTTCGCCCTCAATGTCAAGCACAATCACGTTGCCATCGAGCGGCTCTGCGGCATCAAACACCAGATAAAAACAATTGCCCACCTGGGGGTAGACCTGAAAAATAGATTGTTCAGGCCCTGACCAATAGCCTGAGTTATCTTGCGTCCAAAGGTTGGCAAACCGATCGCGCAGCAGCTGCGGAAACACCTCCGGCAGCTCCGCCGTTAAACAATGTCGAATCCACGGCATGCCCACCCGCAGCGGTTTATCTGTGCTAAAAATGACGGCCTCTTCGGTTTCGGTGCGCTCTGTGGCCACCTCCGTCCCGGCTAGGATGGCCGGGATGGGCTCCTGATGGCTTTGGGGTCGGCTCAGGTAAAAAGTGATCTCGGTCTGGGCCGGAGTCGGCGCTTGCAGGCGAATGCCCAACAGTTCTAAAAACGCCACATAGTTGCGGCGCGGCACCTGGTTAAACCGCAACAACATCTGATCGGTCAACCAGGCAAACAGCTCAATCAGCGTAATCCCCGGGTCAGATGGGTTAAAGTTGCTCCACTCTGGGCAATAGCGCGGAATCCGCAGCACACATTCATCGACCAGATCTTTGTAGGTGCGATCGTCTAGGTTAGATTTAGGCAGCTTAGGCAAAAACTCAAAATCCACTAGGCCTGAACCTCCTCTGCGGCGGGCAAAAGATAGAATGGGTAGACCAAACTACGCGCGTCTGGGCTCTCTTTAGGGGTATAGGTTAGGGTGATATCAACCCGCCCCTGGATGGGGTCAGGCTCTGTCGTCACTGAGACAAGCTCGATCCGCGGCTCCCACTTTTCTAAGGCCTCTTCTACATACAGACGGATCAGTAACAGCGTTTGGGTGTTAAGCGGGGCAAACACCAGCTCAGAGAGCCGAGAGCCAAAGTCTGGGCGATAGAGACGCTCGCCCAAGCTGGTTCGCAATATCAGCTGGATCGATTCTTCAATGTTAGGAAGATACGCACTGAGCTGTAGCTCTCCCTGCACGTTGGTCCGCATGGGGAAGGCCAACCCTTTACCCAAAAAGGCTTTTTGATCATCGAGTGGATCTGGCATAGGGCCTACTGACAAGCGTTAGGCACACTCTATACCAGCCTTAATCGGCCAACCATTTGCCGAAAGTTAGGGTTTTAAGGGCAAGCAAGAAAAAGCCCACGGCAACGTTTGTGCAAACCCACCGGGCACTCTCTTGCCTAAGCGTAGCCAGTCTCTCTTTCGGGGGGTCTGGGGAAGATGGCGACGGGTGCAAAGGTCGGTGTTTGAGTGCTTTATGGGGCTTGATGAGATGAGCAAGCTCCATGCGCAGTTAAAAAAGCGGGTTAAGCTGCCTGAGGATAATGTGCGGCTGTATTGGCTCAATGCGGACGCAGTGCCACGAACGTTGACGTTAGGGAGTTTACCGCCAGCAGAGCCGCCGAAAGCTTACATTATTTGAAATTTTTTGATGGATTTCTGAATTTGAGGCTATAATCTGGTTCTGCGATCGAGTAATCGACGCATTAGCTCTGAACCTTGAAAAGTGCATATTTTCGTCGTCATGCGTCGATGCCTTTGTTTATAGGGTATTGACACCTCTCTAGTGAGTTGAATTCCGTCAACACGGCTTTGAATCGTGTTCTATCTTAAGAATGCGTCGATTCGAGGGCTGAAAGCTAGATGAGGCAAACATTCCTGGGTGAGGAGTTTCATCACCCATTCCCCGCAAGGGGACGGAAACTCGTAATTTCCCAGAAAGTTTTCTAGTTTTTTGAGATCTTGTTTCATCACCCATTCCCCGCAAGGGGACGGAAACTAGAAACCCCAAAGCTGCTTGAGACTATAGACAGCGCCAGGTTTCATCACCCATTCCCCGCAAGGGGACGGAAACTGGAAATCTATATGCAACTGTGAAATTAGGTAGAGAAAGTTTCATCACCCATTCCCCGCAAGGGGACGGAAACTGCTTCACCAAACTGCTTGTAGTAGTCAGAGCTAGTGGTTTCATCACCCATTCCCCGCAAGGGGACGGAAACGGAAAATGATCGGCTCATGGTCTGGGTAATACGAGTTTCATCACCCATTCCCCGAAAGGGGACGGAAACAATTGGGGTTTTTATTTTAACGGAACAGATTATCA
>JBCBZL010000203.1:0-9339 GCA_039815385.1 Cyanobacteria bacterium P01_A01_bin.114
ATAAGCTCCTTGCCAGCAAAAAAGATGAGAATTGGGAATCCCTTTGCTCTACATATTAAAATGTCCCATTCGTAGTTGTTCGCCTTGCATACTCCAATTTATTTTGCTAGCTGTTGTTTGGTTACCTATTCGAATGCTAAAGCACTACTTTGCGCGAACATATAAAACTTTTTGACTTGCACCGTCTAAGGCCCTTTCTTCTGTGACAAAAATATCTGTCATGGCCTTTACAAGTTGAGAAAGCTTTTTATATCCATACATACGCGCATCAAAATCGGGTTGGAGTTTAGTCAAATAGCTTCCGAAGGTACCGAGGTTTGCCCATCCTTCATCGTCACTTGATTGCTCCAGTGCATCTAAGACGAAAGCCTTTGGAAAGGCTGATTTTGGCTTATTAGATTCACTAGATGAGGTGAATTTTCTTGACTTCTGCGAATTTTCTTCTTTTGGAGCCACGTTTTCAGTTTTAGCGACAGGGCGAAGCACTTCTGTAAAAATAAATTTATGGCAGGCGTTTTTAAAAGCTTCAGGCGTCTTTTGCTCCCCAAAACCCAGTACCGTCAATCCCTCTTCTCTTAGACGCATCGCAAGGCCAGTAAAATCACTATCACTAGAGACCAGGCAAAAACCATCAAATTTTCGTGTATACAGCAAATCCATCGCATCAATAATTAACGTGCTGTCTGTAGCGTTTTTGCCAGTGGTATAGGCAAACTGCTGTACGGGTTTGATGGCATACTTCTGAAGCACTTTTTTCCACGATGAACTTGTCGGCGCAGTGAAACCTCCATATATACGTTTAACGGTGACTTCTCCAAAACGGGCAATCTCAGCCAGGAGTCCTTCAATAACTGCGGCCTGGGCATTATCGGCATCGATCAGCACAGCTAATCGAAGTGTGGGTTCTTCAGATTCAATTTTTGCGACAAGCCTTGGCGATACCATTGAACTTTCTCAACTCACCAAATCACTAACAACGGGTTACCTGAGTATGCCCGTTTGATCTAACTTGCTTCTAAAGCAAATAATGACACCTATCGTTTTACATCGGTAACCCGCCAGCTGAGTTTGAGATTTAGCCAAAAGTTCCAAACGGTGACCAGCGCGATCGCAATCAAATTAGCCAGATAGCGATACTGCCCGCCAAACACCACGTTAAAAAAGAAATTTAACAGCAGCACATTCAGAATCAGCCCGCCCAGGCAGATTAGATTAAATTTAAGAAATCGTTTGAAACGGGCTCGCCATCCCTTCTGGCTTTGGGCAATGTCAGCAAAGGTCCAGGCGTCGTTCCAAACAAAGTTATTGAGGATTGCAATCTCAGACGCCACAATTTTGCTGCGGGTGAGGCCCCAGGCCAGGGTGCTGGGGTCACTGAGCAAAAACAGCACCGCCATATCGACAAAGACACCGCTAAAGCCCACCACGCCAAACCGCAGGAAACGCTTAAGGGGAAACTTCTTGCGCAGTCGGGGAAGCCATTTTCCAGATGCGGCTGACCCATCGGTGCGCAATCGCACTAAATGGCCGATGTATTCGACATATTGCTTCCAGGTAACCTTGCTTTCGCCCGCCTCGCGCTCTTGGAAAACATAGCCTACCTCGGCGATCTCTTTAACCCGCCCGCGACCGATCACCTCCAATAAGATTTTGTAGCCCAGCGGGTTTAAGGTCGGCCCCGAAATTGCCTGACGACGCACCATAAAATAGCCGCTCATCGGGTCGCTGACCCGACCCACCACGCCCGGTAAAATTATTAGGCCCAACACCTGTGCCCCTCGCGACAAAAACCGCCGCAGGGCGCTCCAGTCACTAACGCCGCCGCCTTCAACATGCCGACTGGCCACCGCCAGATCTGCCCCAGCTTGCACTTTCTTAAGCATTTGAATCAACGTTTCAGGGGGATGCTGCAAATCAGCGTCAATCACCCCCAAAATTTCGCCGTTTGCCGCCTGCCAGCCTCGAATAACCGCCGATGATAGCCCCCGCTCTTGCTCGCGTCGCATAACCCTGAGCTGGGGATAAGCGGGCACTAGCGCGTGGGCCACCTTCCAAGTTTCATCAGGGCTATTGTCATCGACTAAAATCAGCTCGTAAGCCCCCGGTAGATACACATCGAGCAGCCCTGTCAGCTGACTGACAATTTTCTCAACGTTACGGCTTTCGTTATAGGTCGGAATCACTAACGAAAACTCAGGTGAAACCTCAGGCGGGGTGGCCGCCTGTCGTGCCGAGGTAATTTGCAAAGGGCCGGTAGGCGGTAGAACAAGGGCAGGCTGAAGCATACGCGAATGGCTAGGGTAAGCGGGTAAGTTTTAGGAGAGTATACCGGCGAAAACAAGCTGAGCACACGTCAGATAGGTCACTAATTCGACGCACGCGTGACTTGATATATTTCAGACAGATAGCTAATAACGGATAACGGATAACTGGTAACGGATAGCTAATAACGGATAATTAATAACTCGGTGTGCAACTTTTGAGCGAATATCCCCTTTGCTCTAGCGTTAGCGGCGCGAAGCGCAGGGAACGAGGGGGATCGACCTGCCCTTTGACGAATTGAGATCCCCCCGGCCCGCCAAAAAGGGGGGAGTAGAAAAGTGCCCCATGCCATTAGTAACAAATAACGAATAAACGGATAACCAACGTAGATATGAGCGCTAACTAACATAGACAGCTAATTGGACTGGTCATTTGACTGGAGTGTAACTTGATAGGTTGGATACTTACCAAAGGTACCCAACAGGGCGAACTGCATTTGCGTCACTTGATCGGTTTGGGTCGCCTGCTCTGCAGAGACTATCTGTAGCTCGCTGGGGGCTAGCTCAGGCACCGGGCAGTCGCGATGGGGGTAACACACATATAAAAATTCAGCCTTGCCTTGCTGTTGCAGGGCTGTGCCCAACTGTTTGAGAGCGTCTGTCGTTTCAGTGAGGAAAAAGGTTTTATCGGGCAGGCTAGGCCAGAGCTGCTGGGCAACAAACTGGTGGGACATCGCCACCCAGGGCAGCGGTTGCTGATCAAGCGCCTGCACCATCGGTGCAATCGGCTCGTAATTTTTGGCCAGGGAGACCGACTGGGTCTGGCGATCTTCATAGACCCGTAGCCCGCCTTGGATAGTATTCATGTGGATACCAACTGCCAGCATAAGGGCAAAGACGCCTAGCGCCACTCGCCGGGTCAAACGCCGATGACTGACGAGCGACCCGAGCTGCTGGGCAATCACCAAGGCTGCCAGCGGGATCAAAATCAAATAAAAGCGCGGCCCCCACTGCTTACCCCCCGCCCCCGGCGGCACAATCAGCGGCACACTGGCAGCATAGAGCAGCCCCACGAGCAGGAGCACTTTCGCATTGGCCGGTAGCTTAAAATCGCTGTTGACTAGACCGATAAAAGGAGCTGCGATCGCAAGCACAATTAGCGGAAAATAGCGAAACAGCGCCGTCGTGAGCTGGGCATAGCTCTCTTTGGCCTGCTCCAGCTGCTGAGCCGGGGAAGATTCTTCCACAATTTGGATGGCGTGAATCCCTAAAGGGTGACCATAGACCTGAATGTTCAGCGCAAAAAACAGCAGCACCGTGCCCCCCATGGCCCCAATCAAAACAGCGGTTTTACCCATCCCGAGGCGAAACCCCCATAGCTGAGTCAGCTGACCCAAGATAGCAACGGCTCCCAGGGCGGCAATAAGACACAAAAACTCGGGGCGAAACCACACTGCTAGCCCGATGAGCCCCCCGTTGATGGCCAGGCTCCGCAGCGTCGGCGTCTCTGATTTTGGATATAGGACACCGGTCGCCCCCCAAAAGGCCAGGGCCACCGCTAACGTGTGCTCCCAATACATAGCCCCGTAGGGCAGCAGCGGTGAAGCCACTACCACGGCGGTTAGGCCCAAGGCTGTGACCAGCGGGGGCAGCGATCGTCGCTGACAGATTTGATACAGCCGGCCCCAGATCGCCCAGAGCGCCACCAGCGGCACCACATACAGGCCCCGATAGCCCATCAGCGCATAAAACGGTGCGGTCACTGCCGGAAAGGTGAACGGAAAGGTAATAAAGCGCTGGGCTCCTTGCTCATAGACATAAGGAGGGGTAAATGGATACAGCCCTTGCTGCCAGAGCGTTTGTACCCAGGGCTCAGCGGGCAGCTGTAGATCGAGGCTGAGGTTGCCGCTACCCAGCTGCTGAGCGAGTAGCGCTTTGAGCCCACCGTCACCGCTGAACAATACGCCGTTGCGTGAATACACCTGCAACCAAAGTGTTAGTAGCCCCCCGATCAGTAAAATTGCTAAGGGCCAGCGCGGACTCCGACCCTGTTTAGCGGCTTGTTCCGTCGGTAAGCGACTGGGTAGAGTACTGGTTTGGCGACCGTTCAAGGTTTCGGGGTTCATATTTTTGGGATCCGCAGCTGGCGGCAAGTAACCTGGTCAAATTTTACTGACCTCAGGGAAGCTACTGAGTCAGTAGACGCCTGATTCCCAGGATGTCTTCAAAGAAGACAGCTTTCTGTGAAGTCCATATAAATGAACTAATTTAGTTTATTTACGATTGTTAACGCCCGTTTTATCACCTAGAGCAAGCCACCTGATGTTATGTGGCAAATTGCCCCTGCGATCGCAGCACGTCTAAAAACATATCTGCCGCCGGGGTCGGCGGCGTTGTGGCCAAAATGGCTGCCCCGATTACGCGCTCTAATGGCATCGGCAGCGATCGCACCTGCACCCCCGTCGGAATCGGCAGCGCCGCCAGGCGCGGTAAGATCGCCGCCCCCAGCCCCTGGGCCACCATGCTCACAATGGTGGAGTCTTCTTTGACGACGTAGGCCACATCCAGGGACTGCCCCCACTGGGCCCAATGGTCACGCACCGCAGACGTACACTCGGCGTAGTTAAACAAAATGAAAGACTGATGGGCCAGATCTTGCCAGGTCAGCACTGCTGGTAGCGGTGCGACCTGCTCGGGCAGCAGCACAACATACTCATCACGGGAGATTTCCCAACTATTGAACTCGTCAGAGCGGGGCAGGGGCAGCAGGCCAATATCGGCGCGGCCTTCTCTCAGGGCGTACTCTACCCCTGACGGATCTAACTCTGTCAGGGAGACTTCAACTCGGGGAAAACTGCGCCGAAACTGGGCCAGCTTAGGGGGGAGCAGATGGGTCGCGGCGCTGCGAAACGAAGCAATCCGCAGGCGGCTGTTGTAGAGGCCTTTTTCTAAATTGACCTCATAGTCGATATGCTCATTGAGATCGAGCATCTTGTGGGCGTATTGAACAATGCGTTCCCCGATGGGGGTGAGCTTGGCTCCAAATCGCCCTCGGGTAAACAGAGGAACGCCCCATTCAGACTCTAGGGATGCGATCGCGCGACTCACTGCCGACTGAGACACTTCGAGCTGTAGGGCCGCTTCTGAGAAGCTACCAAACTCAGCAACCGTCGCCAAAATTTTTAGCTGGAGAATGTTCATAGATGCCATCTATGCGCTTAGCGAATAGATATACCCACATTGGCGATTTGATCCATCACAACAACCCGGTTAGCGTGGGGAACAATTGCAGTACACCCTTATTGTCCTGGTTTTGTCGCCACAGGTTCCTCCTATGTTTAAGCTTCTACCGTTCGAAAAATTTAGAGATACGCCCAGCGTTCAATTTTTTGATATCACCGTGGCCAGCTCCAACGCCCGGGATTTGGTCTTTCACAACGGCCCGGCGGTGAGCCCCAACAATACCCGTGCTGGCGATTGGCAGTTTTATCTGCATCCTCGTCAAGAAGATAATTTGCTGGCAGTCTCTGGGGGGCGAACCTTCTACCTGGTCAATTTCGACTGGGACTATCCTTTCCATGTTGTGCGTCTAGATGCCAACACCCACATTTTACGGATCCCGCCCGGCACCTTTCACCGCTCCGTGTCTGATCCCAAGGGGTCGCTGATCATCAATCAAGCTGTTCGCAAAGTTAGCGCCACGGTGCAAAGCGAATTTCGCGTCTATAACAGCGGCAATATTGCGAAACTCAAAATACTCCTGGAGTCTGGACTACAGCCTATTCCCCACGGATTTGACGAAGAAGAGTACAGACGGGCTGCGTAGGCAGATTTTCCATAACTGTTCCATAACCACAGCTGGCTTCGGCTTCGCTCAGCCAACCGTCTTCACCAGCGTCCCCTGAGCGAAATCGAAGGGGACGCTGATAATTTGTCAGATTTTTTGGCCCCCAGGGCAATCCCGTTAAAACTGATCCGACAGTGCCTCGACGCAGCGTTCGCAGAGGGTGGGGTCAGCCTGAGATTCGCCAACGCGGGTAGAGTAGTTCCAACAGCGATCGCACTTTTCACCCTCGGCATCAACGATCCCGATGCCGAGCGCGTCTGACTCGCTGCGGTACTTGAGCCCTTGCAGCGGAGCGGGGCTGTCTAGCAGCTCGACCTGAGACACCAAAAACAGATATCGCAGCTCGTCAACGTGGTTATTATCCGCAGCAATGCTGTCCGTCGGGTTCATCGCCGCCAGCAGCTGGCGCAGATCGGTGTCGGCCACATAGAGCAGCGCCTTTGCCCCTAGCGAAGAGCCGATATCTTTGGCAGAGCGAGCCTGCTCTAGCACCTTATTGACCTCATCGCGAATCTCACGGATTCGCGACCACAAATCGGTCAGCTTAGGCTGGGCCCACTGCGGCTCAAGGCTCAGCCAGCCAGCCCCAAACACAGACCGATGGCCCGTTTCGTAAGGCATAAACTGCCAGATATCTTCGGCCATATGGGAAAGTACCGGTGCGATCGCTTTGGCCAGGTTCTCAAGCACCACCGCCAGCACTGTTTGGCAGCTGCGCCGCCGCAGTGAGCCATCGGCGCTGATGTAGAGCCGGTCTTTGGCGACATCCAGATAAAAGTTAGACAGATCGACCACGCAGAAGTTTTGCACCGTCTGGAAAAATCGGAAAAACTGATACGACTCAAAGGCCGCGTCAACCTCCTGAAAGACTTCCGTAATCCGATGCAGCATGTAGCGATCGAGGGCAGGTAGCCGATCGTAGGGCACCGCATCCTTAGCTGGGTCAAAATCATGTAGGTTGCCCAGCAAAAAGCGCGACGTATTGCGAATCTTGCGATACACATCGGCCATCTGTTTCAAGATGGTTTTGCCGATGGGCACGTCTGACGAATAGTCGACCGAAGACACCCACAGCCTGAGCACGTCCGCGCCATAGGGGGGATCTTGTTTCTGGTTTTTACCCCCTTCCATGATCACGTA
The DNA here is from genome assembly GCA_039815385.1 of Cyanobacteria bacterium P01_A01_bin.114. Taxonomy (GTDB): domain Bacteria; phylum Cyanobacteriota; class Cyanobacteriia; order Phormidesmidales; family Phormidesmidaceae; genus SIO4C1. The sequence continues at coordinate 7,249 of JBCBZL010000203.1, forward strand.
GGGGTCCATGACGTTCCCCAGGGACTTGCTCATCTTGCGACCCTGCTCGTCTAAGGCGAAGCCGTGGGTGAGCACGGTACGATAGGGCGCACAGCCGTGGGTAGCGACACTGGTGAGCAGGCTAGACTGAAACCAGCCCCGATGCTGGTCAGAACCTTCTAAGTACAGCTCAACCGGGTAGTGCAGCCCCACCCGCTGGTCGGCCACCGCCGCCCAAGAGGAACCCGAGTCAAACCACACATCCATGGTGTCGGTGCCCTTGCGATAGGTGTGCCCGTTGTTGAGGTAGCTGGGCGGCAGCAGGTCTTCCACCGGGAGTTCCCACCAGGCATCAGAGCCTTTCTCCGCAAAAATCTTTCGGATATGGCCGATGGTTTCCTGGTTCATTAAGGGCTCATTGGTGGCTTCGTCATAAAAAACCGGAATCGGCATCCCCCAGCTGCGCTGCCGTGAGATGCACCAGTCAGAGCGATCGCCCACCATCGCCGTGATCCGATTTTGACCGCTGGCCGGAATCCATTCAACGTCTTCAATGGCGCTGAGTGCCTCATCTCGAAACCCGGCGACCGAGGCAAACCACTGCTCAGTAGCGCGATAGATCACCGGCTTTTTGGTCCGCCAGTCGTAGGGATAGCTGTGGGCATAGGGGTCTTCTTTGAGCAGCGTGCCATTCTCGGTCAAGGCCTCAATCACGGCTTCGGTGCCCGTGGTGAGCACTTTTAACCCCTCAAACTGCCCGGTGCCTGCCGTGTAGCGCCCGGCTTCATCCACCAGCACCACCGGCTCAATGCCGTGTTCTTGGGCAGCAAAAAAGTCTTCGGGGCCGTGGGCCGGGGCGCAGTGCACCAGACCGGTTCCTGAGTCGGCGGTGATATCGTCCCCTGAGGCAATCACCGGATTGGTTTGATCAAATAGGGGATGTTGATAGCTTGAGCCTGCTAACTCTTTGCCCAGGAGGGTGGCCTTGACGACCAGCTCAGTTTCAAACAGCTGAGACAGCCGCTCTACCGCATCAGCGGCCACCAGCACATATTTAGGAGACTGGGGTTGAACCGTTTTGAACCCTTCTACGACGGCATACTTCAGGTCGGGTTTACCTCGGGTAAACTGGTTTGAGACCAGGGTCCACGGGGTTGTCGTCCAGACGGCCAGGCCGAGATCGTCGCTGTAATTTTTTAAGCTGGTCTGGGCTTTGTCAGAGAGGGATGCGATCGCAAACACCACATACACACTGCGTGAAACGTGGTTATCGGGATACTCTAGCTCGGCCTCGGCCAGAGCCGTTAGAGAGCTAGGGCTCCAGTAAACCGGCTTTAGACCCCGATAGATATGGCCGTTTTCGACCATCTTGCCAAACACATCGAGCTGGGCCGCCTCGTACTCTGGCTGTAGCGTTGCATAGGGATGCTCCCAGTCGCCCCAGACGCCAAATCGCTTAAACCCCTGCCGCTGCTTGTCAATGGTCTCGGTGGCAAATTCTCGCGCTTTTTGCCGCAGGCCGAGCGGTGTCAGCTTGGCCCGCTCTTCCTTTTTGAGCGTCTGTAGCACCTTCAGCTCAATTGGCAGACCGTGGCAGTCCCAGCCGGGCACATAGCGCACTTTACGACCCTGAAGCAGCTGGTACTTATTGATAATGTCTTTGAGAATTTTGTTGAGGGCGTGGCCAATGTGCAGGTCGCCGTTGGCATAGGGAGGCCCGTCATGGAGCACAAAGGGCTCGCCCGGATTGGTTTCGGCCAGATGCTCGTAGATGTTGTGCTCAGCCCAAAACTGCTGAATCTCTGGTTCCCGCCGGGTGGCATTGGCCCGCATCTCGAAGGTGGTTTTGGGCAGGAGGACGGTGTCTTTGTAGCTTTTAGGGTCTGTCACAGCCGGAGGGGGATACTTTTTTTGCTCAGAACCCATTATCAGCTACAGCTTCTATGGGCTCAAGCAAAATCCTAGACGATCCCTCAATCACTCAGAGCAACTTTTCTTGGTTTGTTAAGGCAGGCAGGTTCGTTAAGGTTAGGGGACCGGTTTTAGATCGAGAGTTGCGCTGCCCTATGAAATGGCGAGAGGTTTCAGGTAATTGGCTGCTTATCCCCCCCC
>JBCBZL010000076.1:0-16128 GCA_039815385.1 Cyanobacteria bacterium P01_A01_bin.114
AGAGAGTGGCTCTGCCTGGGTTTGGATCTCGATAGATTGCTGCTGAGCAATCGTCTGCACCGCCTCAGCTGCCTGAAGGATCAGCTCACCCGCATTACAGGCGGAGGCATCCATCGTGACCTCACCTGACTCTATCCGCTGGAGATCGAGCACATTGTTGACCAAGCGAACCAGCCGATCTGTGTTTTCATCTGCGACTTCGAGCATCTGCTGACCCGCTTCAGAGAGCTGGCCGAGACGCCCCGTTGCCATGAGCTTGAGAGAGCCATGAATTGAGGTCAGCGGGGTTCTCAATTCATGGCTAACAACGGCAATAAATTCATCTTTCATCCGCTCGATGGCTTTGCGATCGCTAATATCAGTGGCCAGTGCAAAAAATCCTTTGATGCTGTGCGCAGCCTGCCGGGTTGATTCAATATGGGGAATATAGGTCACACTCATCGAATGGCAGCGACCATCCTTAAAAACGAGTTCTTGCTCATAGGTCACCTGACTACCCGCCAGCGCTGATTCAATGTCAGCCTGGATCGCTTGATAATGATCTGTGCCCATCACTGCTTCAACAGATTTACCGTAGATGTCAGCGGGGGCGTGCCCCAGCCAAGCTTCGTAAGCCTGATTGTTAAAACGATAGCGCTGGTGACAATCTACATAGGCAATGAGCACCGGCAGGTTGTTCGTAATCAGGCGCAGCTGTTCCTCACTCTGCCGCAGGGCAGTCTCCACCTGCTTGCGCTCCTGGATCTCCTGCTGGAGTGAATGATTAGCCTGAGTGAGCTCAGCCGTCCGCAGCTTGACCCGCTCTTCTAGATACTCCACCATCTGCCCTTGGGAGAGCGCGATGCTAATCTGATCGGCCAGCTGCTGCATCAAATCTAACTCCGCCTCTGCCCACTGTCGCGGGCTGCGACAGTGATGCATAATCAGCAGCCCCCAGAGATGTTTACGCAGCGGTGCGTTGCCAACAGAGAGTTCTGGCTTGAGCGGATGCACAATCGGCACAATCAGCTTAGACTGAATACCCCACTGCTCGATAAACTCCACCAAACAATCGGTCAGGCCTGACTCAGGGTCGTGCACGTCAGCAATCGCTCGCACCCGCCCTTGGGCGTAGAGGCGCTGATAGTCTTCTGGAAAAACTTCTTCAGGAAAGGGCATCCCCAAAACCGACGGATAGGGGTCTAAGACCGCTTCGCTAATGGTCTTGCCAGTACCATCGGGAAATACCTGATAAATTAGCACCCGATCAACGTCGAGCAGGCGCTGCACCTCATGCACCGTGGTGTGCAAGATTTCTTTGAGCTGTAACGACTGGCGGATCTTGAGGGTGATCTCTGCCAGTAGCCGAGCCCTCTGCTGTAGATGGGTTTCGGCCCCTTTAGCGGGCAAGGCCTGTAGCAGACGGAGATAGCTAATGAGGCCGACCAGGTGGGCTTGGGCATCGATGACCGGCAGGTGAGCGATTTGATGATGCTCAAACCGAGCTAGTAGAGAGGGCACCGCCTGCCAATCAGAGATTAGCTCTGACTGGGCTACTGTGATCACCGGGCGGGTGGCAATCTGGGTCAGACGCAGACGCGACCAGTCTGTCGCCTGAGCCAGCGCCTGGATCACATCCTGCCGGGTGGCAATGCCCACCACCCGGCGACGGTGCAGCGCCAAAATACAGCCTGTCTCTGGATGAGAGGCAATCTGGGCTAAAACCTTTGGCATCGCGGTCTGACTAGAAGCAGTCAGCGGATGAGGGTCGACAACCTTGCGCCAAAAAGAAAGTTGGCCCATCCTGTGATCAGATGACATCTGCGATTTGGCCCTACAATGCAATCAGGATATCCCCAATCTACGAGGGGCTCGCCAGAAATATTACATAATTGTTTTGATTCTTTAAGTTTTAGGCAGCAAAAGTTAAGAAGTTAGAAGCATGCACACACCTGTTTGAGGTCACCGCCTTGCATTGGTATAAGCTTTTCGAACCTGCTTAGCCTTTCTCAGCAAGGTTTCTAGCCTTTGGCGGTCGCCGCCTGAGCTGCCATACTGATCAATTTCTGTCTTAAGGAGCTTGACTTGCTCTGCTAAACTCTGCTCACGACTGACCACCACAATGGCCATATCGTTAAACAGCCCAGCCAGCTCACTAAACTCATCGGGGCGGGCGATCACCCCCGCCAAATCATCAGGATTAAACTGGTTGAGCTTAATATCAGCGGCGGCCTGGTTGAGCTGATGAATGGGACGAATAATGTAGAGAGCGGCCCCCAAAGCCAGTAGCGAAGCTATAACCGTGACGATAACCCCAATCATCAGCGTGTGTCGAGCATTGGCATGGATGGTCTCCATATAGTCATCCTGAGGAATGGTTACCCCGATCAGCCAGCTGACGCCTAATTCTTGCAGCCGATAGATGTGGGTTAGCTGCTTTTTGCCCGCCAACTCAAATTCAAAAGAGTACTGATTGTCGAGCTGCTCGAGGTCGCCAACACTTTTGAGTAAATGCTGGGCCGTTGCCTGTACTAAAGGATCCTGGCTGTTGATAGCCGCCAGACGCAGCTTCTCGCCACCCCGCTCAATAAAAGGATTCTCATCGGCAGAAACCGCAATTAAATCGCCAGACGTTTCGATAATAAAGGCTCTACCTTGGGGACTCACAGATAGATTTCTGAGAAAACTACTCAGCTCGAAGAGATAGACATCAAGACCCAATACCCCGTCTAGCTGACCAGATTCATTAAAAATAGGGATAGCCCGAGTCAGGGTAAGGTCGGCTCTGGACTTAGCAACGTAAACTTGGCTCCAGATTGGGGCTTTATTGGCAACGGCTTCTCGATACCAGGTTCGACCCCGGGGGTCGTAGTCAGTTACAGAAAGTTGTTCAACCGGGGTGCCAGCGTCGTCTGTTTGATAAGCAATCCGCTTAAAACCGGTGGCTTCATCTACAAAGTCTAGGCGGCTTTGCCCATCTTGGTGTTGGCTATAGACAAACTCCCCTGACGGGCTTCCATAGTAAAGATTATTGGTGAGTAAATCTGACTGGGTCAGCTGCCAAAGATCCTGGCCCAGGGCACGGGTATTTTGGACGTCAATATTGCCGCTGGCCACTTCTGCAGCAACCGTCGCAGAGACCAGGGAAGGCTGGGTCAAATAGCTGGCCACCTGTTTTTCAATATTGGCGGCCACCTCCGTGCTGATTTTGCCCACCAGCTCATCAACGGCAGCTTGCCCACTGCGAAAGGCCAACCAGCTGGTCAAAATAATGCCCGACACCAAGGGGGCTACAACGCACAGTGGCAAGGTCCAACGGATAGAAATGACCCGCCGCTTAGCTGGGGTGAGCCCGGTGGTGATGCCGGTGGTGATGCCGGTGGTGATATCGGTGGAAGCAGCCGCGTTAGCCCTAAATGGCATAGGTATAACCTTTATGAGCAAGTGAATATGTGAGCAAATAAATAGATCTCCTTCCAAAAGAGACCCTCCTTAACATGCCCTCACTCGCTTTGATATCAACATAAATTGCTAGACTTGCAGACCCGTTCACCTCGAGTAGGTTTATTGACCTGTACGGTTTCCCACCCTCTTCCTGAAGACGGAGTTATTTTAAGATTTTTAATGTAATCCTTTACAAAAGTTAATTTTAGAGATGGTGACAGAGTTTTATGCAAGTTCAATGGTCGAAACTATTTTTGAGAACCGGCGTCTGGCTGTGTGCCGAAATCGCCTTGACCTTCCTAGGGCTTGACGACCTAGCTGACTACGGTGAGTTTGTTTTTCAAAATCGTAGCGAAATCTCAGCGCCGAAGGCGTCTATGAGCTTTGTGTCGTTGGTCTAACGCTCCGTCTGGGCCGACCAGGCAAAGTTTCGGTCGCGGATAGGGCTTACTTCTCTTTTTCTTCTAAATCAGGTAGCTAAACACACTATGGATTTGCCTCAAATTGAATCTTTCTTAGACAGTCCCAATCCGCAATCTCGGATGAGGGCCATTACAGAACTGCGTCATCATGAGTCTGCCGTGGTAGTACCGTTGCTCAAGCGGCGGATGTATGATCAGCAGTTTTTAGTTCGGTCTTTTGTGGCGATGGGGCTAGGTCACAAGCGAAATGATGAGGCCTTTGAAGCGCTGCTTAGCATCATCGAGCGCGAAACTGACCCCAACGTTGTCGCTGAGGCCGCGAATTCTCTCTCTAGATTTGGTAGTCGCTCCATTCCTTATTTGAAAAACATCTTCGAGCAAAATTCTCACTGGCTGATTCGCCAGAGCATCTTTGCGACGTTTGAAGAGCTCGAAGCGCCCGAAATTCTTCTGAATCTGTGTCGTCTGGGTCTAAATGGAGACGATGTGACGGTGAAGCTGGCCGCGATCGCAAACCTGGGCAGACTCAAGCAAACCGCCCAATCATCTGCAGCCTTGGAAATTTTAATTGATACCGCCGCAGACAGCGACGGGTTGGTTCGAGCCAGGACGGCTAGAACCTTGCAACACTTTGGCGGTCAAAAGGCCCAAGCAGTTTTAGCCAAACTACAGCAGGATCCTGACTACAGAGTCGTTAGAGCAGTCCTCGAAGGACTTTTATAAAGGTGACAACTATGAACGGTAATTTTCGAGTGGGCAGCCTGTTTGGCATTCCCTTTTTCCTCAATGTCTCTTGGTTCTTTGTTTTAGCCCTGACCACGCTCAATTTTGGCGGTGGCTTAGCCGCACAGTTTCCAGGGCTGGGCGGCAGTGCCCTGGTTTTAGGCTTGGTCTCAGGTCTGCTTTTGTTTGGCTCGGTTTTGCTACATGAGCTGGGCCACAGTTTTGCCGCTCAGCAGCGAGGTATCCAGGTCAACTCCATTACGCTCTTTCTATTTGGCGGGTTGGCCAGCCTAGATGATGAAGCTAAGACGCCAGCCGGTGCTTTCTGGATTGCGGTGGCGGGGCCGCTGGTCAGCTTGGCGCTGTTTGGCATTTTGACAGGGGTTGCCAGTAGCGGCCTGGTGACCGGCCCAGCGGCGGCCATCGTCGGCCTGCTGGCCTACATTAACCTGATTCTCGCGGCCTTTAATATGCTCCCAGGGCTGCCTCTAGATGGGGGCAACGTGCTCAAGGCCATCGTCTGGAAAATCACGGACAATCGCTACCGGGGCATTCGCTGGGCCAGCCGTGCCGGACAGCTGCTTGGCTGGACAGCAGTTGCGCTAGGGGGCCTGTCTATCTTGGGGCTTTCTAATATCGGCAGCTTTTGGACGCTGATTATCGGCTGGTTTATGCTGCAAAATGCAGGGCGATCAGCCCAGTCGGCCACCCTTCAAGAAGCGCTCACCGGGCTAACCGCCGCTGACGCAGTGCTTAAAGATAGCCCCATCATTGAAGTAGATCGCACGCTCCGCGAGCTGGCAGACGCGGCCATTGTTGCGGCGGGTGAGAATCGGTGGCAGCGCTTTTTGGTGAAGGACGCAGAGCACCAGCTGGTGGGCACCGTTGCTCTGGATGTGCTCAAGACAGTCCCGTCAGATCAGTGGGCAGATCTGAGGATCAGAGACTTTTTGAAGCCTGTCTCACAGGAAACCCAAGTTCAAGCAGATCAGCCCCTGCTAGACGTCATGGGACAGCTAGAAAGACAGGGCATCCAGGCCTTAGCGGTCACCCGAGAGAATGGTACCCTGGTCGGGCTGTTAGAAAAAGCCGAAATTATCAACCGCCTACAGCAAATCAAAGGGTTGCAGCCTGCATAGGGGGCAATCAAGGGGGCTGTCAAGAGACCCTGCAAACAGTCTGCAAAAGGGGCTGTAAAATTTCTCCACGCCAAGGGAGTATACTGAGGCCATTCAAGAGCTGGGCTCCTCGAGCGGCGTCACCTGATCTCCCCAATGACCTACCAACCCATCGAGCACTACGGCATTATTGGCAACATGTACACCACGGCCCTGGTCGGTCTAAACGGGGCAATCGACTGGCTGTGTTTTCCAAATCACGATTCGCCGAGTCTGTTCGCCGGGATTTTGGACGATCGGCGGGGTGGTTTCTTTCGCATTGCGCCTGCCCTCGACGACAGTCAAACTCCCCCCGATCAGCCCCTCCATGACTACGTTAAGCGCAAACAGCTCTACTGGCCTGCCACCAACGTGTTGGTCACTCGCTTTTTGACGCCTGAAGGGGTCGGCGAGATTGTTGACTTTATGCCAGTGGGTCTCAAGCCCGAAGAGATTGGCTATCATTCTCTCGTCCGGCAGGTGCGAGTGGTGCGAGGCTCGATGCGATTTCACATGGAGTGTCAGCCTGCTTTTGACTACGCCAGAGCCAGTCATACGGCTGATATGACCCCCAAGGGGGTTTGTTTTTATTCAGAAACGCTGAGTGCGGGGCTGGCAACAGATGTGCCGCTAACAGAAAAGGGGACTGGCGTTTTTGCCGAGTTTACTTTGAGGTCAGATGAGAGCGCAATCTTTGTGCTCCAGGGGATTGAATCGGGGGCTGGGTGCGGTCTGCCGATCTCTCCTGAGAAAGCAACAGATTTATTTAAACACACGGTACAGTACTGGCGACGGTGGCTGGCCCGGTCTACCTACCGGGGGCGCTGGCGAGAAATGGTAGAGCGCTCGGCCCTGACCCTCAAGCTGCTCACCTTTGAGCCCACCGGGGCAATCGTGGCGGCCCCCACCTGTAGCCTGCCCGAGGAGCTAGGGGGCGAGCGCAACTGGGACTATCGCTATACCTGGATTCGAGACGCGGCGTTTACGCTGACGGCGTTGTTGCGAATTGGCTTTACCGAAGAGGCCGCTCAGTTTATGAACTGGATTGAGTCTCGCTGTCGCAATCTCAAGCCAGACGGTTCTCTGCAAATTATGTATGGTATTGACGGTCGTCATCATCTGATAGAAGAGAATCTGGATCATCTGGAGGGGTATTTGCGATCTCAGCCCGTCCGGGTTGGCAACGCTGCTTCTGAGCAGCTTCAGCTTGACATCTATGGCGAGCTGATGGAGTCGGTCTACCTTTACGATGGCCACGGGCTGCCGATCTCTTACGATCTGTGGACCCATCTGCGGCGACTGGTTGACTGGGTCTGCAAAAACTGGCAGCGCCAAGACGAAGGCATTTGGGAAGTGCGCAGCGGCCAGCAGCATTTTGTCTATTCAAAGCTGATGTGCTGGGTGGCCCTCGACCGGGCGCTGCGGTTGGCCAACCGACGATCGTTTCCGTGCAATCAGCGTCGCTGGCGAGAAGAGCGCGATCTGATTTACGAAGACATCATGCAAAACGGCTGGGATCCAGAGCGGCAGGCATTTATGCAGTATTACGGCAGCAGCTCCCTCGACGCCAGTGCGCTGCTGTTCTCTCTGGTTTCATTCTTGTCGCCCACCGACCCGAGATTTCTTAAAACCCTCAATGCGATTTTAGAACGCCCCAGCCAGGGTGGGCTCGTCTCCAATAGTCTGGTCTATCGCTATAACGTGGAGGAATCAGGGGACGGGCTGTTGGGCCAAGAAGGCACCTTCAATCTATGTACGTTTTGGCTGGTGGAGGCGCTGACCCGAGCTGGCAAGGCAGACCCAGCCAAGCTCGACGAAGCCCGGCTGATGTTTGAGGGCATGCTGGGCTACGCCAACCATTTGGGGCTCTACGCTGAGGAAACGGGGCCTCGGGGCGAGGCCCTGGGGAATTTTCCCCAGGCGTTTACCCATTTTTCGCTGATCAATGCGGCCTGGCACTTGGATCAGGCACTGTCAGAGGCACGGGCGGTGACGGGGTGACTCTTGTCTCCCCCTTCGCCCTATACCCAGGGGGCAATCGCCCTGTGGGTATGGCTACGCTTTTCTTGAGTGCCCCTTGGGCTTTAGGCTACGCTACCGCCTTTACCCTTACTGCAACAAACTCCGTAGCATCCAAGCCGTCTTCTCATGAATCTGCATCCGCTGGGTCAACAGATCCGCCGTTGGCTCATCATTGGCCTTATCCACCACCGGAAAGATCGACCGCGCTGTCCGCACAACTGCCTCTTGACCCTCCACCAGTAGCTTAATCATTTCCTCTGCTGTCGGCACGCCCTGAGTCTCAGAGATAGAGCTCAGCTCAGCATACTCAGCGTAGGTGCCGGGTGCCGGAAACCCCAGCGCCCGAATCCGCTCAGCCACCGCATCTACTGCCAGCGCCAGCTCGTTGTACTGCCCCTCAAACATCAGATGCAGCGTATTAAACATCGGCCCGGTGACATTCCAGTGAAAATTATGGGTTTTAAGATAGAGCGTATAGGTATCCGCCAGCAGACGAGATAACCCCTCTGCAATATCCTTACGCTGGGTTTCTTCAATCCCAATATCGATTTGAGGAACTTGTACTGACATCATCCACCTCGCTCAAAGAACTTTCAAATAGTAATAGAAGATCGGCCTTACGAAATGCCTCACAGCATGCCTTACGCCATGTCTCACGCAATGTGATGCCGCAGGACCGATTGCGGTGCTTTTCGAACCCGGCACCGGATTGTCTCATGACCTAGTCGACGACAGGCCTCATAGCGATGACAGCCTGAAAACCCGTAGTAGTCACCCTCAACCTCTAAAACATCGATCGGCTCTTGCAAGCCCACCTCTGCAATCGAGGCCATCAGCGCCTTGACCTTCACAGGGTCGTTTTGCCGATACAGCGGTCGCCGAATTTGCTTGATCGGAATTTCTTCAATCCTGGCCATGCGCCGCCTCAAACACCTGAATAAATCATACTCGTAATGACTTCAAGTTGCAACTACTTTAGCTAAAATTATTTCATCATGCTCGACTGACTACGCCGAAGTTGCCATTCTTGGGTAGAATCAATTTGCTTTTAGTACAGGTTTATCCCGACCACCCCTGTCTAGCCGCGATCTAATGGAAAGCAGGGCTAGAAAGAAAGGCTTAAATAGAAGGCAAATAAAATTGCCTGGGTGATAATAAGGGCAAAAGCCCCCCTCATGCCCGGCCCGCCTAGCCCGCAACGATCCCTTTGACTGCCGTTACGTAACCGCCGCCTGTGATTGGCTTCCTGACTGTTCGCCTCCCTGTTAAACCCTTCAGACCGCTCCAGCCAAAGTGGCTGCTAACGGCGGGGCTCTCTTTTGGCTTGGCCCTCAGTGGTCTAAGCTCAGCTCGCGCCCAAACGCCCCTCAATCCTGAAATTAAAGTCGGGATCTTCCAGCGGTTTGGTGAAGACGCCCAAAAACGTCTCATTCTAGAACCCTTGAGCGGGGATCAGCTCACGGTCAAGTTTAAAACGGGCGAAGAGGCCCAAACCCTGACCACAGATAAGGTCATTCTAGAGGTCGGCATGCAGCCGCTGCCGCAGACCATGCTGCAAGAATGGGTTGTGCTAAGCACCCACCGCAGCTTCGAATCAGCCGAAGACGCGGCCAACAAATGGAAGACGGCGGGCATTGAGACTGAGGTTGCCCAGCCTAACAGCTGGCAGGTTTGGGCCAAGCGAGACGTCTATAGCTCGCCGCTGCTGCGCCGTCTGCTTCTTAAAAATCTCCAGGCGGCCGGGCACACCAAAGTCTTTATTGACAGCGATGTGATTACCGAAGTGCCTAAGGTGGCCTTCATCGCTGACGGCTATCGCTACGGTCGCGACGTGTTTGACATCGTCAGCAACAACCGCCGCATTCAGATTAGCCAGGGCACCACCGATCATAACCAAACCCAGGGGCGCAAGCAGCTTTACGCAGGCGACCTGCGGATTCAACCCAACGTCTACGGCACCTACACCGTGGTCAACCAGGTGCCGATCGAGCTGTATCTGCGGGGTGTGGTTCCCCACGAGATCGGCCCGGCTGCCCCCCGCACCGCCGCCGAAGCCCAAACCATTCTGGCCCGCACCTATGCCCTGCGTAACCTGCGTCGATTTGCCATCGACGGCTATGAGCTCTGTGCCGATACCCAGTGTCAGGTTTATCGCGGCCTGAGTGACACCTCTCCGGCAGCTGACAGCGCGATCGCAAGTACCCGTGGTCTAGTCGTCACCCACAATGATGAACTCGTTGATGCCCTCTACTCCTCTACAACAGGTGGCGTCACAGCCAGATTTACCGACGTTTGGGACGGCACTGATCGCCCCTATCTGAGACCCGTTGTCGACTCCGTTCAAACCAACTGGGATCTGGCCCTGAGGCCGCTCTCCGACGAAAGCAACTTACGCGCCTTCATTGGGCTCAAGCAAGGCTTTAACGAAGATGACTGGCCGACCTTTCGCTGGGAGCGCTCTGGTACCCTTGAAGAAATCGCGGGCGGCATTAAACAGTATTTGACAAATCGCCAAAGCCCGCTGGCCAGTATGACCAAGATGACCGGGTTGACCATCACCGAGCGCTCAGAGACAGGGCGGGTTCAAAAAGTTTTGGTCGAGACCGATGCGGGCAGTGTTGAGCTCGCCAAAAATGAAATTGTCAGTGCGCTGCTCCCCCCTCGCAGTCTGCTTTTTTACGTTGAGCCCCTGTATAAAGATCCCGAGCCCTCAGCCCCATCCGCACCTGACCCGGCTGACTCACCCGCTGGCTCACCCACTGGCTCACCCACGGTACAACCCACTCTAAGCGGATACAATTTCATTGGCGGCGGCTTTGGCCATGGCGTTGGTCTTAGCCAGACAGGCGCTTACCGCCTCGGCGAGTTGGGCTGGCCCCACAGTCGCATTTTGCAGTTTTACTACCCCGGCACCGAAGTTGAGCCGCTGACTGACAGCATCGTTTACTGGCGACCTGCCAGCTCGGCCCACTAGCCCAAAAAATAGCGACAGAGCCCACATCGAGCTTCCGTCGCTGCCCTAACTAACCAGTTTTAACAAACTTCGCTAACCCCATCGGGCGGTCAGCGTGGGAAAGCCCAAGATTAGAGAAAGCGGGCCAGCATCAGGAGACTCGATCTGCCTGTAGCGGATTTTTGTCCCCTGATACCGGCCCTCCCAATCAGCCAGAAAGGTCTGGCATAGGGCAAATACTGCGTCTTAGTACAGCTCTTCTTCCTGGTGGGTCATGATGGTGCAGTCAGAGGTCGGGTAAGCCACGCAGGTTAACACGTAGCCAGCCTCGATCTGGTCATCATCCAAGAAAGACTGGTCAGACTGATCGACGCTACCGGCTGTAATCTTGCCTGCGCAAGTAGAGCAAGCACCGGCACGGCAGGAGTAAGGCAGATCAATGCCCTGCTCTTCAGCCGCATCAAGAATGTACTCGTCCTCAGCCACGTCGATGGTGGTGTTTAAACTCTCGGCCTCATTGACCAACGTAACCTTATAGGTTGCCATGCTGGTTTCCTCTCAATAATCCAAAACAGTGTCCGCCGCTGGCCATAAGCTTTCCCTATCTATTAAATAAATAAGAATTTATTCCTATAGACCAACTTCATTTCTGATACTACGAGAAAACTCCAATCCTGTGTTAGCGTTTCCCACCGCTGGTTGAATGGTATTCGTAATCAAACTAAAGCCTTTTTCGTGATTTTGCTTATAGATGAAACGGCTTGCTCAGCACGAGAACAGTCCAACCACCAAGGGCAGAGCGATTCGCCCCTTGTCGGGAAGCGTTGAATCTCACCGCCGCGAGCCCCCAAAAAGTTATCAGTAATTATTTTTTCTATTAAAAAAACTTATAAACTATTTTCTACCCTAAATTGTGCTAAGAAATCCTCAACTTTGATCGGATTTTTCCCTCCCTATGGGTTCTTAGCGCTCCCCGTTCTGATCCCCTTTTCCTGATCAAAACGCCGAGCAAAATTCCATCGAACAAGCTCTCATTCCAGCTGGCAACATTTGTTCCAAATAGTCCAAATAGTCCAAATAGTCCAAATAGTCCAAATAGTCCCATGACTATACAAGTCGGCCTGATCGGCACAGGCTTTGCAGCCCAAAAGCGGGCTGCGGCCCTCTCATCAGATCCTAGAGCAACGCTAGCGGCGATAGCAGGCAGTCAGCCTGCTCGACAAAGCCTCAGCGATACCTATGGCGCTCAGGCGACAGCCTGGTCAGAAATCATCGAGAACCCAGAGATTCAGCTCGTAATGGTATCAACCATGAACCATCTGCATGCCCAGATGGTTCGGGCCGCCCTCATGGCCAACAAGCATGTGGTCGTGGAGTACCCGCTTGCCCTTGATCCTCAAACAGCCGCTGGGCTCATTGACCTGGCAGCCCGCCAAAGTTGCCTGCTTCACGTTGAGCATATCGAACTCTTGGGGGGGCTGCATCTAGCCATGCGATCGCACCTTAGCCACATTGGTAGCCCTTATTTTTTGAGCTACCGAACCCTCAACCCCAAACGCCCTGCGCCTCAAAAGTGGAGCTATCGCTTAGATTTTTCAGGGTTTCCCTTAATCGCAGCGCTCTCCCGCATCCATCGGCTCACTGACCTGTTTGGCCAAGTTGAACACGTCTTTTGTCAAACTCAGTTGAGGCCCCCTGATGCCCAGCCCCCTAAAGGGCCTTACTACGGCACCTGTATTTGTAGCGCTCAGGTGCAGTTCCAAACCGGGCTACTTGCCCATATTAACTACGGCAAAGGTGAACACATCTGGAACTTTAGCCGCCGCATTGAAATTCAAGGTACCCAGGGCAGTCTCCTGTTTGATCGAGACCAGGGAACTCTGACCACAGCAGTCGAAGAACGCCCTATTCCAGTCGCCCCCCGACGCGGCCTCTTCGCCAAAGATACCGCTCAGGTTCTCGATTACCTCACGACCGGGGCTCCCCTCTATGGCAGCGCCACCGCCAGCTTATATTCCCTCACCGTTGCCGACGCCCTCAGACGCTCAGCAGCGTCTGGCCAAGTGATCAACCTGACCCCAGCTTAGGCGTCGTCTGTCAGCCTGACCTTGACGGGCAAAGCCAGCGCGGCGACGTAGAGATTTCTCATCTATCCCCTGACTAAGACCCCCGGCGTCTCCTGCACTGGCACAATATCCAAGACATCGAGCTGGGCGCAGTACTCTAGATCAGCAGTATTGTTCAAGCGCAGTAATCGTTGGCCATGGGTAGCCAACTGCATTAGCTGCAGCAGCTGCTCCTGCCACTGTTGATAGAGACTGACCGAGGCGACGGCAGAGTCGTTGCCGGTCAGTTCCTTAAGGCTGAGCCCTGTCTGGGTGATCAGCTGTTGAATAATCGCCCCCGCACACACCGTATCTTCTAAGGAATAAGTCCCTTCCCAGCCTGACCCAACTAACCAAACCGTCTCCGGCGACTTTTCGAGTAGGGTGTCTACTACCGCCTGCCGCGTTGTCAGGGCAGCTGTCATCACCAAAGGCGCATGCTGAATCCGTTCCAGGCAGCGAGTGCCGTTCGTTGTGCTCATAAATAAACGCCGACCCGAGGTTTGGGTCGGCGTATGGTCTAAGGGCGAATTGCCGAGATCGCAGCCTTCGACACGCTGCCCGCCCCGCTCCCCCGCCCGAAGACGCTTTTCTGGGGGCAGCTGCTCACTGGCCTGCAGCAGCGCATCAATATCGCTAAAAACTTCGATCGCCTCGGCCCCCGCTTCAAAAGCAGCCGCCATAGTGGTGGTGGCCCTTAAAACATCGATTGCGATCGCGCAATCAGGATCAACATTGGTTGGCACCTCTTCGGGCGTATGATAAACAAATAATTTCACGTATAGATTCAATAATTTCTGAACAGCCTGCAACTCACCATTCTATTAGGGAAAGTCACATAAACCACATCCAGATTGAAACCTTGAGTTTTTACGGTAGGGCAATCGATGGTTCTGGATGTAGCCGAGGTTTTTAGTTCATGCCAAAAGCAACTAGCGGCCCAAAGGTTCGGAGCGGCCATGCAAAAGCGGCATGATGTAGGCTCCTAGACCGACTCCAGACACCAGACCAAACGGAAACACAAGCCAGTTGTGGTAGCCCCACCAGCCCCAGTTTTGGGCAAATAGCTCTGCCGGGTAAGCCAAGCAAAGCAAAATCGTCAGCCCGACGCCCGCCAGCCCGTAATGGTTTAACCAGTAGCGGCTGCGCCCTCGATCTTGTCGGTACAGCCAGCGCATCACCACCAGGCCAGCAACTGTGCCGTAGCAGCGCATACACACCGCCATGATGTGGGGCGGCATTAGCGCGATACCCATTTCCGGCTGCGGACACACATGCATCCCCATCCCGTAAATAATGTCTGCAATGAGCGGCAGCAGCGGCAGCCCCGATGCTGCTAGAAAAGGCGCTGCCACCGGGCCAGAGGCTAACCCTGCTAGCACGATATCAGCCATCAGGCTTCGCCATGGCAGCTTTTGCGAACTCGAAGCCCCAGCCGTCGTCTGCATAAAAAATCTCCGTAAGGGTCCGGGTTCCCTAACCGAATCTTACCGCACAGATAGACCCCTTCGCCTCCAGATAGCTTAGGGTCGAGAGCCCCAAAAAATTCATCTCGACGGGTCGGGGGCACTCGATTAAACTAGGGTGACGGCTGCCAGCAGCAAATCTCAATGATTCTTGACTATTTATTCTTGACTATTTATTCCTGACTATTGTAGTAATCAAAAGCAACGTCTGGGTTATCTTCTAAGTAGCGCTGAAGCTTGTCTATCGCTTCCCCTCTAGTCGTCGCAATTTGATTGATTTTGACGTTGCCCTTATTTAGCTTTACGCCAGTGTCAATTTGAACCTTCAGCTTACCGGCCTGTGGCTTAATCTGATATTTTGAATCGCTCATTTTGTGTATCTGTGACTCCAGGATTTATCAAACAAATCGACAATCACTCACACCGTAGGAATCTACATTAGAAGGGCTCAGCTGATAGCAGATCAGGGCAGTGCTCCTAAAATCTACTGTCAAAACTATTGCGACTTTGCTAAGCCATTGACTAATGTTTTCCTGAATTTTGGTAGTGGAAAATACACCTAGATTGATGAGCCGCGAATCATGTCCTTATCTAACAGCAAGTTCGCCCGTGTACACAACGACTCAGATCACAGCGCCCAGTTTCGGCAGATACTTTGCGACCTAACTACCCTGTCTTGTCAGGTTCCAGCTCGTCCACCCCTATTCTATTCATACTTAAGACAGGTTTTTCAAGACAGGCTTTTTACAATCGCCTCTAGACTAGAGGGGGCCTGCAGCATCATATTATGGGTTGCTACAGACAGTCGCCACGATTGCCCTACGGCCAGTTGCCCACTCGAAGCGGGCACTACCAGCAGATCAAAGGGGGTCCACAGCGATGTTACCTGGAGCTGTGCAAGCTGATGCTTATCTTGGTTGAGCGCTTTGAGAAATCGACTACCTGGCCTCATCTGAACCCCTCCAGGATTTTGGCGAAACCAGGCCATCATTGACCCATGATGAGGGGTCGAAACAGCCACAAATCGTTTGACCTGACCCACACCGCCGAGCCGCTGTAAATAATAGCGGCTGATCAGCCCCCCCATGCTAAAGCCGAGTAAGTCAATTGCCTGACACGGTTCAAACTGTTGTGCAATGAAGGTGTGCAGCTGTTGGGCCAATACTTCGATGCCAACATCACCATTGTTAGGCGACAGGTTTAGAGCGTAGATGGGCCAGCCTTGGTTTTCGAGATGCGATCGCAGTTTCCAAAAAATGTTGACCGTATTCCACAGACCGTGCACCAGCACCACCGGATTTTTCACAGATTCCATAGTGCTAGCTTTTACGGCTCCCTCGATCTTCTAACCGAAACAAAAACACCATGAGTGCAACAACCCCTGCCTGCACGGCAAAATTAGGCAGTGCAGTCTCTAGATTGCGACCAGCCAACAGCTGGGCCAGAAAAACTACGCCGCCGACAAGACCCGATGCACCACAGGCGACATATACAAACTTTCGCAGTCCCTTAAACGGAGCTTGCGCCTCCGCCAGCAAACGGGCCCGTTTCTCGGGCGACATTTTTTGCAGCTTCGAACGATTAGATTCTGACTCAGGCATGGTTAAAAACGTGGCTTTTGAGCATTACCTTTCTATTTTGGCAGGTAATCATCCCCTTGCCGTTTGTCCCCGGCCAACTGCTATAATCTATCTCCGGCATGCCGATGTGGCTCAGTGGTAGAGCACTCGATTCGTAATCGAGCGGTCGGGGGTTCGCCTCGTCACGGCCTTCGAGCAGGTGAATGAGCAGTTCTCGACGCTCTTCCGCACTCTATTCGGCGGCGGCGAAGCGCGCCTCGTGATGGTCGAGGACGAG
>JBCBZL010000020.1:0-27931 GCA_039815385.1 Cyanobacteria bacterium P01_A01_bin.114
CGTCTCGGCTCTACAGCTCAGCTTTCTCGCGATTTGGAGCCAGCAGCCAGTGCTGTGGATCTGGGTAGTGGCCCTGCTGGGGTTTCTCTATTGGAACTGGTCGCCGGCCAAAATCTTTATGGGGGATGCGGGCAGCACCACCCTGGGTGCGGTAGTGAGTATTTCACTCCTATCTCAGCCCCAGTCAACTCTGGGCGCTGCTTGGGTCAGTCTGGCGATCTTACTGCCGCTGGTTGGCGATGCGGTTTATACCCTATCGCGTCGTTTGTTGCGGGGTGACAATATCTTTCAAGCCCATCGCTTTCATCTCTATCAGCGGCTGCATCAGGCGGGCTGGCCCCATGGCCGAGTGGCTGGGGTCTACGTCGGGCTGAGTACGGTGATTGCTATCGGGCTGATGCAGCTAGGTGCGATCGCGGCCTGGCTGAGCCTGATGGGGGTGCTGTTGGCGGTTGCGATCGCTGAAATCTATCTGGCAAAATCGTGCCCGTCTGAAGCAAATAGCTAAGCAGGATTTTGGATTGGAAGCCCCTCTGGCAATCGCCTGACGACTCTATCTATTGCCAGAGGTAATTTCAATCTCTAGAGAGCCGTCTCCGATCTGATCGGGGTCGCGGCTGCTGGTGAAATAAAACTCATCAGAGAGATATTGCCCGTAGGGCTCGTAATTAGGCAGGGTGCTGTTGACCACCAGACCCAGCACTCTTTGCTGAGACTGCTCGATCAGCGTTTTAGCATAGTCGAGGCTGGCGTTGTCAGCCACCTTAGGCCGCACCACCAGCAGCAGGCCGTCTGCCATCTTGCCGATAATTGAAGCGCTGGCCCCACCGCTGAGGGCAGGGGTATCTAAAATCACGTAGTCATATTGGGCTTTAAAGTCTTGTAATAGGGATGTCATCCGTTGTGAATCGAGCAGCGCCGCTGGGTTAGGCGGCACAACACCCGCCAGTAAAACCTTGAGGTTAGGGATAACTTCTGTGGTCGCCTCCTCTGGCGATAGCTGACCGACCAGGACGTTGCTCAGGCCATCCTGATTGGGAATATCCCAGATCCAGTGTTGGATAGGGTGGTGCAAATCAGCATCAATGAGTAACACCTGTTTGCCGGTTTGGGCGATGGAGGCCGCTAGATTACTGGCGACGGTTGACTTGCCTTCTCGAGGAACAGAACTGGTCACCACAATCACGTTGGGGGGACGATCAGAATCTAAGAATTTTAGATTGTTGCGCAACATGTGATACGCCTCGCTGGAGAGAGACGGATTGTTGCCCTGGACCACCAGCGTTGGAATTGTGCGCTCGTCAGCATCTCTGAGCCGATTGACTCGACCCCCTTTGCCAAAGGTTGGGATGACCCCTAACACGGGCTGACCCAAGCGCGCCTTGGCCTCGTCAACTGTTTTGATCGACCGATCGCGCGCTTCTAATACGAGGGCTGTGCCCACGCCGAGAAAACCGCCTAACAGAGCACCTGTGACAAAGTAGAGCTTTTTACGAGGGGCAATTGGCCCTGTCAAAACATGGGCAGGTTGAATAACGCGCACGTTGCCCACATTCTGATTTTCGGCCACTCGGACTTCTTGAAGCCGCTGCAGCAGCAGGGCATAGGTTGACTGAGCCGCTTCTAGCTGGCGCTGTAGTTCCCGCTGCTCTTGCTCTAAGCGTGGCAGGCTACCGGCTCGCTCTAGGTAGGCTTGTTCTGCCTGCTGGAGAGAGACGGCCTGGTCCTGTAAGCCAGTGAGTCGGGCTTCTAATCGAATATAGTCGCCGATCAGCGCTGACTCGACCTCCCCGATTTGGAGGTTGACCTCTGGGGGCAGAGCCTGGCGACCGAGGACGTTGCCAACCCGCTCGTCTAGAAGGTCGTCTAGGTTCGTTCGTTTGGTTTCGAGATCGAGAATGGTCGGGTGCTGGTTGTGAAACCGGACGCGCTCAGCGGCTAGCTCAGATTCGACCTCTTGATAGGCCGTCAGCACCTGTTGGACGCCGCTAGATTGACTCACGGCAGTGGCAATTAGGGCCGCTTGAGGGTTACGCCCCAACCGGGCCTGTAGCGTATTAAATTGGGCTTCAGTATCCGCTATCTGGGAGGAAACTCCCGTGATTTGATTCTGTAACTCTTCCAGGGTGGAGACGGTGGAGAGGGCTTCTGCCTCTAAAGCCACGACCTGATTGCGTTCTTTAAAGTCGCGCAGCGCTGCTTCTGCCTGGCGGGCCCGGTTTTCGGCATCGGGGAGCTGTTTCTCAATAAACTCTCGGGCCGCTGCTGCCTCAGCCCGATTGGCTAAAAGATGTTCGGCTAGGTAGACCGACATGAGCGTATCGACCGCTTGTTTAGCGATGTCAGCATCGGGTGATTGATAAATCACTTTGAGGATGTCGGTGCCTCGCTCGTTGCTGACGTCAAGGCGGCCTAAAAATTGCTTGGGGTTGATCAGCTCGCCTGCGTCATTTTGCAGATCTAGCTGATCAACCGTTTTTTGAATAATGGGTACTGTACGAATGACCCCAATCTCAGTGGCAATTGGGTTTTCTTTGCTATCGAGCGACTCTAGCTGCCCAATCTCATCCCCCAGCCCGGTTAGAGCAGAGGTCGTATCTCGGCTTTTGAATCTGAGCTTGCCTTCGGCTTCGTATAGCGGGGTCTGGGTAAGACCTAAGATGCTCAGGATGGCGACCGTATTGGCAAATACCAACGAGGCCGGTAGCCAACGTCGCCTAAGAATTTGCCAATATTGTCCAAGCCCAAATTCTGACTCTACTGCTTGCATGGGGTCTTAGCTTAGCCTCACAACATTCTCGCTGTCTAATGTTTTGATACCCAATCGGTTAATCTAACAGGTCAATCAAGAGCCTGAAGGGGGACAAAATTGTACCCAGAGGCCCAAAGATGCCGCCAACGGTATCGGAAAAGGCAGCGCTGCCTGACCGACCGACCAGCACCACATCATTGTCGCGAAGCGATGGATTGGTGGCTTCATTGAGCCCCTGGTCAAAGGCGATGTCAACGACCCGCTGAGAAACCGTCCCGTCTGGATTGAGCCTGACCAGCTCCACCTCGTCGGTCTCAGCGCGCTGGGGGTCAAAGCCGCCTGCTGCGAGCAGGGCCTGGTTGAGGGGAGAATTGGGGGGGATCTCGACGACCCCGGGGGCATTGACTTCGCCGACAACGGTGACGCTAATGCTATCGGGCGAAAAATTAGCTGCCGATAGCTGGGTCAGCTCTTGGGCGGTGAGGTCTGCTGCGGTAGGAATATGAATGGCATCGCCGTGTCGAAGCGTAATGTCGTTTTGGATATTGCCTGTGTTAAGAATTTCCCAAAAATCAATTTGAATAGCTTGTGCGCCACCCCCAGACTGGGGACGACGAATCTCAACCTGTCGAATGTTGGCCTGATCGGTAATGCCGCCCGATAGCTTAATCGCTTCGACCACGGTGGGCCACTCAAGGACGTCATCGTTCTCGCCATCAGTCAGAGGAATCTCATAGGAGCCAGGGCGGTTGACCTCGCCCGAGATACCAATCCGGATGGGGCGAGGGGTGACCAGATCCACCGTAATCAGGGGGGTTCTTAAATAGTCTGCATAGGCACTTTGAATGGTCTGGGTGGCATCTTCTATCGTTAGCCCCGCCACAGGTAGCTTACCAATCAGGGGCAAATTTACAGATCCGTCTACGAGCACCTGCTCCTCACCGTTGTACTCGGGCACGTTAAAAAATGTCAGAGACAGCCGATCGCCCGGCCCCAAAAGGTAGCTTGACTCAAGCGGCTGGGTAGCGCTGATCGAGTGGGTACTGGGGTCTATCGGGGTGGGAGATAGCTGGGGCAGTGCCTGTGCTTTGACAACAGGGCACCTTGCTAACCCGCTGAGACCCGACAGGCTGAGGCCAACAGACAGCAATAAAGCTTTTATGGAGCGTGCTTCCATCAGTCCAAATTTATACAACAGGCCAAACCTATACAACAGGCCAAACCTATACAACAGGCCAAATCTATACAACAGGAGCCAATCGCTAGCATGTGAAATACCGCACCCGCGTTAATATTTTGCCCTAATACACCCTATCGCTCTGATTGCACCCTATGCCGTGATCTGAACGCCTGATCCAGATGGCGATGATAGCTCAATGATGGCTCGCTCAAGCCCTTCTTTTCATGAAGACTGAGATCTGTCTGCAATGTTTCTATTGGACAATTTTGCCTTCATAGAAAGGAAAACTAGAATTTAATACAAATGAACTAAAGAGGTGAGTCTTCATGCAGCTAAGTGCGATATCCCCGATGCTGATGGTCAAAGATCTTCAGGAAACCATCGATTATTACAGCACTGTCCTTGGCTTTGAGCTACAGGGTACCTGGCCCGACGATGGCCCCGCCCAGTGGGCCGCTTTGAAGGCTGGGCAAGTGACGCTGATGTTTGTGACCGATGCGTCTAAAGCGACGTCGCCTACTTTAACTGGCCAGCTCTATTGCTATCCGCCGGATGTGGATGCACTGTGGGATGAGCTGAAGGACAAAGTTGCGATCGCATGGCCCCTCGACAATATGAGCTATGGCATGCGGGAATTTGCGATTCAAGACTGCAACGGCTATGTCCTGACCTTTGGTCAAGATATGGATGCGATTGCGGGGGGCAATGATGTTTGAAAACTATTTTCATCGCCTAAAACTTCTGCGGTACGGTTGATTGAGGGATTCATGTGTTTGATCACACCTGGGAGCTGTGATCTGAACCGCTGGCACGGACCTTGAACGTTCGTAGTATTAAATCAGTTGAACTAAATATGTCAAACCCACCCCACCCAGTTGAACCCTCTATATAAAACCGAAACCTCGACCAGGATTGGTCGGGGTTTCTTATTTGAAATCCTGTCTAGGTGCCCCTGATATCTAATCCCCAATCCTGTCTAGCTATACCCGATATTGCAGGGCATAAAATTTTACGCTCCTAACGTTCCCTGGGATTTGATCAGCTGCTGCACCGAGCCAATCACCGGATTAAACTCTGGCCCTTTGCGATGGGGGGTCTGGTTAAATGCGCATTGTTCATCTTCCATCATCAAGACATCCTGGCGCACGAGGCCGTCGAGGAGGCCTTGGGCTGAGTTAAACAGACTGTCTTTGATCAATCGTCGAAACCAGACCGGCAGCTTATGGAGCCGATGAAATGCATTGAGCGAGGTAAAGTGCAGCAAATAGGCCTTAGTCTGAGTGGGACTGACGGGGCAAAAAAGACAGTAGATTTTGAAGTCTGTGCCCAGCACCGAGCGCCAGTGGGGATAGAGATAGCTCACATCTAATCGGGTTGGGCGCAGCTTACGCAGGGCCGGGAAGAAGAGCTGGGACACAGACCAGATTTTATCGATTTTGTAGTAAGTCTCGGCGGCGTAGTGGGCGTCAACGCGGGTAGTGCTTTTGTCTATGGTTTGTAAAACGGGATTGGCCCAGGCTTGCAGGTCGTCATGCAGCCGTCCGTGGTGCATATCCATCAGATTTTCAATCAAAAATGAAAAATGAGCCTTGACGTCAATGGTGGCGACTGAGGCGATGTAGTTTAAGTGCGCCCATTCGGGAATGGGCAGGGGGGCTGTCTGCTCAGCCTCTGCCAAACGACCGGGAAAGACCCAGATAAAGCCGTTTTGCTCGCGGACGGGGTAGGTCTGCAGGCGACAGCTGGGCAGGCGCTGCTGCTGGGTGAGGTAGGGAACTGCCGTACAGGCCCCGGCCCCGTTAAACTGCCAGCCGTGATAAATACATTCAAGCTGATTGCCTTGTACCTGGCCGTGGCTGAGACGAACCTGACGATGGGGACAGCGGTCTTCGAGGGCGTAAATTCTTTGCTGGGTCTGGTCTCGATATAGCACGATGGCCTCGTTCCATAGGGTTACCCCTAGCGGCTGGTCGGTGAGCTCAGAGCTGCGAGCCACTGCGTACCAGTGATTGGGGTTAATAGAGGCTAGACGCACCGCGTGACCGGGCAGGGCTGCGGCTTGCATCCGCGGCTGTGAGCTCTGGTCGGAGCTTATAGTAGAGCTCAGATCGGAACTACTCAGATTTGACTGTTGAGAGACGCCATCCATAGGTTTGTTTTGTGATGTATTGATATCGCCCTATATATCGCCTTATATATCGCCCTACAGTTTAAGCATGCCTTCAGGATTGACCGACATCAGGGGGCGTCGGGCTGAGCCTTCTTTTTGTAAGACGGCATTGGCGGCGAGTAGGCCGCTGCTGACAGCTCGCTCCATCAGGCCACAGGGAAAGGGCATCTTGACCCAGTCACCTGCGAAGAGCAGGTTTGCGGCCGGGGTCGTGGTTTCTGGTCGGTTGGCGTAGCTGCCCGGCGGAAACCCGGCAAAGTTTTTTTGGTTGACCAGTTCGCGATGCAGCATGGTGGCCCCCTGTAGCTCAGGGACAACTTCGTATAGCTCTGTCTCAAAGGTGGTCAGGAGGGCTGTCTGGTCGGGAAACTCTTTTTCTTTGTAGCAGTAGGCATGTAGCTCGACAACGCTGCCGCCTGTCTCAGCGGCCCATTGTTTATAGTCTCCCTGGATGCGGTGGTAGAGGGTAATGCTGTCGGTGAGTCGATAGCCTGATAGGGACGTAAACAGGCTTTGCTCCCAGTCAAAATCGCGGTCAAACCAAAAGCGGGCAACGGCGAAGGGGTCGGCAACCTGAAGCTCTTTAACCTGAGCCATCACGGTGGGATCAGGGGCTCCGCTGGATAGCGCAAGCAGAGCCTGCACCCCTGGAATATCTGCAGCCAGAATGTAGTAGTCGGCTTCGAGGGTTTCGACAGGGCTGGCCGCGCTGGGGGTATCGGCGATCAGCTGCACCCGATCGCCGTCGCGTTTCACGACTTTGAAAGGGGCTAGATTTTCTTGGGCAGGGCCGCTTGTTACTTTGCCTTTGGCGTCGTAGGCGGCTCCGTGGCAGGGGCAGACAAACCCGCTGTCGCTGGCGGAGACTGCTTTGTGAACACTGCAGCCCTGATGGGTACAGGTGAGAGAAAGGGCGCGATCGCGACCGGGTGCGATCGCAAACAGCCGATCTCCGGCACCGTAATAGGTGATCTCATCCGTGCTGAGCAGCGGGTTATGATCGACCCAAAAAGGCACTGGGTTAGCGGCAACGCCACCGATTTGATAGTCTACGCTCTGAATTTTGCCGTGGTCCCAGTTAATCTGACTGACGGTGACGCCTTTTAGAATGCGCCCGCTATTGGCTTCAATCGCTTGGCTCAGCGGGTCAACGACACAGCGCCCCATGTCTTCGCAGGTGCCGTTGAACGCCAGCCCCTCGGGGTTGCCAAAAAAATAAAAATGAAAAAACTGCATCAGCTCCCCGGCGCTGAGGACATCTGGCGAGTTGAGGCTTGACTTGGCAAACGGTAAAAAATACAGATCGTATAGCCCCTTGGGAAACTGGCCGTTCCCCCATTCTTCGACCGAGAGGTGGTCGAGCCGATCATAGGTCTGGGGAACTCGAAAGCTGGTAATTTCGCGAAACACCTCTAAATGCTTAAGGTTAACCAGGTTGATGCCCCACTTGAGGCTATTTTTAGACGATAGGCTCAGGTCAATAACATTCCAAGGAAAGGCCGAGTGGCTGGGGCGAAAGGCTTCGGGTTGATAACCGTCTTTATAGACAACCGCATAGAAGTTGAGTGACTGAAAGTTCTCTCGAGCCTTGAGCTCGTCCATCAGGCCAAACAGATTGTAATACTGCGGAAAAAAGCCGTGAAAGCCGTGTTCCATTCTAAAATCGTGGCCGTTGACTGAGATCGGCCAGCTGGCGATTTTGCCGCCTAGCTGGGGGGAGCGCTCGAGCAGTGTAACGGTGACCCCGCGCTTGCTCAGCTCGTAGGCTGCGGCCAGACCGGCTAAGCCCCCTCCAATTACCACGGCTTTAGTGGGGCGGCTGACCGCCTGGGGCAAATCGATCGCATCGACCTGATGCTGCGTGGGCTCAGGTTTAGAAAAGCGGGAATATCCAACCACTCCACCCACGGTTCCCATGCCGCCTAGCTTGAGGAGTGTTCGCCGGGACAGGGTAATCGCTTTGAGCGTCTCAAACGGTTGAGTCATAAATAGGGGCGAATGGGCAAATAACGTTTGGGTACGGTATAAAGCTTAAACAGTGATGAGTATCTGTATAGGCTAGCATTAGAAATTTTTTAACGAACAAATATTTTCTAGGTTGCATGATGGAGATCCCTCAATGAAATACTGGCGTGAGAGCATCGCCGTGGCACAGCGAATCTTGCTAGAACTCTTGCGGCGGCGGCGCAGCCTGATTTTTTGGGTGATTTTTCCAATTTTGCTGCTATATCTCAATGGACTAATTACGGCTGAGCGGGCCCAGTTGGATTTACCCGATGCCTTGGAGGTGGTGGCCCCACCCACGCTGGTGGGGGCCGCGCTGTTTTTTAGCTGCTTGGGGGGTAGCGTCGCGACGGTGGTGGCTGAACGCGAGCAGCAAACCCTGAAACGATTATTTCTGTCGCCCCTGAGCGGGGTGTCTTATTTTTTAGGCATTGTGCTAGCCCACACGGCAATCGGGGTGGGGCAGGCGCTGGTCGTGTTTGCGATCGCAATTTTCTCAGGGGCTCAGTTTGCGGGTTCCTGGCTGCTGGGTGTCATGATTATCTGGCTGAGTATTTTGGCTTATGTGGGGGTGGGGTTTATCTTAGGCACCCAGTTTGCCCGTCGCACTGAGGATGTCAATGCCCTGGTGGCGGCCTTTGGGGTGCCGCTATTGATTTTAGGTGGGGCGTTTATGCCCACCTCGATTTTCCCCGAGTCTCTGATCGAGCTGGCGCAGTTTAACCCGATCTATCACATGACTGAGGCCCTCACCCGCGGGCTGGCGGACGAAGGCTTTGAGTCGTTTAGCGGCCATCTCTGGTTTTTATGCGGGTTTGCGGCGTTGATGGTCGGTGGCGGGTGGCTATCTTATCGGCGGATGCTGAGGTTGGAAAGACAGCTTTAGGAAAGAACGGGTGAGAGGGTGAAGGGATGAGAGGGTGAAGGGGTGAGGAGAAACAACTCTTTCTGCGGGTAGACGTGTGTAGATTGGCCGCTCGACTATGGTGTAGAGACTGGGGGCTGACCTATCAAAGGGGCTCCCAAATGTCTCCCATTGAATCGCTGCCGTTCTGAAGAAGATAAAATCCATGTTTGTTAAGCACAGTGAAGATCAAACGCTCATCAAGGTGATGGATTTAGAGGCGTTGTTTAGCCCACTGCAAGCAGAAGTTCAGGGTCGAAAGCAGGCGGGTGAAGAAGAGCAGCCTGCTCGGGCCTTTAGCAAGTCTCAGCTAATCTTTCCCTCGGGGGAGGCCCTGCCCCAGTGCTGGCTTGATCCGTCGTATCAGCAAAACTGATTTGGGGGAGGCCGTTCTCTCTGCGTACTGGTTTTGTGGCGGCATGTTTTTGTAACGGCATTCTGCCCGTAAGCCCTATTCTGTCTGTGAGCCTAGAGGAGTCTATTTCGATGATTTTACGCCAACTCTCAGCCGCTTTAACGGCCAGGTTCAGTGGGGGGCTAAATCTTTACTGCCTGCTCAACGGTCTGATGACGGTGATGATACTGCTGGTGACTGCATTTGCGTCTGTGGTGCCCCCTGTGCTTGCGCTGCCTGCTAAGGCTGCGATGCCCGCTGCGTCTGTGCAAGTGGCCTACAACGTCGATCTTGAGATGGACAAAGCCCGCATTGAGAAAACTGTCGAAAAGCAGGGTGAATCTATGCGAGAGATTGTTCAGAGCGCCCATCGCAACAACGAAAATCACCCCAGTTCTAAGCCCACTGCTGAGAATACCTACGAGCGCGAGAGTTTGCTCAACGAGCACCTGCCTGATGAACTGGGCGAAGATTTTTCTAAGCGCGAACTCAAGACGATGAAAAGGGCTGAGGGTTAGGGCCGTTTTAAGCGCTGACGGCGACGACCGCAGAGGCAGGCGGCTAGCAGAGTCAGGCCTGCGATCGCGCCCGGCTCTGTCACTGACTCTATCTCTCCTGGCGACGCCATATCTGCCTGCGCGGCTGCCTTCAAAGTTGCTGAGGTATTAGCCAAGCGGGCTGTATTGCCCCCAGCTGAGTTGGGCAAGGCCTCGTCTGCTATGGCAAAGACCCCGCGTACATTTTTGGGGCTGGCGCTTGTCATCGCGACGGCACTGCAGGTTTGTGGCATAAACATGTCTGAGTTGCTGTCTGCTGAGTTGGAGGGCTGTCCAAAATGCTGTACCCAGTAGGTGCCGTGGTCTGAGCTGGGATTGTAAAATCGACCCAGCCCAACTTCGGTAAACCTGTCACTGAGAAGATTGGCACGGTGGCCATCGCTAGCCATCCAACCGTCAAACACTGCCTGGGGGGTTGAGTAGCCCGCAGCAAGGTTCTCCCCAATGGCTTGAAACCGATACCCTGTGGCGCTGATTCGCTTTTCGAAGGTTGAATCATTTAAGCCAGTGTGGCTAAAAAAGTTATTGTCTGCCATCTCTTGCGCGTAGGCCTGGGCTGACTCACCTAAATGGTATGAAAAGCTAAGATCGGGCAGCCCTTCAGTCTGTCGAGCAGCGTTAGTTAGATTGAGCAGTTGATTGAAAAAAGTGGAGTGTTGAGCACAGTCAGCAGAGGCTGATAGAACTGCCCGGGATGTCGGTTGGGAGGGGGCTGCACTGCCACCAGAGCTGCCGCTATCGCCGCCACAGCTGGTGAGCGCTAAGCCCAATACTAAAAAAACAGCCCAAGATGTTAACTTCATAACCAGTTCTCAGGCGCACTATTGAGCAGCGCCTGCCAGATGTAGAGACAAAAATGATGAATGCGGTAAATGCCTGTGTTTGAAGCGTGTTAGCGCGGCTCTACGTTGCGAATACTCGCAAGTTGCCTACGGGTAGCACAGACGAAGTATGCCCAGCTTGTCGTCAGGTATAAAGCATCAATGTAAGTTTTTTGGTCTTAGTAAATTTTACGGAGAGCTTATATTTCAGGGTGTCTAGCCGGATGAAGAGACTCTCAGGAGAATTGCGTAAAACTTATTGAATTCTCTCTGGCATGCCAAAGTGCTTGGAGAGAAAAGGGGTGGATTTACTGCGATCGCGCCGCTAATTGCCCAGTAGATGTACTTGAATCTTTCTAAAGCGCTTGCGAAGATAGGAGCTTAAGGGAATTGCCCAAATAGTAAGAGGCGGGTGAAAGGCGAAAGGCGAAAGGTGAAAGGTGAAAGGTGAAAGGCGGCGGTTCATTGGATTGCAAGTGCTTAAGCTGGTTTTCCTGTGCAAATGCTAGATCTGCCTTGAAGCAAAAAATATTGTTGTGTTTTCTGCTTTGTCCCAACTCCGTACGGGGTTCTAGGCTGATGGGCGAATCTTTTCCTCAGCCGGTTGAAGGTTGAGCTTGTAAAACCTGGGGGTGTTGGGTCTTTTTGGAAATATTTAATTTTAGACCGTGCGCTGTCAGGGCCAAAAAAATCTTCTCCCTGAAAATCTCAGAGAGAAGATTTTTTTAACGTTAGACTTTTAGTGCCCTTAGGATGTGGTCTTTAAACCGGCTAAGTGTATAAAAGCTTTGACTTACTTAGACTGATCGTTAGTGTCTAGCTGATCTAGACGAGTTTCTTGAATGTTGTCAACGCTCTTGCTCTGGTCGTTGGTGTCTAGATGATCTAGACGTCGCTGCTGAATGCCTTGGCCACCCGTGACTTCTTTAAGAGCGTCCTCGGCTAACTCAACGCCTTGATCGACCACCTTCTTAATTTGCTCTTCCATTTGTAATTGCCTCAGTAGAAAAAGAACTCAAGCTGATTCAGCTATCCGATTGGTTTGATTGAGCTGAACCCATGATCTCCATTAGCATTCGCGAATGGCTATAGACAATACTAGCACCCCAATCTTTGGGCAAAGCACCTGATTACGTATTTTGCGATACCTTTTGAGAGAAAATTAATGGTTGATTAACATTTCGAATGAAATATCAACGTAATCTAGCCCGTAAGCGGCTATTTCACCCTAAAAGATTAAAAAACTATGAGAGTCTGATTAAAAAATATTTGGGATATTGCTTTCAATTCTAAATTTTGTTGGCGCAAAAGCCATCTGATTGCCATTGGGGCGCTATGCTTCCATACGGGGTTCAATCTAGGTGTGGGTTGACTAACTAGTTTCCGACATCTTGCTTACTGGCATCTTTTTGTCGGCATCTCCTGCGGGCCTTGATGAGCCTATGCAGGTCTCTAATACAGAACAAAAATTAGTTGAGTTGATATGTCAGATATTTTGCTCCGAGAGTTGAGTAATCCCGATATTGACTGGTTGGTTACCCACGGGCAGCGTCAGCAGCTGTCTGATTCTGAAGCTTTGATTGAGCCAGGTCAGCTATTAGATTCGCTGTATTTACTATTAGAGGGCAACCTGGCGGTGCATTCGTCCGATGGGGATGGCGAGGTGGCTCGGCTCTCTCGAGGAGAGTTGATTGGAGAGGGCTGGCTGTTTAATACCACGCCAGTTGTTTCTGTTGTAACGGTTGAGCAGGCCCTGGTACTCACGATCCCGAAGCACGAGCTGACTGGCAAGCTGCAGCAAGATGTGGGTTTTGCGGCTCACTTTTATCGAGCCCTGGCTTTGATCATGTCTGAGCGGATTCGTCGGCTGTTTGAGCAGTCTGAGCTGCTGCGATATCAGTCGGGGCAGATGGTTAAAGAGGCTTTATTTGTCTTTGGTGAGCTTCATGACAGTGATATTCACTGGATGATGAGCGCAGGTCGGGTTGAAAAGCTGGCGGCGGGCCGTGTATTGCTGCATGCGGGGCGACCTGTAGATGCGTTGTATACCGTCTTGGACGGACAGCTTGCGATCGCAACCACCGATCGCCC
Organism: Cyanobacteria bacterium P01_A01_bin.114; assembly: GCA_039815385.1. GTDB lineage: Bacteria > Cyanobacteriota > Cyanobacteriia > Phormidesmidales > Phormidesmidaceae > SIO4C1. The sequence goes on from JBCBZL010000020.1 coordinate 12,874, forward strand.
CTGCGATCCGCTGTCTCTATGCTTTCACGGCTTAGAGCAGCATGGGGCCACCCAAAACTTTAAGCCGATTGCCTATATCTCGCGCGGGGGGCTGCCGGGAATCATTTCCTTTTTAGATTTTCAACCCCTGCCCGTGCGAATCCACGCTGAGGATGACTCGCTGCTGTTAGCGATTCCTCGGCAGCAGGTGGCGATTAAGCTGCAGGAAGATCTAGCCTTTGCTGCCCGGTTTTATCGGGTGATTGCAACCCAGATGGCCAATTTGCTATCAGCCGTTGTCTCGGTTGAGAAAGATCCCGATCGGGGCTCGCTCTCGTCTGCATTAGATGACGAACTTGATGTGGGTGAGCTACAGCGCGTGTCTGAAGGGGGGACGAAGTTTGACTGGATGCTAAAGCATCTGGGGGTTGGCAGTCGGGGAGTTGGCAGTCGATGAGTGAAAACTAAATGAGTGAAAATAAGAGCAGTATCTTTCGTAAAGAAGCGCTTGAGCGGCTATCGTCGCCTGAGCAGCTAGACCAGCTGATGCAGATTGTAACGCCTCGCAGCTGGCTACCGCTGGCGGCGCTGGGGGGCTTGTTTGCCTTTGGCCTGCTTTGGAGCTTATTGGGCCGTATTCCTGTGACGACAACGGGGCGTGGAGTCATGGTCTATGGGGATGCCTCGACGGGATCCGCTGAGGGGGGCTTGCAGGGGGTGGCTTACTTCAGCGCGGGTGAGATTGCCCAGATTCAGCCGGGGATGGAGGTATTGCTGATTCCTGATGTGGAGGGGGCGCAGGTGGCGGGCGGTTTACTGGGGCGAGTACAGTCGGTGTCTGAACCACCTGTTACGACGATCGATGCGGCCCGAGAAAGCGACCTTGATCAGGCCTATGTTGAGGTGATTACCGTGCCTGAACGGGACGAAAATGGCAACTTTTACTGGTCTACCGGCACCAGCGATATGTCCCCCATTGCTGGGATGCCTGCGATCGCACGGGTCACCTTAGAAGAAAAAGCCCCGATTGCCTTCGTTTTTCCGTTTTTAGATTAACCGTTTTTAGATCAGCCGTTTTAGATTAACCGTTTTTGGAGCGACAGCATGGCTCGGGTCAAAACCCCCACGGTCCTACAGATGGAAGCAGTGGAATGTGGGGCTGCCGCCCTCAGTATGGTGTTGGGCTACTACCGACGCTACGTTCCTTTGGCCGAGCTACGGCAGGCGTGCGGTGTTTCTCGTGACGGGGTGACGGCGGCAAATGTGCTCAAAGCGGCTCGCAACTATGGCCTGGTGACCAAAGGCTTTAAGAAAAGTATCGAAAGTCTCAAGCAGCTGCCGCCGCCGTTCATTGTGTTTTGGAATTTCAATCACTTTTTGGTGGTTGACGGGTTTGACGAAAAATATGTCTATCTTAATGACCCGGCAGTGGGGCCGCGAAAAGTCACGCCCGATGACTTTGACGAAGGCTATACCGGCGTGGTGCTCACCTTTGAACCCGGTGAGACGTTTGCGCCTGGGGGGCATCAGGCCACTGCCTGGCGGGGCCTAAAGTCTCGCTTAGAAGGGTCAATGGGGGCGCTGGCTTTTTGTGGCCTGGCCGGTTTTTTGCTGGTGCTGCCCACCCTGGCACTGCCTGCATTCAGCCGAGTCTTCATTGACAATGTACTCCTGGCTAAACGGCTTGACTGGCTCCCCTATGTGCTGCTAGGGATGGGGCTGACGGTGATTTTGCAAGCCGTGCTGACGGGGCTACAGCTGCGCTATCTGCGGGCGCTGAAGATCAAGCTATCGGTGGGGATGGCCAGCCGCTTTGTGTGGCACGTTCTGCGTCTGCCCGTGGGCTTTTACGCCCAGCGATTTGCGGGGGAGATTAGCGATCGCATCGATCTCAACGACGGCGTGGCCAGCGTTCTCTCGGGACGACTGACGACCACCGCCATCAGTATGGTAATGATCGTGTTTTATGCGATCGCCATGCTGCAGTACGACATTCCCCTCACCCTGATCGTGGTTTCCTTTGCCGCCATCAACGTGATTGTGCTGCAGTGGGTCTCACGTCAGCGCACCGACGCCAACCGTCGCCTCATCCAGGAATATGGGAAAGCTTCTGGCGTAGGCATTGCCGGTCTTCAGAGCATTGAAACCCTCAAAGCTTCGGGTCTGGAGTCTGACTTTTTTGCGCGCTGGGCTGGCTACTATACCAAAGCGATTAATGCCCAGCAAGAGCTGGGGTTGACCAACCGTTTTTTGGGACTGCTGCCTGCCCTGTTGTCTACTCTCGCCACCCTGGCATTGCTAATCGTCGGCGGCTGGCGTGTCATCCACGGTAGCCTCTCGATCGGGATGCTGGTCGCCTTTCAGCTGCTGATGCAAAGCTTCCAGGGGCCGGTTAACAACCTGGTGCGCTTTGCCAATACGCTACAAACCCTGCAGGGGAGTTTAGAGCGATTGGATGACGTGTTAGAGAATCAGGTCGATGTGGTGTTCGAAGAGGCGCTGCATGCATCGCCTGTACCTCCCGTAGGGGCGTTGCATGCAACGCCCCTACGGGGTGGGGGGGATTCTTTTCGGCTTTCTGGCGAAATTGATATCCAAAATCTCTCTTTTGCTTACAGTCCCCTCGATGCGCCGCTGATTGAAGATTTTAATTTGTCGATCAAGCCGGGGCAGCGGGTGGCGTTTGTGGGCGGCAGCGGTTCAGGTAAATCGACCTTGGTGAGGGTGATCGCGGGGCTGTATCAGCCTCGGTCAGGGGAGATTTGCTTTGATGGCCAGCTTAATAAAGAGATTCCTCGGGCGGTGCTGACCAATTCGATTGCGATGGTAGAGCAGGATATTCTGTTGTTTGCAGGCTCGATTCGCGACAATCTGACCCTGTGGGACAGTACGATACCAGAGTCTCGTCTGCGGCAGGCGTGCCAGGATGCTGAAATTGAGGAGGCAGTCTTGGCGATGCCCTACGGCTATGATGCCGAGCTGCTCGAAGGAGGGCAAAACCTCAGCGGTGGGCAGCGGCAGCGGTTAGAGATTGCCCGCGCACTGGTCAACCATCCGTCGATTTTGATCATGGATGAGGCGACTAGTGCCCTGGATTCTGAAACTGAAAAGATCATTGATCAAAATCTGCGGCGGCGGGGTTGTACCTGTCTGATTGTGGCCCACCGGCTGAGCACGATTCGGGATGCAGATGAGATTATTGTGCTAGAGCGGGGCAAGGTGGTGCAGCGAGGTACCCACGATCAGCTCTGGCAGCAGGATGGCCACTATGCTGGCCTGATTCGCAGTTCTGGTACAGCGCTGTAGGGCAAACTCAGCGGAGGTTTTCGGTCGTTTAACATTATCACCCATTTATATTCACCCACTTAAGTAGTATGGTTTCTGTTCAATCTTCAGCAGCGACGGGTTCCCATCGCACCCTGGCGGGCAATGACACCCTCTGGCTTGATATGACCGATCAGATTTGGCAGGTTCAATCTGGCTCGGTGGGGGTGTTTAGCGTCGCCTGGTCTGAGGGTAGGCCAACCGGGGCGCGGCGCTATTTGTTTACCGTGGCGGCAGGTGGGTGTCTGTTTGGCTGTTCGCCAGTGGCGCATGGATGGGTTGCGATCGCATTTGAGCCCACTGAGCTTGTCTCGGTCACCTGGCAGCAGCTTTGCCAAAAGCCTTCTCAAAACGGCCATACCAGAGGATACGCAAACGGCCATCAAAATGACCCTCAACACGATTCTCAAAACGGTCATGCACAGGGCCAGACGAGCAATCCGGTGCAGATAGCTGTCTGGTTTGACTGCTTTGGCCAGATTGACGGGTTTCCGACCCCGGTGACGCCACTGGAGGCCGACCCATCGCCCTACGTCTCACTGGCAGACGGAGAGCGCTACAGTGCGGGTGACCAGATGGTGTGGTGCCAGATCAAGGCTGGTGAGGCTCGATGGCTTGATGCGGCTGAGGCCAAAGTTACCCCAGACTCGGGCCTATTTCCCCTAGGTCAACGGGCATGGCTGCAGTCAAACGGCACCGTGGAGCTACAGGTATATCCCCCAGACGCGCTCCCACCGGGGGGCACGGCGATGGAGAAAATGGCCCGAGGCACCGAGCAGTTTCATGGCTACAGCCTCAAAGTGATTGAGGACATCATTGCTGCCCAGCTCCAAGCTGACTCGGAACGGTTTGAGCAGCGGCAGCAGCTTAACCAGCAGACCACTCAGCACGCTCTGCAGGGGTTAGCGTCCCTGCTCAAGCGAGAGGACAATAGCTTTCTCTCGGCTGATACGCCCTTGCTAGTAGCGGCGGGGGCGGTGGGCCATGCCCTGGGGGTGGAAATTTCACCGCCGGGTAGCTCGGAAAATTTTCAGCAGGTGAAAGAACCGCTGGAGGCGATTGCCCGAGCTTCTCAGCTGCGGCTGCGACAGATTTTGCTGCGGGGCCAGTGGTGGACCCAAGATAGCGGCCCGATGGTGGCCTATACCCAAGACGATCGGCTGCCAATGGCGCTGCTGCCGGTCAAAAATAGCCGGTACGAGCTGTTAGACCCGGTTACCCTGGCGCGAACCCCCGTCGATGAAGCCGTGGCCAACCGCCTTGACCCGATGGCCTTTATCTTTTATCGACCGCTGCCCAGCGGCGATCTCAATGCCTGGGCCTTGCTGAAGTTTGCATTTCACGGTCGCCAGCGCGATGTCTGGATGATCTTGCTAACCGGGGTAGTGACCAGTCTCTTGGGGATGGCGATTCCTCAGGCGACAGCGGTGCTGATTGACGATGCCATTCCCTACGGCAGTACCGGTCTTTTGATCCAAATTGGTCTGGCCCTGCTGGCGGTGGCTTTTGGGCGGGCCTGCTTTCAATTTGCCCAGGCGATCGCGTCGATGCGCATTGAGACGGGCTCAGATGCGACCCTGCAGGCGGCGGTGTGGGATCGGTTGCTAAAGCTGCATACCTCTTTCTTTCGCGACTACTCCACGGGGGATTTGCAATCGCGGGTGTCTAGTATCACTGCGATTCGTCGCAAGCTTAGCGGCACGGCCCTAGATGCGATTCTCTCAGGGGCGTTTGCGCTGTTGAATCTGGGGCTGCTGTTTTACTACAGTGCCAGGATGGCGGTGCTGGCGCTGTTCGTGGCGCTGCTGGTGGTGAGCGTGACCGTGATTTCAGGGATAATTTTGCTGAAGAAACAGCGCCCCCTGCTGGAGCTAGACGGTGAGCTGTACGGCCTCATGGTGCAGTTGATTAACGGGGTGTCAAAGCTGCGGATTGCGGGGGCTGAGCCCCGCGCTTTTGCTCAGTGGGGTGAGAAATATCGTCAGCAGCTGAGTCTGGATCTGAGTACCCAGCGGCTAGAAGATGCGGTCAGCGTGTTTAATACGGCAATGCCGACTTTGACGTCTATCGGGCTGTTCTGGTTGGCCAGCACCCTGGTGGATCCGATGCAGTCCAGCGGCTTCTCGACGGGGACTTTTCTGGCGTTTAATGCGGCCTTTGCAATTTTTATTAGCGGGGCGACTAACCTCAGCCAGACGCTGATTAATGTGCTGGATGTGATTCCGCTGTGGATGCGATCGCAGCCCATTCTCAGCGCCCACCCCGAAGTGGATACTCAAAAGTCTGACCCTGGTCGGCTGACCGGACGTATCTGCCTCGACCATGTCACCTTTCGCTATCGCGAAGATGGCCCCCTGATCTTGAACAGCGTCACCGTCGAAGCCTATCCGGGGGAATTTATCGCCCTGGTGGGGCCGTCTGGATCGGGCAAATCCACAGTGCTGCGGCTGCTGCTGGGGTTTGAGACACCCCAGTCAGGTACGGTTTACTATGACAGTCAGGATGTGGCCGGGTTAGATATCTCGGCGGTACGTCGTCAGCTCGGCGTGGTGTTGCAAAACGGACGTATCAACGCCGGATCTCTCTTTGAGAATATCTCAGGGGGGGCGTTGATTACCCTGGACGATGCCTGGCGGGCGGCTGAGATGGCGGGCTTTGCCGAAGATGTGCGCAGCTTTCCGATGCAGATGCATACGGTGATTAGCGAAGGCGGGGGAAATCTGTCTGGCGGGCAGCGACAGCGGCTGGTGATCGCCCGCGCCCTGGCGTTAAATCCAAAGATTCTCTTGCTGGATGAGGCCACCAGCGCGCTGGATAACCGGACGCAGGCGATCGTCAGCGAGAGTTTAGATCAGCTGCATGTGACTCGGATTGTGGTGGCTCACAGGCTCAGCACCATTCGCAATGCCGATCGCATCTATGTGATTAAAGCGGGGCGGGTGGTGCAGCAGGGCAGCTTTGACGAGCTGGCGGCACAGGAGGGAGTCTTCGCCCAGTTGATTAAGCGGCAGGTGGCGTGAGCGAAATTGCCTGGTAGGGGCATTGCATCCCCCGGTAGGGGAAATGACCCCTATGGTTCGACAGTTTGTAAAAATCATTCAACCGCACCCAGGCGCAACGGGGCGGGGTTAACCCTGTAGGGGCAATGCCTTGTGCTTGCCCTGACGGCATGTTTATGGGTGGATCGATCAAATGGATCGATTAAACGGATTGGTAAATGGCGCAACGGGGCGGGGAACCCATAAGATGCGATGGTGGCGGTGTCTCGTAAAGCGACACGAAAGGAACGTGAATATTATGAAACCTGAGACGTTAAAAAAGCGGTTGGACAGAAACCGTCCTATGACAACAATCACGATTCGGATGCCTGAAGATGTCATTGAAGACTTGAAGCGAGTTGCGCCGTTGTTAGAACTTTCTGAGTGTCAGCCGTTAGCGCGTGCGTATCTCGGGCAGGGCCTTCGCGTCGGCTTGGAGCGTTTAGAAGGCGATACTGTCTCAGCGCTAATCGCCAGTCTGAAGCGTCGTGGTGTCGGTGATGAAGTTCTTCAAGAAGCCCTTGGTGAAGTCATTCAGCGGTAGTTGTTATCTCCCTTTCTCCCCCTCTCCCCCCAAAAGCCCTTGCTTTCGCGAATAGCGTACCAGAAATAAAACTTTAGGAACGGGTGAATGGCTCACACTTTACAAGTCTCGATGCAAGAGAAGAGAAGAACTCCCAAACCATCATCTTTTCTATCATCTTTTCTAGCTCTTCAAGGTACGGGAGGTGCCCCTTGGGTGCTGAGGTATTAAAAGTTACATCACTGTAGCTTATCCACTTTCCATTCACTCGCCAGCCAACCGTATCTCCAAACTTTCTCCAGATTCTCCAGATTGTATCACTTGGATACTTCCCGTCGAGCTTCGCTCCGCACTCGACGTAGATTTGCTTTTGCACACTAAAGCCAAACTTACCTCCGCTATAATTGACCCACAGACCATCAATCGCCTTTAGCGGCTCACAAGGAAAATTCAGCAAATCATCCAGATCAAACCACTGCCCTTCTTCTTTGCCAACCGTGGTAATCATCAGTCGATAGGTTTCTTTGTCTGCTTCCTTCCATTGCCGATTCTTTAAGTAGTGCTCTAAGTCGGCATAGCGAACATCCTGCACCTGCCGGGCTACCGCCTGCAGTTCTGCTGCCAGGCTATCATTAACTCGCTTAGTAGTTTCTTGCAAGCAAGCATAGGCTAGGTCATTCGCGTCTTGTCGCATAGCTTCACGAATCAACCTTGTTGGATTTATCTGCGCCGCATAGAGCAAAATTGTCGGTTTCCACCAGTCGTCCTTGAGATATTGGTACAGCTGCTTTTCTCGTTCGGGTTTAGCGGCAATATGGGCAGAGGCCAAATACTCTTGAAAGCTCAGGTGCGCAAATTCATATTCATCTTCCTGGCGAATAATTAGCTCGCTAATCTGCACCGTTTGTTCTAAAAAAGCCTGAGCTGAAACCTTCTCATTCTGTCGTTTTAGAGTCTGAGCGAGCCCACTCAACAGCTGAGTTCGTTCAATACGTTTCCAGCGACGCTGCATCATCGCAAATGCCAGGATTTGCAAAATGGTCTGAGCTTCGCACTGGGTTAGCAATGTCTCCAGCTTTCTAGCATTGGGGCGATCGCGCAGCTGCATTCGACAAATCTTGCGATACAGTTCCGCGCGACGCTTGGGCAGGTTTGCCCCCGGATAGCGTCTGTGAAAGGTGGCGATCATATTGAGCAGCAGCGGATTTTTGGCAAGTGCGATGAGTTCTGGCTCTGCTTCAATTTGGGCAAGCAGCTCCTGTGCTGCCTGAGCGGCATCCTTTTGGACTTTCGGCGTATTGCGCCCACCAGCGCTGTAGCGTTCCTGGCAGAGATACCAGCTTTCAACAAATTTTTGGCGCTGCTGTCGATCAAAGTCCTTGACCCATAGCGGCGCTGCCAGCGACAGCCGATCGGCAGTGTCTTGATCTCTGTAGGCTTTAGGTCGGGATGTCACAATAAAGACAGATCGGCTATACTGCCGTATTTGTTGATTAATCCACCGCGCTACCGCAGGACGCTGCGGCTTTGGTATCTCATCAAAGCCATCCAGCATGACCAGAGCTTTTCCCTGTTGCAGGATGCTTTGCGCCCAATGGGGAGGCAACGGCTGCAGACGATGGGCCTGGGGTAAGTCGGGAATATGAAACTGATTGATTAGCTCCGGCAGACTGGGTGGTTTATCCTGGGTCAGCTGCGCTCTGTATTTTCTCAGCGCCAGCAGGATAGGAATCAGCCTGGGCGCGTTTTTGGGGGCTCGACCTTTGCCATAGCGATAGGCAATATGCTTTAGCAGCGTTGTTTTGCCATAGCCGCCCCAGGCTAAAATGGCTAACTGTTTATAGGCTTTTATTCGCTTTGTCTGAGCTAGAAAATCCCAGACGGGTTGCTTTTCTAGCGCTATCGTCTTAGTCAGGTTACCTTCACTGATGTTGAAACCGGGTAAAGTGCTGCTGCCGTCAATCGTCAGCTGAACAAAAACCTCTTCAAGCAACGGCACAAAGATGCCGTCATGCTGAACCATGCCTTCTGAGCGTAGTGACTCGCAGTCCGCAGCTTGACAGAGCAGATACTTGTTCTCAAAGCCCGTAGCGGCAGCGATGGCTTTTTCTGTGACTTCGTCAGCCATCTGCCCGAGGTAGTCTGATCGTCGCTGACTGCTCTCGTGCAACGGCTTCAGCATCCTCGCGCCGTAAGAGAGCCCGGTGCCAATCACCAGCGATGCAATGGCCTTGGGAATGTCACTCTCCATGAATAGCAGCCAAAACGCCCCAATGCCACCTACGGTGACGCCGCCTGGCATCAGTGCCTTACGAATCAGTTCGGCAACCTGATCGCCCATCGGTGACGGCGAATTTGAGGGCTGAGACATAGTAAGCGACGATTAAAGGGCGTTTTAAGTCAGCAAAACGAAATTCTCATCAATTATATGAAGTATATGAAATCTTGCCCCCGCCGGATGTGCAGCATTTTTGTTTACCTACTAGCTTTGTCGCGTTTCGGGTCTGGAAAGTTTGTATGGAGAGGGTGATGGGTAGTGGGTGGTGGGTGACGGCAGGTGGATTATTGGTGGCAAGCACCTAACCTGAGATATTCAAACGAATATTGATGCAGCGTGCAGTGGCACGATTGAGTACACAGGATATATTGATGCAGCGCGCGACGGATAAAGTGCAGTGGGTGGATGAGGCGTACAGACCGCGATTGGTAAAGTGCAGTGGGTGGATGAGCGGCTGCAGACTGTAACTGATAAAGTGCAGTTTGTGGATGAGCGATCGCAGCCCGATCGAGAGCGATCGCAAAGACAGTAGAGCAAATACAATAAGGACGTATCCTGCACTTTGGCCGACAGCACAGCCCCCGATGGTACAAACCCCTTCAAAACCCCTAACGCTCGAAGCGTTTCTGCAATTGCCAGAAACCAAACCCGCTAGCGAATATATCGATGGCCAAATCATTCAAAAACCCATGCCGCAAGGAAAACACAGCGCGATTCAAGGGGAGTTTGTCTCCACTATCAACAGCGTAGCCAAACCCAAACGCATTGCCCGCGCCTTCCCCGAACTGCGATGCACATACCCTTCGGGAAGCCATCCTACGGATGTCTATGGTGGTCGCTCAACCGTTCCCGATATTGCCGTTTTCGTTTGGACCCGGATTCTCCGCGATGAAAAGGGAGAAATCGCTAACGCCTTTGCGATCGCGCCTGACTGGACGATTGAAATCCTGTCTCCTGACCAGAGCCAAACAAAAGTCACTAAAAATATTCTTCACTGCCTAAAGCATGGTACTCAAATGGGCTGGCTTATTGACCCAGCTGAGCGAACCGTATTTATCTATCGCCCTAAGCAAGAAACCGAAGTTTTTGATGAACCGGATCAGCAACTGCCGATGCCGTTGTTTTTCGGTGAGCTGAGTTTGACGGTCAAAGAACTGTTTGACTGGCTGGTGGCATAGATTTTGAAGGGCAAGAAATTACAAGACCGTGATTGGATGCTTCGCTAGAGTGGCTAGGCTGCTTAACCTGCTGTCATGTCAGAGCGTCTGATGTCAAAGCGTCTACTAAGTCTAATCCTGATTTGTCTGGCCGCGATTTCCTGGGGTACGACGGGCACTGCGATGGTCTTGCTCAATCAGACGGTGCAGGCTCCCATCAACCCCTGGGTGGTGAGTTTTTGGCGAATGGCATTGGCGTCGCCGTGGCTGCTAATCGTGGCGGGTCGCCAGCCTCACTTTTGGCGCTGGCCCTCGCGTCAGACAGGGCTGACTCATTTGGGCATGGGGGCGTGTATTGCAATGTATCAAGTTTGCTACTTTTGTGCTGTGCCGCTGGCGGGTGTGGCTGTCACGGCGCTGGTGGCGATCTGCTCGTCGCCTCTGCTGATTGCCTTACTGGCAGCCTGGCGGCTGGGTGAGCGGCTGACGGCTCACATGTATGGGGCGCTTTGTTTAGGCATGATGGGGACTGCGCTGCTGGTGATGAGGCCAGATGCGATCGCAACCCGCCCTGGTTTTCTGCTCGGGGTCTTGCTCGCGTTTGGGTCAGCCCTGGCCTATGCCAGCTATGCCGTGATTGCCAAGGCCCAGGTAGTGAGCGTGGCCCCGCTGTCGATCGCGGCCTATGGATTCACCACGGCCACCTTGTTTTTAATGCCTGCTCTGGTGTGGCAGCCGCCCCTGGGTGATTGGCTCAAAGCGCTGCCCTGGCTGCTGTATTTAGGCATCGTCACGACTGCGATCGCCTATGCTATTTATATGCTGGGCCTTCAGCATGTATCGGCCACAGCGTCTGGCATTGTGGTCTTACTAGAGCCGTTGACTGCTACCCTGATCGGGGTCTTTGTCTTTCGAGAGCCGATGCCGCTAATTGGGATAATGGGGGCTATTTTGTTACTAGGTGCGATCGCGCTGTTAACCCTTCAACCTAAACCAGCATGACCGTAAACTGGCGTCCTCAAACTGATAGCGAACAGGCCAGGGCGTGGCGTACCGATGTCTTGCAAGATTTAGAGGTGCTCCACGCCACCTACCGCAGCCATACCTTTCCCCGCCATCTCCATGAAGAATTTTGCATTGGGGTAGTGACTCAAGGGGCTGAAAAGGTGGGCTATCGGGGCTCAACCTATCTGGCCCCCGCAGGTAGCTTAGTCGTCATTCCCCCAGAAGCCGTTCACAGCAACATTGCCGCTGACGAAACCGGCTGGAGCTTTCAGGTCTGCTATCCCAGCCCGGCGCTGTTTGCTCAGCTAGGGGTGGGCCAATCGATCCCTCATTTTACTCAGCCCATCATCGCAGATCGGCCGCTGGCCCGAGTGTTTATCCGGTTTCACCAGCTGCTGTCGCAGGCCAATCCTCAAAATACACCTCGACAGATATTAGAGGCAGAGTCTGTCTTGTTGTCAGCCTTGGCTATCTTGGTCAAACGGTATAGCAAGCCAGGTCTCCCTGATGGACGCAGCTGTCAGCATGAATCTGGGGCAGTGGGCCAAATCAAAGACTATCTTCACACTCACTATGCCGAGAAGATTACTCTGCAAGATTTAGCCGAGTTGACCGAGCTAAGCCCCTATTATCTCTCGCGGGTGTTTCAAAAAGCAACCGGGCTACCTCCCCATGCCTACCTGATTCAAGTGCGTATTATTCAAGCAAAAGTGTTGCTTTCCAAGCACGCTTCGATTGCTCAGGTCGCAATAGATTTAGGTTTCACCGATCAAAGTCATTTTACTAAAACGTTCAAGACCTTGGTGGGCGTCACCCCAAAACAGTATCAGAATAATCGCTGATGGGCTGGTCGTATCTTCTCTCCCCTTTCCAAGCCGTTGATTGGATCTTGTTGCATCGTTACACGGCCTCTTGGTCTGTAGACTGCTTCAGAGGCTTTCGTGGTTGGCTGATGCTGTGTAGTTTCTGTTCTCGGCGTTGGGGCGTGTATACCAATAGGCCCAGGCAATCAGCACAAACTGAAACGGCAGCCGAATGGCATGAACCCACCATCCGCTAGGAATGCCCTCAAGCTGGATATCATTGACCGCCATGTTGATATTGGCCGGATACACCGCGATGAACAAAGCGATTAGCCCCCAAGCTGCGAGCTGCTGCGTTTGTCGCACTAGCAAAGCGATGCCCAGCAAAATCTCGATGGCCCCGCTGATATAGACCAGAGCCGCCGGAGCCGGGAGGAACCCAGGCACAATTTTGATAAACGGCCCAGGCGCGGCAAAATGCAGACTGCCCACAACAATCATACAGATGGCGAGGATGCCTCGGAGGGTCCGTTTGTTGGCAACTAGAAACTGTGGCATATCGCTCAGTTATGAAGTTTGACGGGATCTAGGGCTCGAAAATTACCCCACCTAAAGCTTAGTACGAAATCCTATCTAGCTATCCCCGATATTGAAGGGCATAAAGTTTTACGCCCCCACAGGCTCCCATTTCGAATTGGGGTGCTGCATTCAGATTTGGGATTACAGACCCGTCAATGCCCATGTTTCTTACCCAAGGAAGAGATTAAACTTTGGGGTCAAATCTTTTCAAGCAGTTTGTCAAAGCAGCTTTTGGAGCCTCCCTAGAGGGCTAAGGACAGTCCGTGTTGAACGCGGCCTATCTAACTAGAGGAATACAAAGGCAGCTCAGGAGCGCGCTCAATTTCCACTTTTTGCCAGAGGTGACTAGCGGTAATTTTACCTATCTTGAGAACGGAATATGGCGCTGCAACGGTGCAGCAGCTACCCGAAGGATCGCACTTTTGCAGGAGAAATGTCGTTTACGAGTATGACCCCTATGAGTATTTTGTCTCGATTAAATCAGTTAGCAGTCGTGAAGTTTGGGAGCATGGCCCTGGCTGCTGTTGTGTTTTTGCCGGCCTGTGCCCAAGATGCGACAACGCCCAGAGAAGAGGCTAACGTCGATGTCGAAGAAGTGGCTGAAGAGACCAATGAGCTGATTGGCGAGAGCGTATCCATTCGCGGTGTGGCTGAAGAAATGATCGACGATGCCTCTTTCCTGTTGCAGGAAGAGGGTCTATTTGAAGGCGATGACGTGCTGGTTATTAACGTGTCTGAGCAGCCACTGGTTTTGCCGGAAGGCGAGGGACAGCAAGTGCAGGTGACTGGCGAAGTTGCCCAGCTAGTGATTGCCGATATTGAGACGACCTACGACCTGACTCTCGATCCTGAGCTTTACGCCGACTACGAAGAAAAGGCGGTTATTTTAGCCCAGTCCCTCGCCCTCGCCCCCGATCCAGAAGACATCGCTGAGAATCCGGAACAGTACTACAACCAAGTGATTGCGGTAGAGGGTACCGTGGATGATGTATACGCGGAAGATGTCTTCAGCATCGACGGCGATGAAATCATTGGTGAAGACGATTTGCTGGTGGTGAGCCAGTTTGGTGTGCCCTCTCTCTCTGAGGACGGCGGCGAAGATATCGTGGTAACCGGTACCTTGCGCCCCTTTGTAGCTGCTGAAGTAGAGCGCGACTATGACCTCAATTGGGATCTGTCGGTTCAAGAGCAAATTGAGGCAGAATTTAGCGAAAAGCCGGTGTTCTTTGCCGAGAGTGTTTATACGTCTGCTCTGTAGATGCCTAAATTTAGGCGCTGGGCGATCTCTTTGATGGGTTGACCAGATCGATATGCCTACAAAAGCTGCGGAGCGCCCGCAGCTTTTCTCTTATGGGGTAGGTGTGGGGTTGGGGCAGCCCTAGTAGACCTCTATCGACTGGATCAGCAGCTGGAATGCGCCCGGCGTAAAGTGGGGATTGAGTTCGCGGTCATATTCAAATTTGCTCAGCATCACCTGAAGAGAGTAGATCCTACCGGGATCTAGTGCCCGATAGTCGATAGTTCTCGCCCGCTGGACAGGTTTCATGTCACTGAAGGGGATACGCACGTCGATCCACTCGTTGGCGACTGTGTCAAATGAATAAGCATGGGCCACGCTGTCCCAGGCGGTGCTATCGCGTAAGAAAAACTTGTAGCGCTGACCGTCGCCCCTGACCCGCAGCTGGATGCCAGTGTAGCTGGCCAAATTGAGCGCGGGTTCAAAGTTGCGGGTGCGCACTGACGCAAACCCGCCCGAGTTTTCGGTAGAGACATAGCCTGTGAAGAGCATCCCCTCGGGCTGTAGCTGCACCGAGCTGGCGCTGACCCCACCCATGACCACGTCGTCTAGGGCTCCCCAGAGCTGCCTCAGGTCTTCGGTAGGCTGCTGAAAGTCAAAGACGACGTTGGCCTGTAGGGCCGGCGGCGGTGGCGGAGCTGAGTTATAAAACATTTGCTGAAACCAGCTGACGACAGGGACTGCTTCAAAGAAATTGAGGGTTTCGAAAAAACGACCCAGATTCCATTGGGCCGACTTCTGCTGGGTTGATTGGGGCGATGCTTGCTCAGACATGGAATAAAATTGCTGGCAACTTATTTTATTGTAAGACACCTGGATTGAGATGTTTGGTGAGCAGTCAATGTGGTGATAATTCTGTAGAAAACCGTATACGGTTGTTTCGGTGTAGTCTCCCCACTTTTTCAGAGGAGATCACTACCTGACTTTCCCAGGGCTGACTGCGATGATGTGATTGTCACCTAAAGGGTCAGTCCGACATGAAGAAACCATTTAACAACGTATTCCAAAACTGGTATCGCAAGGCTATCCAGCATTCTAAGTATCGCTGGTTGGTAGTTCTAGGTACACTTTTCTA
>JBCBZL010000254.1:0-7412 GCA_039815385.1 Cyanobacteria bacterium P01_A01_bin.114
CGCTCAACTGCCTTACGAGGTTGATCCATCTGCGCCAGCAGCAGCTTAGACGCCGACAGCTTGCGTAGATAGTCAGCTGTCTCCCACTCTCGCCCGGCATAGGTGCCCTTGACCGCCTTACCCTCTTCGTTGAACAGCGAATAGTCGAGGGTAAAGGTATCGGTTTCAAACCAGTGGCGAGCCCCCGCTGAGTCGGCATAGGCCCGAATCGTCTTTCCACCAGCATAAAGTCCGGCGGCATCTATATTGGCCAGGGGCGGCATCAGTTCAGGCACCAGTTCGTCCAGGAGCTGGCCAGCATAAACTTCTCGACTGGTGGCCTCAGTCGTTGGCAAAACCAGGTAAGGGTCTTCTGGCAGCTGAGGTAGCTCGGCCCGCAAATCTTTTAGCGCCGCCATCAGGGCAGGCCAATCGGTTGCTTTATCCCCCGTGAAGGGTACAGACTGATTGGCGCTGCGCTGATGGGCCATCAGGGTCAAATCCAACCCGCCTTTGGTGACAGTGCCGGTTTGGCGAACTTTGCCGCGATTAAACCGGGTAAACTGGCTGTCCTCCGCCGTCAAAGAGAGTTTTAGAGATTCAGCATCTTGCAGCTGAGGCAGTAGGGCATCTACCACCTGATTAAACGTGGCTTCCCAATTCATTAGCCTGCCCCCCCAAAGACTTCGATTTTGTCAAAGGCACACACGGGTGAGGCGTGGCCGACTCGAATCACCTGGTTGGGCTCGCCTTTGCCGCAGTAGGGGGTGCCGTAGGCCCGCCAGGTTTCTGCATTGCCTACCTGCACCAGGCTGTGCCAAAACTGGGGCGTGGTGGCGCGGTAGTTAGGGTTGCGCAGGGTCTCGGCCAGCTCGCCGTGGCGAATGCGCTTTGCATATTCGCAGCCAAACTGAAACTTATAGCGCTGGTCGTCAATCGACCAAGAGCGGTTGGCTTCCATAAAAACGCCGTCTTCGATGCTGCCGATCAGGTCAGTGAAGTTGCGATCGCCCGACTCTAGATTAATATTTGCCATCCGGTCAATTGGCGGCCGATCCCAGGAGGTGGCGCGGGCACAGGCAACGCCGTCTACGCCCAGCCGCAGCTGGCTTTCCCGACTGCCCAGCCCGCGCTCTAGCTTGCCTTTGCGAATCAGGTACTGGCGCTGGGCCGACACCCCGGTATCGTCAAAGCCGTAGCTGGCAAATTGGTGGGTTACCGTCGGGTCGAAGGTGATGTTCATCAGCTCAGAACCGTATTGCAGGGTGCCAAAGTCGCTGGGCTTGACGAAGCTGCCCCCGGCGTAGTTGCGCTCATCTCCTAAAATGCGGTCTAGCTCCAGAGGATGGCCGATGCTTTCGTGGATTTGCAGCATCATTTGGTCAGGGGCGAGCACCAATGTAGTGGTCATCTCAGGGCATTCATCCGCAGTCAGCAGCTCCACCGCTTGGGCACCAACCTGATCAACCGCTGCCCACAAGGCGTCTTCGTTCAACTGCTCCCAGCCGCCCTGATAGCAGTGGGCACCGGGGCCGTTGTGGTTGCGAGTTTGCACCACGGGACCGTCTTGGGCGGTGGCCCCGAAGTGGGTCATTAAGAAGGAAAATTGCTGGTGGATGCGGGTGCCGCTGGTGCTGACCAGCCAGGTATCGACGGTGCGGGTGCTGGCGTTGGCGTTGGTTTGAACAATTTTGTCGGAGACCTGGAGGCGATCGCAAATGCGGGCCAGCAGGTCGTTGATCTCCCCAGCGGTGAAGCTATTGAGCGGTTTTACTACAGGCGACTGGTAGCTATCGGTAACTGTGGGGCGAATCTCGGGGGTAAATCGGTGAATTTGCCAGGGTACTGCGACTTTTGCTTGCTGATGGGCACGAGCGGCGGCATCACGCAACCCTTGGGGGGTGAGCTGATTGGTGGCGGCATAGCCGAGCTGGCCGTTGACCATGACTTCTATCATCACGCCCTGCTGGTTAAAGCGATAGTTGCCTTCGGGTTTGCCATCTCGCATGGCGCGGCGGGTGCCGGTTTCGCGGACGGCACGCATGCCTACCCAGTCGGCTGCGAGGTCGAGGGAATCTAGGGTTTGTTGGAGTAAGTCGGTTAGATCAGTGGTTGGGGTGGAAGCCAGGACCATGGGCACCTCAGATGTCTGGAAAATGTCTGGAAAACCTTGGATAGACTTCTATTGTATTCAGGAAATTGGGATATTCAGGAAATTTGGAAAGTCGGCAGGTTAACAGGCTGGCAAATTGCACTATGCCGAAATTTGCGGGTTCGTTGTGGGATTGGTGATGTGTGAGGGGGGCTGCGCGGGACTTTCCCTCCCGCCCCCGCCCTTTTGCTCTCGTTTTAGGTGCTGCCTGGGGTCCTAACTCCCCCAGCCCCCCCGAAAGGGATGCTGGCTTCGCTTAGGCAAAGGGGTGCTCGGTGGGTTTGCGCAACCGTGATCGAGCTCTTTCTACCCACTACCCACTACCCACTACCCAGGCCAAAATGTATGCATCTCAACTGGAAAACGCTAGAGCTGGCACTGCAAATTTAACAGTGGTCATTCCGCACAGTGCCGTCGGGCATGCGGGTTTGGCAAAATTTAGCGCCGGTTAGATTGGCGCTGTCAAGCTTGGCCTTGTGCAAGTCGGCATGGCGGAGATTGGCCCAGTAGAGATTGGTGTGGGTAAGGTCAGCGCCTTCTAGGCGAGCGCTCTCTAGATTGGCATGGCTGAGGTTGGCGTCTCTAACATTGGCTCGGTTGAGGTCGGCCCCTACTAGAGTTGCTCGGTGGGCATTGATCCGTTCCAGATTAGCTTCGTACAGGACGGCTTTGCTCAAAAATGCCTGCCGTAGGTTGGCCTTGGCTAAGTTCACTTTGTAGCCATTTATTTTAGACAGGTCAGTCTGGCTGAGGTTAGCCCGTTTGAGATTTGCCTTGCGAAAATCGGCCTCGGCTAAACGAGCACCGCGCAGATCGGCTTTGCGCAAGTCAAGATCGCGAAATTTGCGATCGCCCAGCTGATGATAACGATGCAAGAGATCTCTTAAGGTTTGTCGCAGGCCAATATTAAACATTATTTAAAGGTTTTATCCTAGGCAGACTGCTTCACAACAGCCCTTTTTTTAATTCATAGCGTGTTTAAGGTGATACGGAACAACAACGTCACGGAATGCAACAAGCAAGGGAGAAAGCAAAGGAAAAAAGCATCCCCTTACCCCTTCGCCTTTCGCCCTTCGCCTTTCGCCTTCCCCCCTTCCCCTAAAATAAACAAGTTGACTCAACCCAAACCCATGAGCTACTTTCGGTCGTCTGTAGATGCGATGACGGGCTACAAACCCGGAGAGCAGCCTAAACCCGGCACCCCGATCATTAAACTGAATACGAACGAAAACCCCTATCCACCCTCCCCCAAAGCGTTAGCAGCGTTGAGAAATTTAGACAGCGAGTGGCTACGTCGCTATCCTGACCCCTTTGCCAAAGCGTTTTGCCAGGCGGTCAGCGAGGCGCTGGGGGTGCCCGCCGACTGGGTGATCGTCAGCAATGGCAGCGACGAGCTCCTGAATGTACTGATTCGTGCCTGTGCAGGGGGGGCTGAGCGCAAGGTGGTTTATCCGATGCCGACCTATGTGCTGTATCGCACGCTAGCGGCGATACAGCCTGCTGAGGTAGTGGAGGTGCCCTATCTGGATAATTTTCAGTTGCCAATCGACGCGATCGCACAGTCCCAAGGTGCCCTGACTTTCATCGCTTCCCCCAATAGCCCCTCTGGCCACGTCGTCCCGCTGGCGGATTTGCGATCGCTGGCCCAGCAGCTCTCGGGTATTCTCGCTATTGATGAAGCCTATGTAGACTTTGCCGAGGGCTCTGCACTGCCTTTGCTGGAGGAGTTTGAGAACGTGATTTTGCTGCGCACGCTATCAAAGGGCTACAGTCTGGCAGGTCTGCGGATGGGATTTGGGATTGCACATCCGAAGCTGCTGTCCGGGCTATTTAAGGTGAAAGATAGCTATAACGTGGATGCGATCGCAACCCTGGTGGGCACTGCCGCCATGTGCGACCAGGCCTATAAGAATGAATGTGCCGAAAAGGTCAAGGTCAGTCGAGCGCAGCTCACAGCAGATTTGAGAAACCTGGGGTTCACTGCACCTGAGTCGCATGGCAACTTTGTGCTGGCAACCCCGCCAACGGGAAACGCAGAGCAGCTATATCTGGCGCTGAAGGAGCAGGGCATTTTAGTGCGCTACTTCAAACAGCCAGGCTTGGAAGATAAGCTACGAATTACCGTAGGCACACCAGAACAAAATCAAACCTTGTTGAGCAAGTTGGAGGCACTAAACGTCCTTGCTTTACCCACGCTGCGAGAAGAGTACTAGACGCGCAGCGGCTTCTCGCAGCGTAGCTCTACCTCGCTCAATCCCTTATCCCAGATCTGAGCAAAGAGGAGAAAGCCTGATCCAACAAAGAGTTGGCAAATGTAGAATGCTTTCACCTGCACGACAGCATATGGGATGAGATACATTCTTGGAAGCTATTTATGATAAATATTCGTTCTTATGAGCCTACTGACTGGCCTAGACTTTGCGAAATACACGACGCATCACGTCTTGATGAGCTGAGTTTAACCGTAGGTACAGATGCGTTTCTGACCCTTGAGCAAACTGCCGAAAATGAAGGTCTTTTTAATGACAAGCTCTTTGTAGCTGAGATCGATAATGTCGTGCAAGGTTTTGTTGCTTATAGTAATGAAGAACTCACTTGGCTTTATGTTGCCCCAGAGTCTTACAGAAAAGGGGTAGGTCGTGCGTTGGTTCAACAAGCTGTGGCAGACTCAGCACCAACAATAGAAATTCAATTGCTTGAAGGCAATACGCCTGCTCTAGAGCTTTATCTTTCTGAAGGCTTTCAGGTCATGGAGCGAATTGACGGCAAACTGGAAGGCAATGAGGATTTCGCTGCTGTAGGTCTTGTTTTGCGAGTTCCAAAGCATTAGGCGAGGCGTTCTGCGGGTCAAGGCGTTTTATCCAAGTTACCTTTTGAAGCTTAGATTTTTAAGATCTGATTATTTCCAAGTCCGATTGTGGGCACTCTGAAGACAGGTCGTCGCTGATTTTGAGAGAGTAAGTTTGTCTGTCACATTTGCTACTTGCCAGCATTTCATAGCTCGATTCATCCAGAGCTCGGCAACGACAAGGCAGTTGTACAGAATATCTGGATAGGAATGCCTTAGTCAGGATCGCCCTGTTGCCTGATCAAGTGCCGCATTCCGGAAAAAGGAAGTAGTTCTGTTTTTATATCTGAAAAGAGTGGCTATTATGTCTGATTATCGTCCGGTCTTTGCTTACCGCAGTGTTATTTCACTTGTAGGACTACTGCTAGCGGCTTCCTGTTCTACCTCAGCGACTCCAAGCGCTATTTCAACAGCGCCACCAGCGATTCCAAGTACAGCAGATTCCACATCCACATCTGCAGTCGCTCAGGTGCCAACAGATATCACCACTCAGACAAGTCCAGCCACTCAGACCCCTCTAGCAACGGCCCCAGCAGCGTCTAAGCAAACGTTTGAGGCCCCAACTGTGAAAATCTATCTGATGGAGCCGCATAAACCCGGTGTATTAATCGGTCAAGACGCAGATACTCGCATTAACATCCGCCAACAACCGACGACGGCAGCCCCTGTTTCCCACTATGGTTTGCCGGGAGATGAAGTCAGAGTCCGTAATTACACGGCGCGTTACGAGGGCTATGTATGGTATCAAGTCAGGTTTAATGACTCTGGTGCCGAGGGCTGGGTGCGCGAAGACCTGATTGCAATTACTCGCTCAGCTGATGCTCGCTCGGCTGATGGTGTAGACACTGCCAGTTTGACCGATGTCAATGCGCCAGTGGTTAAAAGCGAGGAGATTCAGTTCGCCCCGGGG
Source organism: Cyanobacteria bacterium P01_A01_bin.114 (assembly GCA_039815385.1). Taxonomy (GTDB): domain Bacteria; phylum Cyanobacteriota; class Cyanobacteriia; order Phormidesmidales; family Phormidesmidaceae; genus SIO4C1. The sequence goes on from JBCBZL010000254.1 coordinate 5,890, forward strand.
ACGTTGGGAGCCGTCATCGACGGGGGCATTGTTGAGCAGGGTACCCAACATGAGTATATTTTGTATGCCTCTGCAGGGCAGCAGCTAACAGCATCGCTAGATGACAACAATGCAGTGCTGCAAATCTACGATGAACACAACAATGTGCAAACCAACCTGGTGAGCGAATATGTCAATGAAGCCGTGACTTCCTGGTCTGGCATGTTGCCCCAAAGTGACAATGGTCGCTATACCATTTTGGTGCGGCCCACCAGGGGCGATGCTGCCTACTCTCTGAATGTGTCGATTAGATAAAAAGTCTAAGCCCCATACCCTGACTGCCTGACAAAACCCAAGCGTAGCGTACATTTTTTGTCCCCCAATCACGTCCCCCCATAAAAAGCAGGATACACGAAGGCAAATGCTGAGAAAACGCTGAAAATTAATGCTGTTCTGCCTCAGTCCGCCACTCTGTTTCAGGTACTCGCCAATACTGCCCCCCTGCGCGCTGCATCATGTTGTAGCCAATCAACTCCCGACGCAGCGTCGCGACATCTGGGTGAAACTGTTTGAGCAACTGATTGACTTCTTTTTCTGCATAGTGCCAATCTTGATCAAACTGCTGCACGAGCCACTTCAAAACCACCCAACGCTTCTTACGACTCGCAGGCAACTCTCGCAGATGCCCCGCCTCAAAATAGCTGCGCAAGATTTTAGCCTCCCACGCATCCGCATCTACATCCGCCGTCAGCCCTGCCATCTGCTCAGGCGTAAACATCGCCTTGCTCATCGACTGCAACGCCTCCTGATTGAGCTTGTAGAAATGCGTATTCTTGTCCTGCCGCATCTCCACTAGATCAAGCTGCTTAAGCTTCGCCAAATGATGAGAAACCGTCGGCTCCTTGAGCTGCAACAAAGCCGCCATCTCCTCAACGCTGTACTCCCGCTGCGCCAGCAAGCCCACCAGCTTCAAACGACTCTCATTCGCCAACGCCTTAAAAAACGCCAGCAGCGTCTCAAACTGCGGCACCGTCATCGCCAACATCGCTCAACCCTAAAAATTAGACAAATATCTAATTTGATTTATATCTAATTAGAATGGACACGTCAAGCTATACCCGATACCGAAGGGTAGGCACAAGGCACTACCCCTACAGGACTATCCATGCGATCGCCTATCGACTAACCCACCGGCCACCCCTATCTAAACACCCAGCCAGCAACCCTTTCGGGGGGTCTGGGGGAGCTCGGACCCCAGGCAGCCCGTAGAGCCCGAGGCAAAAGGGAGGGGGCGGGAGGGAAAGTCCCGCGCAGCCCCCCTCACACCTCACCGATCCTGAAACGAACCCAGCCCACCTAAACGCTATGATAAAAACCCATCCCTCTCAGAAATACCAACCCCTATGCTGGGTCTCGCCCTCCATACCTCCAGCCCCGACCTCGGCCTCGCCCTCAGCAACTTCGACACCGAAACCCGCCATCAAGTCTGGAACCTAGGTCGCGATCTCTCCAGCCACCTCCACGAACACCTAATCACCTTCATC
>JBCBZL010000226.1:0-8286 GCA_039815385.1 Cyanobacteria bacterium P01_A01_bin.114
CCCCAGAACCGCGCGCAGGAACCGGTCAGGCGCGGATTGACTGAACCAGACGGTTCCCGCGACACACAGGATCAGAACGGCTGCATAGCGCCAATGCTGCTTTCGCCTCTTGTCTTCCTTTACTCAAATCCTAAACTTTTGCCGGTTCCAGCATGTACCCGCGCTAATTTCTCATATTTCTGGGCGTGCTCGATCAGGTCGGCTTGCTCAGTGTCTGACAGGGGGCGAAAGATTTTGCCGGGGACGCCGACCACCAGGGAACCGGGGGGCACGTCTTTATTGACGACTGCGCCTGCGCCGATCATGCTGCCGGTGCCAACGCGAACGCCGTTGAGGATAATAGCCCCGATGCCAATCAGGCAGCCGCGCTCGATGTGGGCGCTGTGGATGACGGCTTTGTGGCCAACGGTGACGTAGTCTTCGAGAATGGTGGGGAGGCCAGGGTCGCCGTGGAGCACTGCGCCGTCTTGGACATTACTGTGGGCACCAATCTGGATGATATCAACATCGCCGCGCACAATCGCACCGTACCAGACACTGGCTCCGGTTTTGAGCTGTACCTGGCCAATCAAGGTGGCATTAGGGGCGACAAACGCGGCTTGAGAAATATCGGGAGGAGGCCAAAATTGCCCAGGCGAATTTAGTAAAGGGGCATCAGGTTCCACAAAATTTACGGGTGTTTTTGTCACAATAGATAGGTGGGCAGAATCAGGCAGGGTGTGCTGGCTAACCCCAGGCTAAATTTTAGGCTAGTCCGGGGCTTTCTGTACTGCCTGACAAATGAGGTGCTCCCTTGCAAATGATGGGGAGAGTATAATAAGGCGACTGAAGCATATTTTTGAAGCATATTTTTGAAGCGAGGCGTATTTTTGAAGCATAGTCTTGCGATTATGCTCTGTGTTTGGGCCGCGCCCTGTCTGAGACTTTGAGTGCTTTCCTCAGCTTGAACAGTTCAGATGTGGCCAAACTTGCCGTTGCGGATTTAGAGAATGAGTTTGTCTGTCATACTTCCTGTTTGCCAGCAGTTCACAAATTGCATTCATACCGGGGGTCAGCAACGCCCCAACGTTTTAGATGTGACTAAAGTTATATATAGATATCTAGGTTTTAATGATTGATTTTGCCTCTCACTATCCGATTTACGGTCCTGAGATATGCTGTCCCCACTGTCGACAGGTGATTCCGGCGTTAACGCTGACGGATAGCTATCTGTGCCCCCGCCATGGGGCCTTCGAGGCAAATCCGGATACGCAAGAGCTGGTGCATGTGCAGTCAGGGCGTCACTGGCGACGGTGGAAAGACGAATGGTATCGCCAGCATACTCACCCAGACGGCATTCGGTTTGAGATCCACGAGGCGCTCGATCGGCTTTATACCCAAGGGTATCGAGCCACCCGTGTGATTATTGCAGAGCGCTACAAAGACTTGGTGCATGCTTACCTGGAGCACAGTACCCCTTGGCGAGGGCAGGTTGACATGGCGACACCTCGGCTTTATGGTTTGCCGGTCGAGTTTAGCCCGTCTCCTGAGGTCGAGCCTCAGTGGGCGGTCGTCAACTTTGATCTTGAGAAAGAACCGGGGGTGCCCACCCACTATCGCTATCTCAAGTTTTTTGAGTAGGGTCGGTATGTCAGACTAGGGCAGATTGAGACAGATTGGGTTAGATTCGTTTTTTGAGTCAGGTTTATGCACCATGCGTCTATTCGGACGGCGGATATTCACCGTGCGATCGCATTTTACGAGCAGCTTGGGTTCTCCATCATTGAGCGATTCACAGCGGGGATTACCCTAGCCTGCTGGATGGAGGGGCGGGGTGACATCGACGGTCGAATTGAGCTCATCCAGGTGCCAGAGCCGCACCCCGCGCCCGATGCCTTTAGCGATGAAAACTACACGGGCTACTATCATCTGTCATTTGACCTCACCCAGGCGGTGCCCAGCCTACCCGATTGGCTGACCCAGCTCCAGCAAAAGTTTGAACAGACGGCCCAGGCAGATTCCAATCAAGCCCTACGGGGCCAGCCTCTCAAGGTCTTGCTAGCGCCCCAGCAGCAAATGATTGGGAATAGTATCTATGAGGTAGCGTTTATTGCCGATGCTGATGGCCTCCCACTAGAATTTATCCGACGGTTGAGTGAATGAGTGCCGAGTCCCCCAGTCCATTTACGAATAATTGGGCCTATCTGAAGACTGAGCTACACTGGCTCGAGCGTTTAATCATGCTGACGCTATCGCGGCAGCGACAAAAAAACCAAGAGATCAATCGGGTTGCGCGTAACCCAGGTGACAAGGCCAGCAGTCACTGGTGGCAGGGGCTGATTACGGTGAATGGCTGTGCTTACGATGAGGGGCCACCGCCGAAAAAGAAACCCGCGCAGGGGAAAGCTCAGGGCTACCAGCAGCAGCTAGAAGACCGTGTTAAAGCCAGCGAGGCGCGCGGGATTTGGCTGGCAATCCCGAGTTTAAAGCAGCGGCTGAAGCTAAGCCTCTTTGAAAAAAATTTGGTTCTCCTCGCCCTCGCCCCAGAAATCAACCTCCGATATGGTCGGCTATATCACTATTTGCAAACCGGAGAAGATAGCCAGACGGGGGCCTTGCCCACCGTGGATACTGCCCTGCGGTTGCTGTGCCGCAATGACCTCGATCGACAGCGGGCGCGGGCCTTTTTAACTCAAAACAGTACCCTGATTGCTCAGCAGATTATTCGCTGTGTCGGCCCAGAACCCAGAACACTTCTGGCCAGTCATTTCCAGCTCGAATCAGACTGGGTTAGCTACCTGCTGGCTGAGCAACCCAACCCCTCTCGACTGAACCAGTTACTTACCCGCCCAACCGCCTTGATTGGGCAAGACCTTGCGCCAACATCTTTGCCAGTTCCCTGGGAGCGGTTAATTGTGCCTGCTGCGGTCAAATCGCAGCTACAGGTTTTAACACGACAGGTGGGTACTCAGCAACCCGGTCAGCTGGGGTTGCTGGTGGGGGAAAACGGCACCGGGAAAACAATGGCCGCCCACGCGATCGCAGCGGCGCTCGACCAGCCGTTATACATCGTTGATCTAAGTACGCTCTCTCCAGAGCAGGAGCTGATGCAGTTAGAGAGGCTGCGGCAGATGCCGGTGGTGCTGGTCAAGTCGGCTCAAAAATGGTTTGGCCGACAGTCAGCAATGCAGCCTGCCCGATTGACCCAGTGGCTAAACCAGTTGGGTAGGCAGTCTGGCAGACTTGTTTTATTGGCGGTTCGCTATCGCCACAGCATTAGGACAAGCTGGCGACAGCGGATGGATGTGATTGTGGAACTGCCTATGCCCGATGCGGAGCTGCGATCGCAGCTCTGGCAGCAAAGCCTACCCCAGGGGGTGCGCTGGTCAGCCTATATCGATTTAGAGATGATCGCCCATCAGCTAAAGATAACCGGCGGGCAAATTAATCAGATTGTCCAAACGGCAATGGTACTCAATGATGGGGGCACCACCGTCAAACTCGACTGCTTGCAGCAGTCTCTGACCCAGCACGGTTACACGCTCCTACTCAAAGCCAAGCGACGAACCTCAAAGAAACCTAAGGGGGGTGGGAGTTAGTCCGATCTGGCACTCGCCAGTCTTTACCTCATCCTAAATCCTTCTCCACTCTTCGAGAAGAGCAAAGTTCTACGAGGAGAAAGACTTTGAGGTCGGTGAGTTTACACTGACCATAGATACTTTGAGCCGTGTGAGGCCTAAACCCCAACCCCCGAACCTAATCTCTCCTCTTCGATCTCTCCTTCCTCAGCGGCATTCGCCTCTTCTATAACAGCCCACACCTTTTGCAAAAGCGTATCGGTGCCCTGCCCCGTCACCGCAGATATTAAAAACACCGGCTCGCTGCCGCTATGCTGCATGAGGTCTTGGGCCAGGGCAGCCGCTTCCTCTGGGAGAAGTGCATCAACCTTGTTGAGGGCCAGCAGCTGGGGGCGCTCGGCCAAATCGCGATCGTAGGCAATCAGTTCCTGTTGAATAATTTGGTAGTCTTCGATCGGGTTTTCGGCAGTGGCGTCTACCAGGTGCAGCAGTAGGCGGGTGCGTTCGATGTGACGCAGAAAGTCGTGGCCTAGGCCTAAACCCTCATGGGCCCCTTCGATCAGACCGGGGATATCGGCAAAGACGGTGCCGTCGCCAGTGGGTTTGCGGACAACACCCAGGTTAGGGATCAGCGTGGTAAAGGGATAGTCGGCGATTTTGGGACGGGCTGCTGAGAGAGCGGCAATCAGGGTCGATTTACCGGCATTGGGCAGTCCGATGATGCCCACTTCTGCCAGCAGCTTAAGCTCCATGCGAATTCGGCGGAGCTCGCCAGGTAGGCCGGGCAGACATTTCTCGGGGGTGCGGTTGCGGTTGCTCAAAAAGTGCTTATTCCCGAGGCCGCCCTTGCCACCCTGGGCAACGGTCAGCTGCTGGCCAGGATGAACGAGATCGCCTAGCAGCTCGCCGCTGTCGGCGTCGTAAATCAGGGTGCCGCAGGGAACCTCGATCAGACGGTCGTCCCCACACGCGCCAGTTCTGTTTTTGGGGCCACCCCGGCCTCCGTTCTGGGCACGAAAAATATGGGCATAGCGAAAGTCAAGCAGGGTTTGCAGGTTGGCCTCGGCCACTAAAATGACTGAGCCGCCGTGACCGCCATTACCGCCAGAGGGGCCACCCGTGGGGACGTACTTTTCACGACGAAAGGCAACTAGCCCATCACCGCCGTCGCCCCCGGCGACTTCAATTTCTGCATGATCGATGAACTGCATGGCGAAGGCAGGCTATTCAGGCTGCTGAATGGTTGAAATTTCGGTCTTAATTCGCTGGGCAAGCTCTTCGTCTTCGCGGTGGGCGTCGGTGATGGCGTTAAATCGCCCGACGGTAAGCCCACTTTCTTCGACAATGGCGCGAGCTGCGTTGCAGTAATCTACCAGCACAGATTGAATTCGCGATCGCACCTGCCGGGGAACATCGGTCAGCGTTTGGGCATTGGGGCAGCTGAGGTTGTAGTCAGTCACGTCTAACCCTTGGCTGGTCAAGATGTCACTCACCTGAGTATAGGCTGTGAGCCGATTATCATCCATCTCAAGAACGGCTTCGGCATAGCTACGAACCTCCTCATTCGTGACCGTTTGGGCGTAGGCGGTTGCGGTTTCAAAGGCAACCGGTATCGCCTGCCAGCGCAGATTGAGCGGGCTACCCCAGCTAGCCGCAACACACAGACTCAGCAGGACGGTGCGCAGCCCCCACCGATAGCGCTGCCGATGCAAAACATCATGACTCGATAGATGCAGATTCGATAGGTGAAGCGTCATGGATCTGGACGTGCCCAAAAGCAGTTAGTTCTGCATTATCAACCCTAACCGGATTCAAAGCAATATTCGGGAGCCGGCTCGAATGAGAAGAACTTTAGGTAGAGGTAAGAGATAGGAAATAGGAGCCAGGAAATAGGAGCCAGGCATCGACACGGGGGGCGTCATTTTGGACAGATGCCTAGGCGGCAGACTTAAACCCGTAGGCAATTTCAATGATTTTAGTTTGCAGGGTGAGCAGATCTGGGGCACCTTGCTTGAGACTAAATTCGAGGGTGAGTAGCTTTTCTAAAGCAGCCTGCAGCTGAGCGGAGGAGACGCCCCGAACTTCTTTTTGTAAAAAATAAATCCGCTTGGGGTTATTGACCTCAGCCGCTTGGGCAATCGCTTTTGGATCGCGTTCGCCTGCGTCGGCCATCACTTTGACCCACAGCCAGGTACGAAACTGGCCGACTAAGGTCGAGACCATCCTAAGGGCAGGCTCGTTTTGGGCAATCAGCTCAGAGACTAGGCCAAGGGCTTTGTCAATATGGCCGTCTCTGAGGGCGGCGGCTAGTTGCAGACTATTTTGGGTACTGGTCGAGACTAAGGTGGTCACAGCATCGGATGAGAGGGGCTGGGTTTGATCGTGCCAATAGACTTTAAGTTTTTCAAGTTCGTTATACAGGCGGCGGGTGTCGGCTCCAATGGCCTCTGCCAGTAGCTCAACGGCTTTAGGTTCAATCCGCAGACCGACTTCTTGGGCCACCTGATATACCTGATGGCTGATTTGGTCGGTTTTCCAAGGGGGGATAGTGGCAAACTCGCGGACATCGGCGTGCTTTTGCAAAAGTTTGGTCGCTTTTAACCGACCGTCTGGCTTTTGGCTACTGGTGAGTAAGAGGACCGTACTGTCTGGAATCAGGGGCAGGGTTCTGCTGAGCTCTTGCAGAATGTCGTCTGGGCAGCGCTGCCCCAGGGTGGTTTCTGTTAGCCAAACCAGTCGTTTACCCATGCCAAAGGGGGGCGTCATCGCCTGGTTGAGGGCCTGGACAATACTGTCTGACAGCTCCGGTGGGAGTTTGTCGTAGTTGAAGCTGGCCCAAGCGGGGTCGAGGGTGCGATCGCGCAAATCTGCGATCGCTTTTTTCATCCGAAACTCGTCCGCTCCCCAGAAGAAATAGGTAGGCATCTAGGCTGGCTGTTTTTTGGGCTATTTTGATGGGCAGTTGTGGTCTATGGGTTGTGGTCTATGGGTAGCTATGGGCACTTCTCCCAGCTTATCTTGACATACTCAAATTTACCCTGCTACCGATTATCGTAGGGGCGGGTCGAATTCTAGAAACGGATCGAGCACAGATATCCAGTACAGATATCTAGCACAGATTAGTGATGGCGATTAGATGACACAGCAATGAGTTTGGGTAGTTTGGTGAGACGCAAATTTGTGGGCTGTTTGGCCTGCGTATGCCTGCTCATAGCAGTTGGGCTCGGTCTAACGGGGCAGGGGGTGTCTCAGCCGACTCAGCGATCAAGCTACGACGTGTTTAGCCAATTGCCCTTTGGGCTGCCAATGTCTCAGGTCGCTCCAACGCCTGAGCACTATCAGCCTGTGGCCGATTGGGTAGGGCGGCTGATCTTGCCTCAGCAGCGCGAGGTTCAGGCCCAGCCAGGAGACTGGGTTTGGTTTGAGGTGCTCCACGCGCCGATCGGGGGCTGGGTGGGCAAAACCATGACCCTTACCTGGCAAACAACCCCAGCGTTAGATAGCTACGTCAGTCTGGTGGCTCGCGATATTACCTTTCGTGATGAGACGGAGATCTCGCAGCAGCAGGGGAATGTGCATCCCGCCCGCCTAGATGGCTGGCGACAGGTGGGGCCGCTCCAGTCTTTGGCGGGGGCAAGACCCCACGATGACGTGCTGGTGGCCCTTTCCGGGGTTCAGTTTCGAGGGGGCGAGACGCTGACAATTGATCAACCGCCGACTCAAATTGCTGAGCGATTTTACGGTTTGGTCAAGTTCGATGCATCGGTACCGGGTGACACGGCCTGTCAGTCAACCTGTCAGGGGTTTCGGGTGCGTCACTATCGTCCAGAGACCCGGCAGTTTGACGGGGCGTCAGAAACGGTCTACCTGCCTGAGCTCCCGGCAATTAACGGCCTGCAACAGTTCAGCTTTGCTCAGATTGAAAATTCGCCTGCGGGCGAGGCGGGCTGGTACATCTATGGCAGCCCGAATGCTCGGGGGCAGTTTGTCGTCAGAGCGATTGCGCCGAGGGCTTTGTTTGAATTGCAGGCCCGCCAAACTATTACAGATCGTGATGCGGGTCTCAACTACATTAATTTTGGCAACTGGCGCAAGACCCGCGATCGCAAAGGCACCCTCAACACGGTTCAGCTGGGCAAACCTGACTGGCAAGAAGGGGATCAGGGTCTGGTGTTGCACATTTTTGGAGGGATTGGGGGTGAGCAGGGCGAGCCGCCCCCCATCGTCGCCACGGTAACGGGTCATTTCTCCTATGGGATCGCGACCGTCGTGCGCGATCGCCTAACCCAGGATCTTCGTTTCGACATTGACTATCACCAGATCTATGCCCACAACCCCAACGGCATTGTGGCGGGCAAGCTGAGCTGGGCTGAGTATATGGGCAACTTGCAGCGCGGCTGGTTGGGAACGCGTCCGGTGTCTGATGTGATTATTAAGTTAGAGGCTTTGACAGAGACCTATCGGGGGAACCCAGTCGAGGCGCAGGCTTCTGCCCAGCCGGGCAAAAAGCCGGTGACGTTCTCGATAAATCCGCTGGCAACGCTTCAGCAGCAGCTGCAAATTATGGCGGCTCGCTATCGAACCGGGGATGGCACCGGGGCCGCTGTGGTCACCCCGGCGCAGTCTTGCATTCAAGATTCGAGTCAGGCGCTCTATGAAACTATCCAGCTGATCGAAGCCCAGGTCAGGGACTTGCCCACTGCCGATCGGTCTCTTTGGCTATCGCCAG
>JBCBZL010000234.1:0-7930 GCA_039815385.1 Cyanobacteria bacterium P01_A01_bin.114
GCTACAAGGGCTACAGCCCTCGGGCAAACCGATTCCGGGTCGGTTTTCTTGGTCAGCCAATGGACCGTCGGACAGGCCCGTTCGTAGCAATATCTCCCCAAGCGAGTCAGCCGCTCAACCCCAAAACTTTGAGACCGACAGCGGTCTAGACAACCTGCCGCTATAAAATTTTAACCTTTATTTATGGGCCAGTTTGTGTCTGCGCTGGGACTCGACATCGGGACAAAGCGAATCGGGGTGGCTGGATGCGATCGCACTGGCCTCATTGCCACCGGGTTGACCACCTTAGAAGGGCAGTCGTTTGACCAGGTGACAGAGCAGCTGCGGGCGCTCGTAAACGAGCGGCAGGTCACCGTTTTGGTGGTCGGGCTGCCTTACACCCTAAGTGGGGAAATCGGCAGGCAGGCTCGGCAGGTCCAAAAATTTACCCGTCGGTTGGCCGCCGCTCTGACACTGCCAGTTGAGTATGTCGATGAGCGCCTGACCTCCTTCCAGGCTGAGCAACTGATTTTGGCTGAAAATCGAGCCCCGTCTCGAAACCGCCCCCTGATTGATCGCAAAGCGGCAGCCATTATTTTGCAACAATGGCTAGATCAGCGACGGGCCAGTCAGCGCTAGATTTTAAGCCAGTCAGTCTAGTGGTCTGTCAAGCCCATTAGGCGTATGCGCCGTCATAGACTATCCTTTTCAATCATTCGCCCCTCGAGCCCTTGACTGAGAGATTGACATGTCAACCCCCCAAGACGAGTTTGCCCCACCCACAGTGACGCTCACTGATGAGTTAGGACTGACCCTCGACTGCTCAATTGAGAAAACTTTGACCGTTGAGGAGCAAGATTATCTGCTGCTACTCCCGGTCAACGCCCCCATTGAAATTTTTGTCTGGCAGTCTGAAGAAGACGAAGAGGAACTGCTAGCCGATGTCGACGATGCTTTGATCGACACGCTGTTCCCGACCGCCAGAGCGGTCTTGGCCGAGCTTGATCTGCTTCTACAGCGCAGCGCCCATACCCTGACCGCCGCTGGGGAGCTGCCCGACCCCCAAGACGATAGCTGCTTTTCCCTGGAGGTGGCTAATGACGACGGCGAGCCTACCCTGGATGAATTCCAGATGCTGGCCTCGTTTTTCCACAAAGATGAACAATATACCCTCTGTACTCCGTTAGAACCTCTGCTATTCTTTGCAAAGCGCGATCGCAAAGGCAACACCACCCTACTCTCGCCTGAAGAATTTGAGCAAATTCAATCTCAGCTCGAAGATCAGCTTTTTGATGTTTTAGATTGACACCTTGACTTGACCTTGACTTGACCTTGATTGAATTGCCCCTGAATCAATATTGAGCGTCGTTAACGAATAGAACATCTGCCCCCCGCTTCTATGAAGAAATCAGGTTTTTTCAAACGATTATTTTTCCTAGGCATTCTCCCTGCCGCTTTAGCGGGTGCCGCCTGGCAGGGTTGGACCTGGTGGAGCTGGGCCAGCGGCCCGGTGACCGTCTCTAGCGAGGCCGAAGACAGTAGCCTGGTCCAAATTCAAATCCCGAATGGCACCTCTGCCCAACAAATTGGTCGCGATCTCGAAGCCGCCGGGCTAATCCACTCAACCACTGCCTGGAAACTCTGGACCCGGTTTAAGACGATGCGAGATTCAGACGGCGGGTTTCAAGCGGGCACCTATGCCCTTTCACCCACCCAGCCCCTTGAGACCATCGCCAACCAAATTTGGAGCGGCGATGTGGTGCAGCTGGGCTTTACCATCCCAGAGGGGTGGAATCGTCGCCAAATGGCCGCTGCGTTAGAATCTCAGGGATTGGTGTCCGCCGATGACTTTATCGCCGCCACCGAACAAATTCCCTACGATCGCTATCCCTGGCTTCCTCAGTCTTTGCCCCATCTAGAGGGCTACCTTTATCCCGATACCTATCAGCTACCCGGCGATGCGATCTCCGCCGAGTCTATTATTGACATCATGCTCACTCGCTTTGAACAGATTGCCCTGCCGGTTTACCAGCAACAATCGAGCCCCTATGCGCTGCACGAATGGGTGACCCTGGCCAGCATTGTCGAGCTAGAAGCGGTCATTGCCGAAGAGCGGCCGACCATTGCCAGTGTTTTTGCTCGACGCTTAGAAGAAGGTATCGCCTTGGGAGCCGACCCCACGGTAGAGTACGGTCTAGGCGTTACCCAAACGCCTGAAAACCCGCTCACCCTGGCCCAGGTTAACACACCCAATCCTTACAACACTTACATCAACCCGGGGCTGCCCCCGACCCCAATTGCCAGCCCCGGTGTCGCCAGCCTCAAAGCCTCTACCAATCCTGGGTATACTGAGTTTCTCTACTTTGTGGCCCGCTACGACGGTACCCATGTATTTAGCCAAACCCTGGCCGAACACGAAAGTGCCCAGGCGCGAATCCGGGATGGCATTGAAGCAGGGCAATAGGCAGGCTAGTCAATGAGTGGTGGAACAAACTAAAACTCCCAGTTGGGATTGGGCAAACAGCTGGGATTGGGCAAAAGGAGAAAACGTTAGCATGGTTCATTGGGAAAAATGGTTGCAGCCAAATTTGGTGCTGGGGCATTCAATTTTGGGACTCACACCAGAGCTCATTGAGCAGCATGACTTGCGAGGGCTTATCCTAGACGTCGATGACACCCTGATTTCTTTTCACCAAAGTGAGCTGCTGGCTGAAGTCGCCCAGTGGGCAAAGGCAGCTCAGTCAAGGGTTGAGATTGTATTGGTGAGCAATAATCTCAACCAAACTCGTATCCAACGGATTGCCGATGCCATGCAGGTGCCTTACTTTACGGGCGCTGGCAAACCCTCACGCCGAAAGCTGCGCAAAGCCGCTGCCATTTTGAACCTGCCCCCCCATCAGATCGCAATGGTCGGCGATCGGCTATTTACCGACGTCCTCGCGGGTAATCGATTAGGCATGTTCACCATCCTGGTTGAGCCCATGGCCGATCCGCAGGTAGACAACCCTAGAAAGTGTATTCACACCTTTGAGAGTTGGCTATCGGCGCGGTTAGGCGTCACTCTAAAGGGGCTCTCTTGATCAGGCCCGACAAATCTAAAGAGAATCTTAAAAACGCTCGATAAGGGTGCATTTGTTGGGATCATAAAGCTAATTAGATGGGATCAGCTTTTAATAAAGATCCTGTTTCATAAATGCGCGCAAACATTTATGGTTGGGGATGTGGCATCGCTACATCCCCGATTTTTATGAAATGCAGACTTTTGAGACGCAGACGCCCCAGACCCTCGTCGTCAAGATCGGGACGTCCAGTCTGACGCAGCCTGATACAGGCTATCTGGCTCTTTCTACCATTGCCCATTTAGTCGAAACACTCGCTCAGCTACGACGGCAGGGTCACCGGGTGATCTTGGTCTCGTCGGGGGCGGTGGGGGTGGGCTGTGCCCGGCTGGGGTTGTCAGAAAGACCAGCGACGATTTCCATGAAGCAGGCCGTGGCCGCCGTGGGGCAAGGTCGCCTCATGCGGGTCTATGATGATTTTTTTACCATCGTTGATCAGCCGATTGCTCAGGTGTTGTTAACCCGCAGCGACCTCGTCCAGCGCTCTCGCTATGTCAACAGCTATCGCACCTTTCGACAGCTGCTGCAGCTGGGCGTGATTCCCATCGTCAACGAAAACGATACCGTTGCTGTGGACGAGCTTAAATTTGGTGATAACGACACGCTCTCGGCCCTGGTGGCCAGTTTAGTGGGGGCAGACTGGCTGTTTTTGCTCACCGATGTTGATCGGCTATATTCGGCTGACCCGCGTCATAACCCAGATGCCCAGCCCATTAGCCTGGTCAATCAGCTAGACGAGCTCGAGATTGATGTGGGCAATCAGGGCTCAGCCTGGGGAACGGGTGGCATGGTCACCAAGCTAGAAGCAGCCCGGATTGCTACATCTGCCGGTATTCGCATGGTGATTACCGACGGTCAGCAGCCCGGCAATATTCTCAAAATTTTGGTGGGGGAGGCCCTGGGCACCCAGTTTGCCCCGCAAACCAGCGCAGCCAGTGCCCGCAAACGTTGGATCGCCCACAGCGTGGTGCCCACCGGGCGACTCTACTTAGACGAAGGCGCAGTCAACGCGATTTATCAGCTAGGAAAATCGCTCTTACCCGCTGGGATTACTGACATAGAGGGAGAATTCCAGCGTCAGGATGCGGTGCTGCTGTGCGATCGCAGCGGTCAAGAAATTGCCCGCGGCTTGGTCAATTACACCACCCAAGACCTGCAAAAAATTCAAGGGCGTCAGTCCCACGAGATTCCAGCAATTCTGGGCTATGCTGGCGCTGAAACCGTCGTCCATCGAGATAATCTGGTGCTCAACCCGAGCGCGCAGCTCACCTTTTCCTAACCCGCCGCCTAATACGCCCCCGACCGGGTCACCAGCACATACACCGTGCGAATCAAAAGCTGCACATCATACAGCGGCGTCCACAGGGTCTGATACTGCATATCTAGCCTGACGATGTCCTCAAAATCTCCAATGGCAGACCGTCCGCTGACCTGCCATTGCCCAGTGATACCCGGTTTTACATCCAGACGACACCAGTGATGGTCGCTGTAGCAGGCTACCTCATCCCCCGTAGGCGGGCGTGTCCCCACCAGGCTCATATCTCCTCTGAGGACATTCCAAAACTGAGGGAACTCATCCAGACTGGTCTTACGCAAAACCCTACCCACCCGTGTGATCCGGGGATCTGCTTTATTTTTGAAAATCAGCCCTTGGGCCTCATTGACCACCGCCGATTTGAGAGCGTCGGCATTGGTTACCATCGAGCGAAACTTCCAGATCTGAAAAGGCTTGCCCTGTAAACCGTAACGTTCCTGAGAATATAAAATCGGGCCTGTAGAATCTAAACGAATTGCGATCGCAATCGGGACGAACAGCAGCGCCAGAACCATCAGCCCCACTAGGGCTCCTAAGATATCAATGGAGCGCTTAAAGAACGATTGGGTAGACTGATGCGGCCTGCTCTCAATCGATGGCCTTAAAGCTATGGCAACAGCGCCCCGACTCTGAGTAGAAGAAGCCATGACAGTAGGTGACCTATAGGATGTGTTTTTCTAAAGTCTGCTTACGCCTGAAGGCGCACCCAGCTGCCCTTGACAGCATTGAACAAAACTAACGTCCGCAAAAACCAACGCCTGCAAAACCAACGCCTGCAAAACCAACGTCCACAAAAACCAACGTCCGCAGGATCAGGGTCTAAAACTGACCCCTGACCAGCTTTTCCAAAGGCGAGGGCAGCGTAATCCGTGGCAACGGATGTCCCACCACTGAACATTCACAGATATAGTGACTATTAAGTTGAGGATTTTGTTCACCCAAGATGAATAATTTTTAGTGAGAGGCTAAATTTTGCTTTTGGTGAATCTTTCCCCCCGCCTCCATCGTCAACTCTGTAAATAAGGGGACTTTGTCTGAACATGTCATTGGCAGAAGCGATAGCGCAAGAATGGCGATTGCGCCTGCAGCAAGATATACCCAACCAATCAATAGAAACCTACGACGCAATTGTCGGATGGCTCTTGGGAGAAGACCCTCAGCGATTAGAGCAGTTCGGCAAGGCCGACCTTGCGATCGCAAAGCAGGCCATTGCCTACCGATATCGTATTTTTCACCAAACCTACTGGGGGTTACCCCCAGATCGCGCCTATCAAAAGCTGCTGAGAAAATTAGGCGGTCTGTTTTTGATTCGCAGCAAGGTCAGAACCTGGATTGCCCTCAGTCGTGATCGCCAGCGCACCGTCAAGGATGTTCTGCAAGAAGTCATCCAGGAAATGCTGCAAAGCGATCGCCATCTGCAACAGCAAACCGCCTGGATCAGCCAGTGCACCCAACGCGCCCAGCTACGCAATCTGCTCGTACTGGCCAGCATTGAAGAATATTGCCTGCGCCCCATCCGCAATCAACCTCTGCTAGTTTACCGATTTGTCAACTATCTGCGGCGGTCTCAGCGAGGCGGCATGACCCAGGTTCCCAGCAGCGAACTCATCTATCTGATCTCTGAAGAGATTGGCACCGATGACGCCGATGGGACTCTGAGCCTGCTAGATTTCGAAGCTCTAGACACCTATCAAGAGCAGCAAGACTTTGAAGAACAGCAAACACTACGGTCACAGGTTAAACAAACCTTTGTAGATTATCTTGGTGAAAACCTGGACGAAACAGCTGCTCAATGGCTAGAGCTTCATTTGCAAGGCTATGCCCAAGAGGCCATTGCCAAACAGCTCAACCTATCGGTCAAACAGGTCTATCGACTGCGCGAAAAAATCAGCTACCACGCGATTCGTATTTTTACCCTCAAAGAAAAGCCTGACCTGGTGTTTGGCTGGCTTAAAACCTCCCTTAAGGAGCACAACCTGGGCCTGACCCCGGTTGAGTGGCAAGTTTACTGGCAAGCGCTCTCCGAGCCACAGCAGCAGCTTTTATCAGCCTTCAAGGCCGGTCATGCGGTTGAGCAAATCGCCCAAAGCCTGAACCTCAAACCCAAACAGGTCATGAGCGAATGGGCTAAGCTATATTTGTCTGCCCAAGAGCTTAGAAGCCAGGGAGCTAGCCAGGAGGGGTAAGCCCCTGATGCGCCCCCGACTGCATGTCGCCAGATCGCATGTCGCCAGGTGCTCTATCGCCACTGCCCCAGCAAAAATTGATCCAGCCAGCATTGTTCGTGGGCATTTATTTTTAAGAAGCTTTTAAGAAGTTCTAGCTAAAAACTATGCGGATCCCTGCACTTTGCTCTAGAAGCTATATAAATACCCTTAGCATCTATCTTGACCATGCCAGAGACTCCTCAAGATCAGCAGGCAGAGACCCCGTCGGGCGGCTCTATTGATGTGATTGATAAGGCTGACCTCAAACAAATGTTTGTCCTGATCGAGGGCATTCTTCCGTTTGAGGCCTGTTTATATTACCAAGTATTGCCATTATCAATTGAGGGAAGCTACTTAAACCTGGGTATGGTAAACCCGAACGATCATGCCGCTGCCGACTATGTACGTCGTCTGGTTTCCTACATCAACTGCTCAATTGTGCCCCGCCAGATTCCCTCCGATTGGCACCGTGAGATCCTCTCTAAGTTTTTGAGTCACTCGGCCAAGTCTCGCCAGCAGTCTGAGCCGTCTCCCTCACCCAAGCCCAAGCCCGACAACAGCTTTCAAGAATCACCGACTTTAGTAGTCAGTGCCCCCACCGAGCTCCCCACCGAGCCTGTTAAAGCATCATCGCCGCTCTCCTCATCCCGTTCGGCAGCCCCCACCAGCTCAACAGCCCCTACCGGGGTTGACCTCAAAGCCGGCCCACCCGCCTCCGCCAAAGCATCGCGCCCGCCTCAGGCACCTACCCCCCAGGCGTCCAGCCCTCAGACATCCCCTGTTTCTCAGACACCCAGCCCCGCAGTGCCCGCAGCCTCTGCGAAAGCTGCCGCGGTCTCCGCGTCCGCAGCACCCACATCCACAGCGCCCGTAAAAACAGCGAGTCCCCCCAAACCCCTCAAAGAAACACCCTTCAAAGAAGCGCCTGTGGCCCCCGCCTCGCCCATCGCAGCCCAGAAAAACCTAAAAGTCACCGCCTCAAAACCGACACCCGCCTCAAAATCGATACCCGCACCTGAGCCTTTATCAGCTAGCAGCAAAGGTCCCCTCGATCTGCCACTGCCATCTCAGTACCCGCATCAGCCCATCAATACCCTGCGCCAGCTATCCCCCAAGGCCTTGACGCAGGAGCTGCTCAGTCGAGTCGTCACCGAGGGCATCGGTCGGCTTTACCTAGAGCGGCAAGCCGATCAGGGTCGAGCTTTGATTCAGTATTCGGTGAAGACAATGAAATGGAAATGGCTTCCCAGGTTGGTGGAAATGAACTATCCTTGCAAGAGGAAGACGAGAGTATCAACGGAGGTACGAAA
>JBCBZL010000434.1:0-2365 GCA_039815385.1 Cyanobacteria bacterium P01_A01_bin.114
AAATCGACAATATCTCTCGTCAAACGTTACTAGAAAACCTCAAAACAGGAGGTGTTGTCTTTACACCTAACGTAGATCATATTATTAAGTTACAAAGCGATCGCGAGTTTTATCGGGCTTATCAACAGGCAGATTATGTAGCAAAGGCGATGCGGAAAGCAAGATCGAAGCGATGAGGTCGGCCGGCATCGTGGTGGCCGAAAGCCCCGCTGGGCTTGGCGAGGCTGTGCTTGAGGCGATTGGCTGAACCGATGAAACCAACAGGGAAAACACTTTTGAGCTACTGTAAATAGCGGCCTTTTCAGTATTTACTTTGAGAAAGACAAAGTCAGTACCATTAGTGATCATCCCAAAAGTGATAGATTCAGGGCTAGCCAGCATATAGCTTAGGGCTTGGGCCAGCGCCTTAGTCAGCGAGAAATCGCTCATTTTAGATTCAATCACCAATAGCCATAGCGTCTCCATGAGCACTAAGACATCTATAGCACCGCGAACCATCGTGTCGCTATCTGAATCTAAACTGCTGATAGTGATTTCAGCCTCGGTACGGATCTGAAATGGTGCATCATAAAAACCGGCTAGCTCTAACAGTGGTGACAACATCACCATTTTTACCACTCCCTCTAAAACAGGCGGCTGTCGCAGCAGATATCGAAAATGACGCTTTACTTGATCTAGTCTTTGAATCTCTGTCTCAGTAAGCTCTATGGCCGGAGTTTGCCATTCCAAAAAAAAGTCAGGGTCTTCAGTAAGGCTCAATCCAAAGAGTGCCTCTAACTTTTCTAATGTGATATCACTGGATCGAATGGCTTGTACCATCAGCAATTGTGTTTGATGCGTAGCTCCAGCTATATCTTAAGATGGCTTTTCAGGAATCGGACTTCAATCCTTGCCCTTGCCCGGTGGGCTTACCTAACAACTTCTTCCATATAGTTACCCCAGAGTTGGGCGGCTTGGGCACTGCTGGCATCGGTAGGGGTGTTGTCGTCGTTGCCAAGCCAAATGCCGGTAACCAGATCGGCCCTGGGGACAAAGCCCACAAACCACAGGTCGACGTTGTCATTGGTGGTGCCGGTTTTGCCGGCTTCCCCTAGACCCAGGTAGGCGTTTCTCCCCGTGCCGCCGTCGATGCTGCCTCGCATGAGGGCGGTCATGGTGCGGGCGGTGCTGGAGCTAAGTACGTCCTGGTTGGCATCAATGCTGTCGGTGGCAAAGTCGAAGATAACGCGACAGGTGCTGCGATCGCGACTATCTTCGCAGTCGCTGCTGTCCAATACCCGCTGGATGCCGTGGGGTCGATTCCAAATGCCGCTGTTTGCGATCGCGCCGACGGCCCCGGTCATTTCCAACGGGGTCACTCCGCTTTGACCCAGCACCAGCCCCGGTACCGCCTCTAGTTCAGACTCGATACCCATGGTCTGGGCCAAGCCAACAATATTGTTGAGTCCGGCCTCTTGGGCGATGCGCAGGGCCACCACATTTTCTGAGCGGGCAAAGCCGCTGTACATATCCAAGGCTCCACCGCCGGAGCGACAGCCTTCAAAAAATTGGCCCCTCCAGTTGAGATTGTTACAGCCAAAGGCGGTGCCTGGAGAAATCCCCTGCTCTAGGGCGCTGGCATAGGCAAAAATCTTAAAGGTGGAGCCCGGCTGTCTGACCGCCTGGGACGCTCGATTAAACTGGCTTTGGCTATAGTCTGCGCCCCCTACCAGGGCCTGGATTTCGCCAGTGGAGGACTTTACCGTGACCAGCGCCCCCTGGGAGAACCCGTACTGGCTACCCTGGTTGACAATGCCTGAGCGCAGCGAGATTTCAGCCTGCTCCTGGGTGGCCAAATCCAGGCTGGTTTCCACATGGAAGTTGCCCTCCTGGGCTAGCCCTACCCCCAGAATCTGGTCTAGCTCATCAAAAATATAGCTATAAAAATAGGGAGCCCGAATACTTTGCAGCTGACGGCGGGCATTGGGGCTAATCTCGATCCGCGAGCGGCGGGCGCGACGCCCTTGTTCCTGGTTGATCATCCCCAGGACGGTCATGCGCTCGATCACCCGGTTGCGATAATCAAGGGCGTCGTCGTAGCTCTGCACTGGGTTAAACGCATTGGGGGCGGGCAAAATGCCCACTAGGGTCGCGGCTTCTTCAATGCTGAGATCCTTGGCCGACTTGTCAAAGTAAAACTGGGAGGCGTCTTCAAACCCGTAGAGATTGTTGCCCAGGTACACCCGGTTGAGGTACAGCAGCATGATGCGGTTTTTGCTGTAAAACGTCTCCAGCTTGAGGGCGACGATCATTTCACGAATTTTGCGCATGGCGCTGTCATCGCTGCCCACATATTCCCGGTAGATATTGCGGGCCATCTGCTGGG
>JBCBZL010000035.1:0-23044 GCA_039815385.1 Cyanobacteria bacterium P01_A01_bin.114
GTATGACATCTTCAATGCCGGATCGGTGTTTAGTCATAGACGCCTCTGCCCTCTAAATCAAATACCCTGGCAAACATATCATTTCGATTCTGTTTGGGCAGGTCGTCTAAGCGACGTCAGTAAGGCGCTTGCAATTAAATAAACTACCGCCTTATAGCCCAAAGGGCATGGCTACGCTAGCGCCTTTCGCCTTTCGCCTTTTGCCCGTCTCAGCCGGGGTCTTATATTTGGGTAATCCCCTAAGGCCGTTCTAAAGGCGATTACATCTGATATTCAGACGCCACCAGCATTGAACCGATGCCCAAATCGGTAAAAATTTCGAGCAGCAGGGCATGGGGAATGCGCCCATCAATAATGTGGGCCGCATGAACCCCCTGCGCTAGAGAGCGAACGCAGCAGGTCACTTTAGGAATCATCCCCCCAGCCACAATGCCCTTGTCAATCAGCTGGCGAGCTTCTTGAATATCGAGCTTAGGCACCAGCGTTGAAGGGTCGTGATAGTCACGTAAAATGCCAGCGGTGTCGGTAAGCAATATTAGCTTCTCGGCCCCGATCGCAGCGGCCAGTTCTCCGGCAACCGTATCGGCATTTATGTTGTATGCCTGTCCGCTGTCGTCCGCTGCGACGCTGGAAATCACCGGGATATAACCAGCATCCACCAAAGTACTCACAATCGCTGGTTTGATTTGGCTAATATCGCCCACAAAACCAATCCCTTCTGCCCCCTGAGGGCGGGCGGTGATCAGGCTGCCGTCTTTGCCGCAGAGGCCCACCGCTGACCCACCTGCTTGGTTAATCAGCGCCACCAGTTCTTTGTTCACGCGCCCCACCAGCACCATCTCTACGACATCCATGGTGGGGGCATCGGTCACCCGTAGGCCGTTCTTAAACTGCGGTTCAATCCCTAACTTGCCTAGCCAGGTGTTGATTTCGGGGCCACCGCCATGTACCACGACCGGGCGAATTCCGACGCAGGCCATAAACACAATGTCGCGGATGACTTTGGCCTTGAGCGACCCGTCTTTCATCGCCGCGCCGCCGTACTTAACCACCACTGTTCGTCCCCGAAACTGCTGAAGGTAGGGCAGTGCCTCACTCAGCACGCGCACACGGGTGGCTTCAGCTTCTTGGATATATTCGCTTTCGTTCAGCAAAGACTCGGGGGATGTGGTCATCAGACTCTCCTGCGGAGGGGTAATTGAGAGGGATAGTGAGGCACCGTGATTGACGGCATCTCAACCTATTACTGTAGAGGGTCAGTTTGCCTCAGCCGCAGGTTTTTGGGGAGGTTTAACAATTTGTTTGAGGGCCGCTGTGATGCGGGTTGCGATCGCATCCGGCCCCTCCCCTCTCTCATGGGTAATCCGAATATCTGCCTGGGCATAGCGGTCATGGCGCTGGGCCAGCAAATCTTCCAGTTTGGTGCGCAAATCCGCAGTTTGCAATAGGGGCCGACTCGCATCGCCCTCAAGCCTGGCTACCAGCTGATCAACCGGCACCTCTAGCCACACCACGGCCCCATATTGCAAATAGCTCCAGTTGATCGGTTTAATCACCATCCCCCCGCCAGTCGCCACCACCAAGCGAGGATAGGTACTCACCTGATTGAGCACCTGGGTTTCTAAGTCCCGAAAAGCCCCCTCACCTTGGTCTGCAAAAATTTGGCTGATTGGTTGCTCTGCTGTTTGCTCAATGACCGTATCCGTATCTAAAAAACGATAGCCCAGCTGCTCAGCCAGACACTTACCCACCGTTGATTTACCTGCCCCCATCATGCCGACGAGGTAGACGTTGGTATTTTGGAGAAAGTTTTGGGTCATGAGTGATTCTATTAATCGGCGAACGAATCTATCATCCGGCAAATCTATCATCCGACAATATTTGCGGTTTAAAGTTTTCCCCAAACCGCAAGTAGTAGGTTTTGATCGGCACGCCCCATCGCTGCACTGCTATGGATGTCACCGGACTGATTTGGTCAAACTGCTCGCTCGCCTCATCTGTTAAAGGATGCCAATCATCGCTCAAGATCAAGGCCGATTGCCCAGCCAACGCTCGTCTTTTAGCCCAAATATCAAACTGATCAATCCGCGCTGACACCGCCAAAACATCCGGGTTATTCAAAGCAAAGGCCAGGGCTGATGCCGATCGATAGTCGGTTGTAAGCATTAGGGGAGGTGTTCCCTTCTGCTGTGTAACTTGCTGACGCACCGACTGTACCTGTGGCCCCACCGTGTCCCAGCCAAAAAGCATCCGCCCGTCTGGATCCCCCTCTGGCCCAAACAAAGCTGAAATGGGAAGCAGACAGTAGTTGACCAGCAACAGCGTTGCCACCAGACAACCAAAGCCCTGTGCCCACCGCCACTGTCGCAGACGCTGCCAGGTTGGCCTTAATACGATGGGGTCACCTGTCGTTGGGATTGCCTGAGTCGGCGTAGCGGATAAAAAATAAGCAGGCAGCAGGGCAATCAGCAGCACATAGGCCAGAATATTCCAGTAATAAAGCGCGGTTGAAAACAGCCCCACTATCGAGAGTATCCCGGTTGACAGGGCAAACAGCCAAACTGTAAAGGGCCAAATGGAAGACTGGCCCTGTTTTAACGGGTGAGACCGCAGCGGGTTAGATCGCAGCAGATTTAGAAACGCCCAGCTAAAGATCGGTGAGACGATTAAAATCGATAGCCCCCAAAAGCTGATGATTTCTGCTGGTTTGAACGCGCTACTACCCCCATCGACGCTACGAGTTAGGTAGTACTGAAATGAAAGCCAATTGTTTTGAGAGTTCCAAATCAAAATAGGCAGGGCCGCTAGCGCTGCGATCGCACCCGCCCCATACAGTCGCCCCTCCTTCAGCAAGGGGCGTAGCTGTCGATCGCTGAGTAGGGTTGCGATCGCGGCCAGCCCTACAAAAATCGCCGTATACTTGCATAGGCAAGCCAGCCCCAGCGCTAACCCCGCTCCATAAAGAAGATGGCTGTCACTTTTGCCCTGACGATATTGATCAAAAAAACGAATCCCCCAGCGGGCTGAAAGCAGCGAGAAAGCCAGCAGCCATTGGTCGGGCCAGGCCAGGGTCAAAAACACAAAGTAGAGAGGGCTGGCAAGCAAGCTGCTCAAGATAACGCCCCAGGCCAGCCCCGCTTGTTTGCCATAGAGGTCGCGGGCAATGAGGTAATAGATCCACAAAAATAAGCCATTGCTGAGCAGCGTTGGCAGTCTCACGACCAAGCGAGAGGTGCCCAGCAGTGTCGAAAACCCACCCTGCACCCAGGCGTGGAAGGGCGGATGGTCATAGTAAGACCAGTCTAGATGTTGCCCCCAGAGCCAGTAATAGGCCTCATCGGGGTTAGGGAATGCAAAGCAACTGTAAACAACGTGGGCAATGCCTAAGAAAATCAGGCCGCCCCACAAGGGTCGCCAGCCCGTTGCCTCACTCACGCCCATCTGGGCGGTTTTTAGGGCGTTTGTCTGGATATTCATCTGAGGGGTTGAGATCCAGCGTTTCCATGCCTAAATCGTTCATCAGTTCGTCTAAGGCCTGCTCATCGCCATCTTCTAAAGACACCTCATTCCCCGAGAGGTGATGCTTCGCGATCTCATACGCTGCGGGGTCTTCGCCGTTTGAGTCGCGGGCCACAACTTCGCTGGCCATCACAATGACGGGGAGGCCAGCCCCTTTGAGCCCTCGGATGATCCGCTCAGGCGTTTGGGCAAACGCGACAAACAGAGGGTAGGGGGCATCTGTCCCTTCACTGAGTAAATACTGATGCTGTCTGGGCATCACCCACTCGTAACCATCGTTCAGTAGCTGTTGGGCCCGTCGCCAGCGACTGAGAATCTCGGAAAAGTCTTCGTCAGGGCGATGGATAAAAATAAAGATTTCGATACCGGTTTTGATTTTCCACTCCGGGTCACACATGAGTAGCGCTAAATCGCAGGGTAGCGCCACCACCTTACGGGTTCGGTTCACTGGGCCTAGCGTCGCTGAGGCCTGTTGACGAATGCGAATGTTGGGCAGGGGAATCGTGACGATGCTTTCCTGAGGCCGTCGCATGCTAGGCAGCGTTTCCAGGTAAGGGCGATATCGTTTTAGAAGTGCGATCGCGCCCTTGTAATGGCTGCATTGGGCCAAAAGTGCTTCATAGTCGACTGGCTGAACGGCCATGCTGTCTAATCTTCCTGCATTAAGACAAATCCTGTTTGCATTCTAACCAGCGGTTGCAGGGTCTATCCAGGGGGTGTGCCCCTAACCTAGCGTTTCACCGGTGACCAGACGGTTACCGTTGGCAAAATCCCATCCAGACTGCGCCTTTTTCCCAGCGGGCTGCACCGTGCGCAATAGTAGGTGTCCGCTGCCTGTGGCTACCACGGGACCATAGTTTTTAATTACGCCCATGAGGGTGCCAGGGCGGCTCGCCTGCGCCCGAGAGGGCTCTATAAAAGCCTCACCCGCTGAGATCTGCTGCAGGTAGGCAGCTTGGAGGGGTGCCCACTCAGGGGGGAGCTGCCCCCAAATCGCATCAATCAAAGGCAGCGTTGCTTGAACCTTTAGCGGTTGTTCTCGACACTGAGTCACACAGCTTGGATAAAACCCTCGGACCTGATTATGAATCTCTAGGGCAGACCGTTGCCAGTTAATCAGATAGTCTGCTTTTTGAATCAAAGGCGCATAGCTTGCTTTGGCATCTTCCTGCGGCACCGGACGGATCAGCTGAGCCTTGAGTTTAAGTAACGTGTTGATCAAAAGCTCGGCACTGAGCCTTGAAAGTCGATCAGCTATTTCCCTGGCGTTATCAAAGATCCCAATCGGCAAGGTTTCTTTGAGCAGCATAGGGCCCGTATCCATGCCAGCATCCATCTGCATGGTGGTCACCCCAGTGACCGTTTCTCCATGGTAAAGGCTCCATTGAATGGGGGCCGCACCGCGATAGTCGGGCAAGATCGAACCGTGAGCGTTGATGCAGCCCAAACTGGGCATCGCCAAAATCTCAGGCGATAAGATCTGACCGTAGGCAACCACCACAAAAGCATCTGCCTGGAGTTGATGGAGCCGCTGAAGGGTTTCTGGGTCACGTTTAATCCGCTCTGGTTGCCAGATAGGACAGCCAACTTTAAGCCCCGCCGCCTTGACCGGCGACGGGGTTACCTTGCCGCCCCGCCCCCGCCGTCGATCAGGTTGGCTGACGATAGCAGCTACCTGAAAGTCGCCGTGGGCGGCTAACCGCTCCAAACTGGGAACCGCAAACTGGGGGGTGCCGAAGAAAACTAGCTTCATCTACCTCTTTACCTTTGTTCTACCTATCGCCGCGTATCAACAGAAATCTCGATCCGGCGGTTACGCTGGCGGTCTTCAGGCGTTTGGTTTTCGGTCACGGGTTGGCTGAGCCCATAGCCTATCGTCACCCAGCGAAACTGGGAGGAGCTGTCAGCGGCGGCAGACGAAAATTTGCCAGATAAATAGGCCTGTAATGTATTGGCTTGCTGCAAACTGAGATCTCGACTCACTTCATTCTCTGAGCGGTCGTCAGTGTGAGCACCCACCAAGATTGTGGCATTTTTGTAGGGTCTCAGATCGGCCAGGATACGATCCAGAATGGTTGGAGCTGTCTCTAAAAGACGGGCTTCACCCGGGATAAAGAGGGCATCGCTGGGCAACGTGATTTTGAGTGCGCTCACTTGAAAAAGCGGATCGCTAAGTTGAGAGTCCGCAGGGGCTGTTTGAGGTGAGGATGTGTCTGAGGGTGTCCCTGAGGGGGGCCGGTTTTCTGAGGGCTGGTTTTCTGAAGGCTGGTTTTCGCTAAGATCGGCCTCAAGGGCCTGTAAGCGACTTTCAAAGCTGGCGGTAGATTGGGATCGTCCCAGGGTGGTTTCTAGATCGCTGAGGCGTCTTTTCAGGGTCTCTAATTCTTGCTGTAGAGCCGTAAGTTCTTCTGCTGCAATTTGCTTTTCTAAGCTGTTGAGTACCGGAGGGGGCGTGAGTGGCTCGATCGGTGTAGTCGGAATGGGCACCGGTTCAATCCGGGTTTCTTGGGTCGGGCTCTGTTGCCAATGTTTCGGTAAATGACGCACCGTCTTGAACACCCGGTTGGTTTTACGCAGGGTGATTTCTTGCAGAGGCACTGGACGGGCACCGCCTGGAAAAAATTGAGCCACCCCCACTCCCGCCAACCAGGCAACGGGTAAGCCAACACCGAGCAGCAGCAACCGAAATATCCCGGTCAAGCAGCCCATTGAGCGGCCCCCAGTCTGAGTGAGCGGCGGGGGCACTGGTTGGGGGCTGGCCGACGCACCCGGCGGTGATATCGGTTGAAACTGCGACTCGTCTGTCACAAGGCCTCTGTGATAGCTTTGGTGTTATAGCGGTATAGTGCGCAGCCCATACCGCCATCGTTTTTAGCTGCTGATTTAGCGCCGATTACCAGCCAGACCAAGGGCTGACCTGTACAATGCCGCCTTCGGTGATGACGACTAGAAAATCTGTTTGGGGAAGGTCAGGATCAGCTGTTTGGGGAAGGGTCGGTAGAGGGGTCTCTGCCACAAAGGTTTCGGCAGCATCGTTATAGGCTTCGTATCCTACCACGGTGCCGTCTGCTGCTAACCGAACCTGATATTCCAGTCTTTCACCAAATTCACGACGCTCTCGATTTTCAACGATATCTCGACGCAGTTGGGTATTTAGAGTTGCAATCTGGTCGGCGCTGTCGATTTTGTTTTCGATGGCGCGGGGTAACTGTGCTGTGCTGCGCTGGGGCGTACTTGATGCTGTTTCAGTACTGTCGTCTACCTCATCTCGGGCCGTGTCTTCTATCTCGGCTTCGTCTACCTCCGGCTCGTTTATTTCAGGCTCACCTATTTCAGGTTCGTCTGTCTCAATGGAGCGGGGCTCAAGGCTAGATTGCTGGGCAGCTGCGAGGCTCAACACGGTAGCACTGCCGTCTGGGTTAAACACGACCTGGAATTGAGCTGTGGGTTCTTCTTCTAAAGCGACGTAGGTTAGTTGGGGCAGCGGCGTTTGGTCGATATTGGCCAAGGCCGCTTCACTTTCAGCTCTGTAGCCGACGATGTCACCATTGGCGGCAACGCTGACCCGATAGGGCAGCGCATCCTCAAACTCAGGGTTATCGATCAGGGCGCTGTCTAGCTGGTCTTGCAGCTGATCCTGCAGCGCCGATATTTGGTCACTATCAGTGATGGTGCCGATGCTACCGGACTCATCGATAGGGTCTTGGCCTGCTTCGAGGGCTGATCCTGGAGCGTTTTCTGGGGCATCTTCTGGGACGTCTTCTGGGGCGTCAGAGTCGGTGTTTTCTAGCGAAGAAGGTGTTTCAGCCGTTGATAGGCTGTTTTGTTCGGTTTCTGAACGCGGTTCTGGAATTTCTGGAATTGGCAGCCAGAAGAGGCCCGCGGCGGCGATTGCGAGTGCGCCTAAGCCTAAAAGAGGTGGGGTAGCTCGCTGGGCGAGGGGTTCGCTAGGTCGCACGTGCCGGCGCGACAGCGGCAGGAGCTGTAGCTTTAGATCGGGCAGGGTTTGGGTATCTGCAAAGAACTGATCGACAGCCTCTGCTAAATCAAACAGCTGTACTGTTGAAAGCTTGATATCGTCAACGGTCTCTTGGGATGCAGCTTTTTCTGATGGCTCTGACTCTGGCTGCACAATCAGATGGTGATAAGGCCCTTCTCCCGGCTTGAGCTGCACAATGGGTGCTTTGCTCTTAGGCGGGGGGTGAGGTAACCCACTCAGTAGGGCTTGGGTATATTGGCTAATGGTTTCGACCAGAGATTGAAAAAAGGCAAGCCCACCCCCGATAGATTGCTCGATGCCGACGAACTTGCACTCGGCACTGGCTAACAAAGACAGCACATCGGAGGTGGAATTGTTACTCAGCCCTTCGATAATCAGGCTGCAGTTGGGTAAAACGTACTGGCGTTGAATCGTCATGACACCTCTCCATCAAAGAGGCTAGACCAGAGCCTTTGCTCGCCATGGGTACCTGTGCAAAAAAGTAGCTGGCTCAGTAAGGAAAGGGCCAACTCGTTCAGCTTTTCGTCGTCGGTATAGCTGATCACGATGGTTCGCTTAGGGTTCATTCGAGCGCGAAAATGAGATCGAAACCGGTTTAGATAGTCGGTCAATCGAAAGTGATGTTCTAAGGACATCGCTTTGTCTTGAAGTTGCTGATAGCCCAACAATAGCTGACGAATTAAAACGGTTAATTTTCGGGACAGATAGCAGATGATTAAAACCAATGCTTTTGCCTCATCAAGGCTCAAGGGGCGGCGCTGATTGTTTTTGCGGAGCGGGTTGGTGCTTCTGAGCGTCCATAGGTTGACCCGTCCTTTGATCAACGCCTCTAGACCCAGATCTTTGGCAGCAGCTAGCATGGCCTCGGATGCTGATAAGTCTAGCGCCTCTAAAGCCAGCAAAATTAGATCAATTTGAACCCTGGCACGACGGGGACACTCATCTTGTGCCAAATCGGGATCGGCAAGTTTCTCGAGTAGCAATGGTTTAGACAATTCAACTGGTGGACTCTGTACTGGCATACCCTAGAAGCTATTAAAGCAGAATTTTATGAAACCACATTGGGGCATGTTTATGCCCGGCCAACGGAGTGACGTTGGCTAAGCCAATGCTAGCAGCTTGTTTACAAGGACGGATCTAGCATTGACGGCGTGCCACTTTACAAAAGTTGCCCTAAAAATAGGGTTCAGATAACAAAAATACTTTGTGAAAGTGAACGGGTTGAGCGTGCGATCGCTAATCTATCTGGCGGAAGCGCTTGATCAGCCAGCTATCGCCTTCCCGAATGAGGGTGTATTCCATCGACAGCAATTCGTTGTAGGATTCATTGCTGTCTAAGGTGCCGAACTGATAGATGTCAGCTTGTTCATTGACGTTAGCTTTCACGGTCAGTTCGTTGGTGTCCGGATCTTCTGGTTCAACCTCAACAATTTCAAATGAATGGGTGTATTCGGCGGACCAGCCGTCGGCTTCGAACGCCTGGGATTGGAGCTGCCGCTCTGATAGCAGCGGTTCGGCCAGGATCGTATTGAGTGCTTCAGTCTCATGGCCTTCACCCAGTGCTGCGGCCTTGGCATCAAGCCAGGCCTCTATGGCGCTTTGGGCGATGGCATCTACCCCAACGGGGCCGGCTTCGCCCGGCGGTGGCAGCTCAATGGCCGGCTCGAGTAGCTCAATAGAGAGCGGTTCACCCTCCAAACGCGGGCCTGAAAATAGGCCGCCCAGCCAGCCAAACAGCCGGATTGCGACAAAGCTCACCGCGCCAAGGCACAGCAGCCCCAGCAGCAAGACCAGCCATAGCCGCCCCCATTTGGGAACCCGTCGGTCGCGGCGGGGTCGCCCAGCGACACCACCGTCATCCGCTGTCAGCTCAGTCGCAGGAAGCGAGCTATCGATGCCGTCGGTCTCTAGAGGCTCACCCTGAGCGCCAAGCTTGCCTGGCGGCGAGAGCTGCGATACCTGACCCGCTGCCCCTACCTGAGAGCCACTCAGCCATGAAAGCTCGTCTTCGGGATGGCTGCTGCGGGGGGTAGCGGGTGAAAACGGAGATGGGCTAGACGGGTCGAGCCGACTGGCAGCGACATAGGTATCATTGGGCCGATAGGTAGAGGGGGGGGTATCCCAAGTTCCGGTTTGCCAGCTGCCCTCATCGGTCAAGGGGAGATTTTCGAGATAAGACTGCACCTGCTCGTCGGCAAAATAATTTTTGAGGGTGCCCTGGTGTTTTCCTAAATCGCGAAATAGAGGAAAGACCTCTTGCTGTAGCCAGCGCTCTGAATAAAGGCATAGCCCTGGCAGCAAATCGGGAGCCCCCTGGGAGTGGCCTCGGATAAAATCTAAGGGGGCCTGCTCACGACTGAGTTCTAAGGCCCGACTGGCCTCCTCAGTTTGGCCTAAAAGGACCGCACAAACTGACTGCTCGAGGTGGATGTCTTGTCGACTGCTGAGGCGCATCAGCAGCTGCTTAGCTCGCCGCACTAGCACCGGCTGATGCTGGGCGAAGCCGCGCCCCAGCAGGGCGTATACGGCTAAATAGGTGCCCACTGCCGAGGGTCGCTGGGCCTCGGTTTCAAAAATGTCTTGCTGCTCAGCCGCAGTTAAATAGCTGCGCAGCTGCTGAATAAATCGCAAAAAATCTTCGACACTCAGCCCAGACAGATCGTCCTTGGCCCCGTCAATGCCGCCGCGATCTTCTAACATCGACTTGAGCAGCAAAATTCCTTTTTGCCGCTCGGGCTTGTCTTCTAAGGGCAGGGCTACTAGCTCTAAGATGCGATAGGGTCTGAGTTTGTAAAGATCGGACTGGATTTCGGTGCGCAGCGAGGGAAATAAGTCTTCGCCTGTTAGCAGCTCTCGACCTGTCTCGAGAGACTCAGCGGCATTTTCATAGTGGTGCTGCTGCCACTGCTCACGGCCCAGCTCTAGACAGGCCATGGCCAGGGTGAGCACCACATCTGGCAATATCGTTGTCGGGTCGCCAAACTGGCCGCTGTTGAGGCTGGCCTGCCCGCTAGTCAGGTAGGGGCGACCTAGGCGAATCACCAGTTCGTACTCCCCAAGCTCTAATAAGATGAGCAAGGCTCCGACAAAGCGCTCAGGTTCAATCTCAATGGTGGGGGCGTAGGGATCCTTGCCGTCTGTTGGCTCTGAGGGCGAAGCGTAGGACCCTGCTAAAAACTGGTCGTCATAGGCTTTGCGCTTGATCGGGTCAGACAGGCGATGAAAGGCATCATCAATGAGCTGCTTGCGGGTTTGAATGGCATATTCGGAATACTCGCGACGGGGCAACTGCAGCGTGCGATCTCGATACGCCTGCTCAAGCTGCTCTGCCGTCGCTTGAATCGGTAACCCAAGAATTCGATAGTAATCTAGCGGAATTCGCACAGCTATATATCCCTAATATCCCTAGCCCTTAAGCCAACGTTTTTATGTGTCTAACGGTTATGATTTTATTGATGATTTAGTCGTTAAACATTAGCCCTAGATAGTAACCTATAGCGTGTTAAAACTCACCAGCTATAGCCATGAAATGCCGATAATTGAAAGCCTACAGCATATACGCGCTATTTCAGACAAGATCTGCGGTAAAGCATCGGCGGCTTTTGTAAAGTCCTATCGTAACCCCCTGGAGAAATCTAAAAACCGTCAAAATTCTCCCGTAACATATAAAGATTAAATGTTTATTCTCTCGCATAGCTAGACGCCTTATGGAGACTGCCCATAGATTGCAAACAAAGTTCCGGCTAGCCTCTCAGATTAGGAGTCAGCATTTCACTTCAGCGGTGCCTGAGCAGAAGCAATTGCCGATTGCCCTTTAAAGTTAGAGAGGGTTCGTTTAAACAATTTCTTTAGAAAAGCGGTGCTAGGCTTTCACGAGTTGAGCACTTTTTGGAATAATCAAGTTTTGTACTGCTGCGAGGACACGGCGAACCGATGGTTCAGGATAGGACGTTACCAGTATTTCAAGCCGCTGCGGCTCAGGTTAGCCAAGACGAAGGCCTCAGGCTCTATGAGGACATGGTGCTAGGTCGGTACTTTGAGGACAAATGTGCCGAAATGTACTATCGGGGCAAAATGTTCGGATTTGTCCATTTATACAACGGGCAAGAGGCCGTCTCGACCGGTGTCATCAAGGCGATGCGCCCAGACGACTATGTCTGTAGCACCTATCGAGATCACGTGCATGCTTTGAGTGCAGGGGTGCCCGCGCGCAATGTCATGGCTGAGCTGTTTGGCAAAGAGACCGGCATTAGCAAAGGTCGGGGCGGCTCGATGCACATGTTTTCTAAGGAGCATAACCTGCTGGGGGGCTTTGCTTTTATTGGCGAAGGGATTCCTGTTGCCCTCGGCGCAGCCTTTCAATCTCGCTACCGTCGGGATGCGCTGGGCGATGCAAGCGCTGACCAAGTGACGGCTGCCTTCTTTGGAGATGGCACCACCAACAACGGCCAATTTTTTGAATGCCTGAATATGGCTGCGCTTTGGAAGCTGCCCATTTTATTTGTGGTGGAAAACAATAAGTGGGCGATTGGCATGGCCCACGAACGCGCCACCTCCCAGCCTGAGATTTATCGCAAGGCCAGCGTCTTTGGCATGCCCGGTTACGAAGTCGACGGCATGGATGTCTTAGCGGTTCGCGATGTGGCCCAAGCGGCTGTCGCCCGAGCCCGAGCAGGCGAAGGCCCAACGCTGATCGAGTGCCTCACCTATCGGTTTCGGGGGCACTCCCTGGCCGACCCTGACGAGCTGCGATCGCAGGCCGAAAAAGAGGCCTGGCAGGCCCGCGATCCGCTCAGCCGGTTCGAGGCCTACCTGCTAGAGCAAAATCTAGCTGATGAAGCCGCCCTCAAGGCCGTGCGCGATAAGATCACGGCCCTCGTTGAGGAATCCGTTGAGTTTGCAGAGAGCAGTCCCGAGCCAGACCCGAGCGAACTCCGTCGCTATATCTTTGCCGAGGGGTAGAGGGTAGAGGGGAGTGAGGCGCGAGTAGTCGGGAACGGCCCCTTCGCCCTTTACCCTTCGCCCTTCGCCCTTCGCCCTATCAGGTATGGCTACGCTTTTCTTGAATGCCCCTCGGGCTTTGGGCTACGCTAGCGCTTTTTACCCTGACTCCTGACTTCTATTCAACTAATATTCATGGCAGAAACACTTCTATTCAACGCATTGCGAGCGGCCACCGATGAAGAAATGGCCCGAGATGAGACCGTCTTAGTGATCGGTGAAGACGTCGGCCACTATGGCGGTTCTTACAAAGTGACCAAGGACCTGTGCAAAAAGTATGGCGATCTGCGAGTCCTCGACACGCCGATTGCTGAAAATAGCTTCATGGGAATGGCCGTTGGGGCCGCCATGACGGGTTTGCGGCCCATCGTCGAAGGCATGAATATGGGCTTTTTGCTGCTGGCCTTTAATCAAATTGCCAACAATGCCGGCATGCTGCGGTATACCTCTGGCGGCAACTATGAGATTCCGATGGTGATTCGGGGGCCTGGGGGCGTCGGGCGTCAGCTGGGCGCAGAGCACTCTCAGCGGCTTGAGGCCTACTTTCAAGCGGTACCAGGGCTGAAGATTGTGGCCTGCTCTACGCCTTATAACGCGAAGGGGTTGCTCAAGTCGGCGATTCGCGATCGCAACCCGGTGCTGTTTTTTGAGCACGTGCTGCTGTACAACCTCAAAGAAGACCTGCCCGACGATGAATATCTGCTGCCTTTAGACAAAGCAGAGGTGGTGCGCCCCGGCAAAGATGTGACGATTTTGACCTATTCACGCATGCGTCACCATGTGGTTCAGGCCAGTAAAGCGCTTGAACAAAAGGGGTTTGATCCTGAGATTATTGATTTGATTTCGCTCAAGCCGATTGACTATCAGACCATTGGCGAGTCGATTCGCAAGACCCACAAAGTCATCATCGTTGAAGAATGTATGCGGACTGGCGGCATTGCTGCTGAGATCATTGCCTCGATTAACGATCGGTTCTTTGATGAGCTAGACGCCCCGGTTCTGCGAATGTCTTCTCAGGATATCCCCACCCCTTACAACGGTCGGCTTGAAAGCCTGACCATTGTGCAGCCCAAACAAATTGAAGAAGCGGTTGAGAAGATGATGGCTCTGCGGATTTAGCTTTTAGCTATCCTGGGAGGGGCTAGAGGGCTAGCCGCGATAGCGGATCGCTGACCGCTATAATGAGGTGTTTATTCAGCTCAAGTATTCATGGGAAAGCAGCGATTGATCCTGGCGGCGATTTTGGCGTTGGCCATAGCGGCGGTGGTGGTAATTATTCGGGTTGAGACCCAGCTGGGGTTAGACCTGCGAGGGGGCTCCCAGCTAACCATTCAGGTGCAGCCCACTGAGCAGATCACCCAGATCACCGAGCGCGAGTTAGAAGCGGTGCAGCGGGTCGTTGAAGGTCGGGTTAATGGCCTCGGCGTCTCTGAGGCGGTGGTACAAAGCGCTGGGCAAGATCAGCTGATTGTACAGCTGCCGGGGGTGAGCGACCCAGAGCAGGCAGAGCGTGTGTTGGGGGGCACCGCCCAGCTAGAGTTTCGTAAGCAAAAACCCAATACCGAGGGCGAATTTCAAGCGGTGAGTCAGGTACTCCAACAGCAGCGTATCCAGCAAGAGCTACTCACCCAGAGCGGAGATGAAGCTGCCCTGGCTCAAAATCGCGAAGACTTGATAGCGAGCCGCGAAACCATGCTTGAGCTGTTTGAAAGAACTGAGCTAACTGGCGATAAGCTAGACGATGCTAACGCCCAACCCATGGGGATCAGCGGCGATGCTTGGGAAGTCGCCCTGGAGTTTGACAACGAAGGGGGCATTCTCTTTGCCGAACTGACCCGCGACATTGCTGGGACTGGCCGCAGCATCGGCATTTTTCTAGACAATGATTTGATTAGCGCCCCCACGGTGGATGTGCAGTATGCCCAAACCGGTATTGCCGGGGGCCGGGCGGTGATTTCTGGCAACTTCAATGCCGAAACATCGCGAGATCTGAGTATTCAACTTAGGGGTGGGGCGCTACCGCTGCCGGTGGCTGTGGTCGAAAACCGAACGGTGGGGGCTACCCTGGGGCGAGACAGCATTCAGCGCAGTCTCTACGCCGGGATTGCTGGGCTCTCATTGGTGCTAGTATTCATGGCGGTTTACTATCGCCTGCCTGGTGCGCTGGCCGATATTGCCCTGGTGGTTTACGCCGTGTTGACCTGGGCTGCCTACACGCTACTGGGGGTCACCCTGACGCTGCCGGGGATCGCGGGCTTTATCTTGAGTATTGGCATGGCGGTAGATGCTAACGTGCTGATCTTTGAACGCACGCGGGAAGAGCTGCGCTCGGGTAAAACCCTCTATCGCTCGGTAGAATCGGGTTTTTATCGAGCCTTTTCGAGCATTTTGGACAGTAACGTCACCACCCTAATTGCCTGTGCAGCCCTGTTTTGGTTTGGTGCAGGCTTGGTCAGGGGGTTTGCCCTCACCCTGGCTATCGGGGTGTTGATCAGCATGTTCACCGCGCTTACCTGCACCCGAACGCTGCTATTTTTCATCATTGGGTTTCCCCAGTTTCGCCAGTCCAGCTACTTTTGCCCCAATATTTCCTCTGCTAACCCTCCCCAAGCATCCCAGGTATGAAGTTAAACGTCATCAAACAGCGATCGTTGTGGTGGTCGCTCTCTGGCATCTTTGTTTTGGTTGCGATCGCAGCCTCTGCCTTTTCGTGGACCCAGTTTAACGCCCCGATTCGCCCTAGCCTCGACTTTATCGGCGGCACTCGGCTGCAGCTAGAGCGCGTCTGTGCGGCCACTAGTGCCTGTGACAGCCCGATTGAGCTAGCTACGGTGCGTCAGGTGTTAGCCGATCAGGGCCTAGAGAATAGCAACGTTCAGCTGCTGGGCGACGACAAACAGACCGTCTCGATTAAAAGCCGTGACTTAGACGTAGATGAGCGTACCCAGCTTGAGGCAGCCCTCACAGACGCCCTGGGCGAGTTTGATCCGGATACGGCCCAGATTGATACTGTCGGCCCCACGATTGGTCAACAGCTCTTGTCGGCGGGGCTGTTGGCGCTGCTGGTATCCTTTGCTGGCATTACGGTCTATCTGAGCCTGCGATTCCAGCTTGACTATGCCGTTCTGGCGCTGGTGGCCCTGTTTCACGACGTGGTGATCACGTTTGGCCTCTTTTCGCTACTGGGGCTGACGATTGGCTATGAAGCCGACAGTTTATTTATTGTGGCCCTGCTCACCATCGTGGGGTTCTCGGTCAACGACACCGTCGTCATCTACGATCGCATCCGCGAAACGCTCAAGCTCAGGCCCCAAGATTCGGTCGAGAGTGTGGTCGAAGACTCGGTTAACCAAACCCTGACCCGCTCCATCAACACTACCCTGACCACGACGCTCCCCCTGGTGGCCATTGTTTTGTTTGGGGGGGCAACCCTGAAGTTTTTTGCCCTGGCCTTAATTGTCGGCTTTCTGGCGGGTGCTTACTCCAGTATTTTCATCGCCAGTACCCTCTTGGCCTGGTGGCGCTCTCGCTCATCGGTTTCGCCAGATACGCCAGATACACCCGAGCCCCAGGCAGAATAAGCCCGATGAAAAAGGGCGGCAGGGAATATCGACCCATCGCTACCCCCCAAATTTTCCAAGAATAATAGACCGTGATGTCTGCTTCTAACCTAGAATCGGCTATTGAACTTTTGCGCCAGCGAGCGCTGCGAAACTGGTGGCGGATGACGGGGGCGCTGTGGCTAACTGTGGGCCTTTGGAGCCTATGGCAGCTGCGGGGTGATTTACAACTGTGGGTCGAATATTTTACCTGGTCAGCAGTGCGCTACGCCCTGGCCTATAACCGTTTAGCCGCGATCGGTTTAGGGCTTTGTGTGGGGTTAACCGTGGCTCTGCTGTTTAGCGAGAGTCGTCATATCCTATGGGGTCTTTCTCGCAGCGAGCGCATTCGGCTTGAACAGCAGCTCTCCCAAATCAAAAAGCAGGGGCCATCCCATCCGTTGTGGCGAGCCATCGAGCAGGTAGAGGGTCGTAGGATGGGCTAAGCCCTCCAGGCCAATATCAGCGTCAGCCAATCCGTTTTACCTTGCGAGCCCATCAAACCCCGATTAAGGGATGGGCAAAGGGCGAAAGGCGAAAGGGGGAGGGTCGTAGGGTGGGTTATGGATGGCCTGGCTCTTTTGAGAAGACCGATCGCACTAAACCCACCATTTCAATCAACGATCGGGAAGTTGAAACTTGGGATATACGGCGAATAGGGAAAGCGTTACAGCTCCCTGGCCGCTGCCGCATCGAGAAATAAAGTGGCTTGGGGATGTTTTCTCAAAATAGAAGCTGGGCATTCAGGCGTGATCGGGCCTTGTAACAGTTGTCGAACGATACGAGCTTTACTCTCCCCAAAGGCTAGACACAAAAGCGATCGCACCGAAGAAATGGCGCTCAGCGTCAGGGTATACGCATACTGGGGCACGCCACTCAGGGTTGCAAAAGCCCCGCCGTCTACCTGCTGCTGCCGATTTTGCCCATCGAGTTTGACCAGTTTGACCCAGCGTGGTTCTTGAAAATGAGCGACAGCCGGATCGTTGAAAGCCAGGTGACCATTTTGACCAATGCCTAATAGTGCTAAGTCTAGGGGCTGCGATCGCAACAATTTCTCATAACGCTCACATTCTGCAACGGGTTCTAGCGCCTCTCCTTGCAGATAATGAAAGGCCTGAAAGGGCAAATACTGGGCAATTTTCTGATCTAAATAATACTGAAAGCTGGCGGGCTCGCTCGCGCCGAGCCCCAGGTATTCATCTAGATGAAAGCCCGTGACCTTTGACCAATCAATCGCTTGCGGCTGCTGTCGGAGGTGACTCAGTAACCCCAGTTGAGAATTTCCTGTCGCCAAGAGGACGGTTGCCTGAGCTTGCGCCGTCAGGGTTTGGCTGAGCTGCTCTATCACCCGAGCGGCGGCGGCCTGGGCCAAGGCTGCCGCTGTATCATAGACTTCTACCGTAAGGGCCTCTGCATCAAAGACTTGAAGAAGTGTCATAACTCAGGGTAAGACCGCGACCTTGCGCTAAGCTTTTTAATCTAGCCTTGTTTCCCAACCCGCTTACAGCAAACTAGCCCTACCCCATGTCCAAGGTCAGCTTTCGTCCGCGCTTGCTCTGGTTAATTGGCCTCCTGCTTGTGGGGCTCATCGTATCAGAAACCCTCGTACACCTGGTGACAGAGTCTTGGTGGTTTGAGACGGTTGGCTTTGCCGATGTTTTCTGGACCCGCCTGCGCTGGCAGCTGGCGATCGCGATCGCAGCCTTCCTGGGGTACTGGGGCGTTTTATTCATCAGCTATGGCGTCGCCCAGCGCATCACCCGCGATCGCCAGCTGGTGGTTCG
Organism: Cyanobacteria bacterium P01_A01_bin.114; assembly: GCA_039815385.1. Lineage (GTDB taxonomy): Bacteria > Cyanobacteriota > Cyanobacteriia > Phormidesmidales > Phormidesmidaceae > SIO4C1. Next base: position 17,904 of record JBCBZL010000035.1, read on the forward strand.
CGAAAACCGTGATTGGGATCCCTACATTCCCTTGCTGATTCGCTATGCCTGTCTGAGCATGATTACGCTGCTGGCGTTGAGCGCGGCGATCAAGAGCGCAGGCGCTTGGGAAATGGTGCCCAAGTTTTTCGACCCGATCAAATTTGGTAGCCAGGATCCAATCTATGGACGCGAGATCAGTTTCTATATCTTTCGACTGCCCCTCTATGAACAGCTGCACCAGAGTCTCCTTGAGCTGCTGATTTGGAGTGTTTTGCTTGCCCTTGGCATTTATGGCCTCAAGGGTGAAATTCGCCCTGAGCGAGGCTGGAAGTATTTTCTCACCGGAGATGCCAAGAGCCACCTGTGCGTGCTGCTGTCGGGGGTGGCGCTGCTCACCACCTTAGGATTTTGGCTGGCTCGCTTTCAGCTGCTTTATTCCACCAGCGGGGTGGTGTTTGGGGCGGGTTACATTGACGTGAATGCCCGCCTGCAGTCGTTTACGGTGCTGGGGGTGTTGGGTTTGGTGGTGGCGGGGCTGTTTTTAGCCTCTATCTGGCGCAGCGGCTTTTTGCTGCCCATGACCGCCATTGGGTTCTTTTTAGGGGCTTTGCTCCTGCTGGGGGGCGCTTATCCGTGGGTTCAGCAAAAACTGGTGGTTGAGCCCTCTGAGCTGGCCAAAGAAACCCCCTTTATCGAGAACAGCATCGCGCTTACGCGCCAGGCCTATGGTCTCGAGTCGGTGCGGACAGAAAGTTTTGAGGTTGAAAACCAGCTGGCGGCTGCCGATATTAGAGCTAATCCGGCCACCCTAGAGAATATTCGCCTGTGGGACTATCGCCCCCTGCTGGATACTTACAGCGGCTTGCAAACGCTGCGCCCGTACTACCGATTTAAAGATGTCGATATTGATCGCTACACCCTCAACGGTGACTACCGGCAGGTAATGCTGTCGCCCCGAGAGCTTCAAGATGACGCCCTGCCAGAGCAGGCTAAAACCTGGATCAACCAGCGGCTGGTCTACACCCACGGCTATGGCATAGCCATGAGCCCCGTGAATCAGGTGACCACCGAGGGGCTGCCAGAGCTATTTATCAAAGACTTGCCCCCTAACAGCTCGGTTGATCTCTCGATCGATGAACCCCGGATTTACTACGGCGAGCTGACCGATAACTATGTCTTAACGGGCACTACCCAGCAAGAATTTGACTACCCGGTGGGGGGGGATAACGCCACCCATGAGTATGCCGGGCAGGGCGGTGTTGCAGTCGGGGCGTTGGGGCGACGGCTGGCCTATGCTTACGATTTGGGCAGCTTGCAGCTGTTGCTGTCTAACTATTTGACGTCCGAGTCGCGGCTGCACTACCATCGCCTGATCCGCGATCGCATCCACCAGCTCGCTCCGTTTCTGCTGTTAGACAGCGACCCCTACATGGCAGTGATTGACGGCCGCCTGCAGTGGATCGTCGATAGCTACACCCTGAGTAATCGCTATCCCTACTCCAAGCCCATCCGGCTGAGCCACCAGGCCAACCAGCTGCTGCAAGATCGCAGCGTGAATCAAATCGCAGCGCAGGGCACCAACTACATCCGCAATTCGGTTAAGGCGGTTGTTGATGCCTACGATGGCACCGTTCGTCTATATGCTGTGGACCCGGCCGACCCGATTTTGGCGGCCTATCAGCGGATTTTCCCGACGCTATTTGAGACCGATGTCCCGCCTGGGCTAAGTGCGCACTTTCGCTATCCCCACGATCTGTTCAAAATCCAGGCGCAAATGTATCGGGCCTACCACATGCAGCGCCCCAGCACTTTTTATAACCAAGAAGATCTTTGGGATTTTCCTACTCAGGTATCACGCGAAGACAAAGAAGAGCTGGTGGAGCCGTACTACGCGATTATGCGACTGCCGGAGGCCGAGGCCGAAGAGTTTATGCTGATCCTGCCGTTTACCCCCGTGTCTAAGAATAATATGGTGGCCTGGATGACGGCCCTGTGCGATGGTGACAACTACGGTCAGCTGCTGGTGTATGAGTTCTCAAAGCAGTCGCTGATCTATGGCCCCCGTCAAATTGAAACCCGCATTGACCAAAATCCTGAAATTTCTGAGCAGCTCACCCTTTGGAATCAAGAAGGTTCATCGGTATTTCGGGGTGATTTGCTGGTGATTCCCATCGAGCAGTCGCTGCTCTATGTCGAGCCCGTCTATCTCCAGGCGACAGGACAGCGAAATGCGATCCCTGAGCTCAAGCGAGTGATTATGGCCTATCGCGACACCATTGTGATGACCAATACCCTTGACGAAGCCATTGTGTCTATCTTTGGCGAAGCGGCGGTGGCCTCCCCTGAAGCTGCCGATCAGGCCGAATCTATCAATCAGGCCGCCGATCTCCCCACCGAGGGCTCTGCGACAGCGACCCCGCCGACTAGCAGTGCCCCCCCGCTGACGGCAGCTCAGCGACAGCGGCTAGAAGCGGCCTTAGACGTGTATGAGCAGGGCCAAACGGCTCTCCAGGAAGGAGATTGGGCTCGCTATGGGGTGGCTCAAAAGCGCCTTGGTGAGCTCCTAGAAGAGCTCAATCAATCAGCTAGTGAGTAATCCCAAATCCGAATAAAGGAACCCCCAATTCAAAATGCCCGTCAGGGGCGTAAAGATTTACGCCCTTTGGTATTGGATATAGCTAGAGAGGATTTCGTGTAAGTCACGGGCAGTTAAGTTACGGGCAGTCGCGCTATCATCTACCCGGCCTAAAGCCCAGACACTTTTTCTAGGGGTTGATTGTTAAGGCCGTTTGCCAGAGTAGCTGTTTGCATCGCGGTGCGGTTTAACAAGGCTTCATAGGCGTCTAGGGCCTGCTCAAATGAGTAGTTTGCGATCGCATATTGCCGTCCTTTATCGCCCAGGGTTTTGGCCCTTTCCGGATCTTCATAGAGCTCTAAGATAGCCTTGGCAAGGTCCGATGGATTTTCTGGAGACACGGCGATGCCTCCCCGGCTTTTCTTGATCGCTTTAGCCGTTGCTCCATCAGTGGGCACAGATGCGATCACGGCCCGACCGCTGGCTAACAAAACCATGGTTTTAGAGGGCATGTTAAAACCCACCACATTTGCCTTTTGCATAATCAATGAAATATCTGCTGCAGCTAGCATGTCGGGTAGCTTCTTGCGGGGGGTAAACGGCAGAAGTTTCACATTTTCAACCCCCAGCGCTCGCCGCAGCTCGTCTAGCTCATCTAGCTGACGTTCTTCACCGACAATGACGAACTGAATATCTGGAATATACTGAAGCTGCTCCGCTGCGCGGACAATCGTTCTCACGCCCTGGGTACGCGCAATATTGCCAGAGTAGAGCACCACAAACTTATCTTGCAGCTGATGCTCAGCCCTAAACGTATTTTCGATTTTGGGGAGCGGGCGAATAAAATCGACATCAACCCAGTTAGAGATGCGGGTGATTTTATCAGCCGGTACGCCCTTACTGACCAGGTTGTCGGTAAAACAGTCGGTAATGACACCAATATGGCTGGCACTGGCGTAGGCAAACTTTTCTAACAGCTCAAACACCCGGATGGCCAGTTTGTTGCTGATCAGTCCTGTTTGTACAGCAGCCTCTGGCAAAATGTCTTGCAGGCTTAAAACGGTTGGACAGCCATAAATCATCTTCAGCAAAGCGACCGGGACACAGGCTGGCAAAGAGGGGCTGGTTGAGAGAATGATGTCAGGCTGCCAGCCGCGCAGTGCCTGAATAAAACTTAAGAGGGCAAAACTGCCATCTAGTAGCACTCGGGTCAACACCCCTGGGTTGGGACGAATTGCCACAAAACACCGCTGAATATCAACACCATTGCGAGTTTCATTGCAATATAGCTGACCTCGATAATCCGGATAGATTCTCCTTTCCGGATAGTTCGGCATCGCGGTCACAACCCTGACCTCATGTCCCCGTTGAGCCAAACCTTCTGCCAATTCTGTCATCAGAGGGGCAATACCAATGGGCTCAGGATGGTAGTTGTAAGAATATATTAAGATACGCATTGAACAGCTGTTCTGGAGATTGACAAAATCGACAAGTAATGGGCTGAATGCTGCAACAGGGAATCTAATGATGTCTGTAGGCTAAACCTACTTGAACAAACGGAAGCAATTATTGTTCACATCAGATTAAGGTTATCGATCCCACCGAACTGCGGGCTTTTTTCTCTCAAGGCTTCAGAGAATCTTGGTGATTTTTTGAAGATACAAATAAGAAGTCGAAGCCGATATTTCTGACCTTGATGAGACACAGTGTCTCTGATTTCAATAACTGAACCCTGTCTATGTTACGAACAAATCAAGTTGCGAAAACTTGGTAAGTGTCTTAAGGCTTCTCAAGCTTGAAGGCCCTTATTGAGGGATTCAAAAAATCACTGGGTGGATTTAGACTTCAGTCTGTGGGCATCTCTTCATATACAAATTTAATTTGCTCCTCAATAGTTGCCTTGAGGGAAACTGCGGATGTTCTACACTTGTCATCTTGTGGTTTCCAGACGAAACCCTGATAGGTAGCCGGGAAATTACCGGGTTCTTAATCCCTAACGAATGAACTTTTCTCCTAGGTAAAGCGTTAAGGATAGTGTGAGCCATTGTTTGAAGGCTTCACGGTATCCTCATTGAATTCCTTTTATGAAGCCATAGCTATTTAACTACTTGGTGAGATTTTTGTTGGATATGCAGAATACTTTAGAAACAGTTGCTTCATCCGGGCGATCTCTATGACGCTCTCAGATAATCTCACCTGTAAATGATGTCAATCAATGATGTCCATGATTTCTTCGGAGTAGAGGCTTTTGATAGCCTTCAAGGCGTCATTAAGGCGTCGTTGAGATGTGTGCATAAGCGAATACGCATCATAAACACGATAAACAAAGGCGTCTTTAACCATGGTTAAAGACGCCTTTGTTGGATTTCCTGCTGGCTAAATTTTTTGCGTTTAGCCAATACGGTATGGATACTAAACGAATGCTGACTCTAATAGGCCCTAGAAGGGCCTCGCTCGCCTCCCCTTTCGCCTTTAGTCCGTTCCTTAGCGCGATTGGCACTTTTTTTCAGTGCCTCCAACCGTTTGATGTATCGGTCGCGCTGGCGTTTCTTAGGGGTTTGCTCGATCAAGGTTTTGAGCGCAC
>JBCBZL010000338.1:0-5089 GCA_039815385.1 Cyanobacteria bacterium P01_A01_bin.114
GTCATTGCTCCGGAAAATGAAGACCTTGACGTCGTCAAAGCCGTGCGCCGAAAACGCCTCAAGCCCCCTTTGGATCTGTCTCCTTTTCCGGCCAAAAGGGGCTTGACAAATTTCTCCTCAGCTTAACTTGGTACCAATGGGCATTGCCACATAGCAAATCGTTGCAACAGAGGAATCTTAGTTTTGACAGACCATCAGAATGTTTAAGCCACGTCGCATTGAAACATCACCTGATTGGCTAGATCCAGATGGGGTCAAGCTGTACACGGTTTCTGCCAATGGTGAAGCTGTTTTACAGCCTGACTATCTGGCACAGCTTCAAACAGTCAAATCTCAAAAGCAGCTTGATTGGGAGCACATTCCGGCATTTGCCATCTTTCATGAAGGGGCCAACGCTCAGTATCTTGTGCTTGCTTGGTGGAGAAGCGAAAACGAAATGTTCACCTCGGTCTCGGTTCGTGAACAGTCGAGTTGGGTAATAGACTCCGACAAATACTCATTCTGCCTTTGGGATCTCGAAATCCTTTGGGCTGAAAGGAACATTTATATTGAAACAATGTATAGCGGCAAGACCGATTTAGCTGCTTATCGATACCAACGACTGAGCCGCAGCCGTGAAACCTGGAATCAAGATCCTAAATGAAGAGCAGGGTAGCGGTGCCAAGATCGGTGCCAAGGATTGCGTGACCCTGGTCCATAGCTGCTATCTCAGCAAAGGCGACCCTCTATATGAAAGTAGGTTCGAGACCCTTGCGATTAATGACCGTAAGATAATCGCTGGACTTCGCTACGGGCTTGAGGGCATGCGCGTTGGCGGTCAACGAAGATTTCAGGCCAGCCCTCACCTTTGTTATGGCGAAGCGGGTGTGCCCTATGAAATTCCACCAAATGCGGTGTTGATTTTCGAGGTGACCGTTAAGTCCAAAGCGTAGAAGACATAAACCCCATCCGGTTACTTGAGTTTTTCCCATAGAGCAAATGACAGGTCTGGTGATGGCCAAAGTTTATTTAGAAACCGGACGCTGCAACCCAGCCAAAGTCTGCCTGAGGATAGGGGAAAGCATACGGCAAATTTGCCACGCTAGAGGCGTTGTGATCTAAGGGGGTAGATCGATGCCAGCACCCGTGCAGGATCAGATTACCGCTAACCTCAACCAGGCCAAACAGGAAGGCCAGCTCCGCGCCGACCGAATTAAATCGATCGTCGCCCAGGCCGTTAGTGAAACTCGTACCGAGCTAGCGGCGGGTTCTCAGGAGGTCGGCTCGCTCGTTAAAGACGTGGTCTCTACGGTGGTTGACACTCTACAAGACCGGGGTGAGACGCTGAAAGAAGACGTTCAAGCTGCGATTGAAGGGACACTCGATGCGCTTAATCAAACCCGTCGTGAAAAAATCAGCGCGGCTGAAACACAGATGAAGCAGCTGCAGGCTGCCATCGAAACCGAAGAGACCGCCCTGCAGTCTGAGCTGGATAGCGCCCTGACCAGTTTAGGAGACCAGCCCTCTCAGCGCTCAGAACAGGTCAAAGGTGCGATCGCAGCGGCGGTCGAAACAGTCAGAGATAGTGAGGAAGCCCAGCTCATGCAAAAGCGATATGCCCAGCTCAGAACCCAAATGGCGATTCTCAAAGCCAACCTTGCTGCCCGGTATGAAACCGGTCATGAGAACGCTCAGCAATATTTGGACGAAGCCAAGTCTTGGTATGAGCGGGTCAGCCCCAAGCTAGAGGCCACGAGCGACACGGTCAGCAAAAAGCGAACCGCCTTCGAAAAACAGATGACGAATGCGGGCAAAGCTCTGGCACAAAAAGAAGTTTCGCTAAAGCAGACGCTTAAGGAACTATGGCAAAGCTCATCTGAGATCTTTAAAGAGTAGAAACAAAGGTTAGAAACCCGGTCTCTAGATCAAGACAGATAGGTATAGCTAGACAAAATCTCAGAATAGGTCTTCAGCAACAGGCGCGCTTCCTCCAGGGTGATGTGTTCCTCCTGTAGGGCGGCTTCTGAGCGGCGGCGAATCTGCTCAACCAAATCTTCCGCATCATACTGCACGTAGCTCAGCACTTCTTTCATGGTGTCGCCCTTGACCACATGCTCGATGTGGTAGCCCTTGGGGGTGAGATGAATGTGAACCGTATTGGTATCACCAAAGAGATTGTGTAGGTTGCCCATAATTTCCTGATAGGCACCAGTTAAAAACATGCCCAAATAGTAGGGCTCATCTGGGAGCAGCGGGTGTAGCTCAAGCACGTCTTTAACATCGCGCAGGTCGATGAACTGATCGATCTTGCCATCGCTATCGCAGGTTAAATCTGCCAGGGTACCTCGACAGGTAGGTTCTTCATTGAGGCGATGGATGGGCATGATCGGAAACAGCTGATCGATCGCCCAGGTATCTGGAGCTGATTGGAAAACCGAGAGGTTGACGTAGTATATTGCCGCCATAATCTTCTCGAGGTTGGCCAGGTCGTCGGGGACGTAGTCTTCCTGGCGGACGGTTTCGAGGATTTTAGCGCAGCAGGCTCTAAATAGATTCTCGACTTTGGCGCGTCCGGTCAAACTGAGATAGCCGTAGTTAAACAGGCTGATCGATTCTTCTTTGAACTGCTCAGCATCGTGAAACGCTTCTTGATAGTTTTTGATACTGATCGAACGGTAGGTGTCGTAAAGCTCTCGGATGATGGCATGGTCGTCTTCGCGGGGGGGCTCTGGCTCGACCGAGCGGGTTTCGTTCGTGCCCAAGACGTCAAATACCAAAACCGCCTGGTGAGAGGCCAGGGCTCGACCGCTTTCGCTGATCAGGGTAGGGACGGCAAGCCCCCGAGCAGAGCAGGCTTCTTTGACCTCAGCCACCACATCGTTGGCGTAGTTTTGGATGCTGTAGTTTTTAGAGGCGTGGAAATTGGTCTTAGAGCCGTCATAGTCCACCCCGAGACCGCCCCCCACGTCGAGGTACTGCATATTAGCCCCAAGCTTGGCGAGTTCGACGTAGATTTGACAGGCTTCTCTCAGGGCGTCTTTGATCACACTAATAGCTGAGGTTTGGGAGCCAATGTGGAAATGGAGCAGCTGTAGACAAGACAGCATGTCTGCCTGGTGCAATCGCTCAACAACGGTGATGATTTCAGGAATGCTCAGGCCAAATTTTGCCCGATCGCCTGCGGTGCTTGCCCAGCGCCCCTGCCCCTTAGCCGTGAGCTTGGCCCGAACCCCCAAGACCGGTTGGATGTTAAGACGACGGCTGGCCTCAATCACCAGTTCGACTTCTTCAAGCTGCTCTAGTACGATGATCGGCGTTTGACCCAGGCGCTGCCCTAGCATTGCTGTCTCAATATAGGAGCGGTCTTTGTAGCCGTTACAAATCAACAGTGCCCCTGGCGTGTTTAAGGTTGCTAGCGCAATCATCAGCTCTGGCTTAGAGCCGGCTTCTAACCCAAACTGATGGGGCTTGCCAAAGCGCACCAAATCTTCGATCAGGTGGCGCTGCTGGTTACACTTGACCGGAAAAACACCGCGATAGCTGCCTTCATAGCCATAGCGCGCAATTGCTTTAGAAAAGCTGGCAGTCAGCCGCTCTAGCCGGTCTTCTAAAATGTCAGAAAACCGAATCAGCATCGGTAGACGCAGGTCTCGCTGCTTGAGCGCCTCAACCAGCTCGTGCAGATCAAGAGAGCCGCCGCGCTCCCCTTGGGGTGACACGGTGATGTGGCCAGCTGCGTTAATTGAGAAGTAGGGCTCACCCCAGCCGTTAATGCGATAAAGCTCTTCGCTTTGCTCAATCGTCCAAGCTGACCCAGCACAGGGGTCAATACTGGCAGATTGGGGCTGCGAGGGAAACCTTTTTAACTCAAGAGGCGTCTGGGCCACATTCATAGGTGCAGTCCTGCTGGTGGGTTTGCAGTGTTAGTGTAACCCGACGATGATGATTGCTAACGTCAGCGCACCTTAATACATCAATGTGTTGGTTTAATTAAGTGAAACTGATTATTAAGTTATCTTGGGCGTCACTTGAAAACCTTCACAGTTACTAAACTGAGTCGCTAGTATTTGTGCGGACATGGACAGTTAAACTTGTAAGACGTTAAAGAGCTGGCGTATACATATACGAGCAAACTCAGTAAGTTTACTTAGACACTTTCCAAAAACTTTTTGAGGTAAGCTCCTTTAAGCTCAGTGTGATTCCCAACCTTCGTGTTCAGCCAGCCTCTTTCAATAAACCTCGCTCATGGCCCCTGTTCAATGGCCCCTATTCAATAGCCCCCGTTCGACGCTTTCAATAACTATTTGCCGTGTCAACATCTGTCTCGTGAAACAGTCCTGTAAAGCAGTAAAACAGTCTTATGAAACAGCTAGGGCGCTCTATCGGCTAGGGTCTATTAGCTCAGTTGGCTTCCCGCAGCCAATGCAAAGATTTAGTATTCAACTGGTATGAAACGCATCTCCTTAGAAACGGACGAATTTACTCAAAGTAGCACACCTTCGACATCCACAGATCCCCTTAAAACAATGACTCGTGATACTAGTCTGTCTCCAGTAACGCCCTCTTTCGGGGTCGATGCTCTACTGTTGCTGGTCGCCGGTATTGCAGCCTATCTATTTGGTGGCGCGATCAAAATGGCCAAGGCCTCAGACGTGATCGGCCAAGTCTTGTCGGCACCGCCGGTATGGCTGATTGTTGCGTCTATTTTACTGATGCCGGTTTGGTTTCTCATGTTTGATTTGGTCAATCTGGCCAGCAATCGTCTCAAGCTACCCTTTGCCGGAACTCAGCAGCGCGCGCAGCGGATTTTCGCCAAGCGCACCCACCTATTTTTACTATCGCTCTATTTCAATGCCATTCTGGTGGGGCTTTGCTGGTCTGCTCCGGCCATGCCGCTATTTTCTAAGCTTTTTCTGTCGGCAGTTTTTGCGATCGCAATTTACGCCATGGGTCAAAGCATTCCGTCTACCAAGCTGAGCTTTGTGCTGTCGGGCATCCTGTTTACCATTGTCCTAATTGCCAGCCAGTCCTTCATCATCTACAAAATGCAGGTAGAAGAGGCCGCTGCTGAGCAAGAGTTACGGCAGCAGCTAGAGGGGGTCACCGAAGA
>JBCBZL010000208.1:0-9071 GCA_039815385.1 Cyanobacteria bacterium P01_A01_bin.114
AGCCATATCCTGGAGCCCAACCGGTATTCAGACGGCTGAAACCGATGAGTTAGAATACTCCGGGTTCGACCACTATGCCACCAGTAAACGCATTCACGATCAGGCCGTTGTTGATCAGGCCTTTGTCAGTCTGGCCAAAGCCATTTTAGGCAGCCGCCCTAATGAACCCCTATTTCGAACCATTCACGCGGTTTTAGAAGAAGTCTGAATATGGCCTCACTTCTTTCGGCGCGATTTGGGCAGCCCTAAAAACCGTCTGACATTTTGCCAGACCTGCCCGCCCTGGAGCCCAAGCTGCCGACCAATGCTGCGCAGCTGCGGAGCCACCGTGTCTGACTCGACCGTGGGTGAAAATTTCTCTCGCAGCAGCTCCCGCAGTTTGGTACTAGTCAAAGGGCGATTGAGCATGCCTTTTTCGGCAACTGAGATTGAACCGGTTTCTTCAGACACAACAATACAGATGCAGTTCTCAACCCGCTCAGTAATTCCCATCGCGGCTCGGTGGCGAGTACCCAGCTGTCGGGAGGCCGATTTCTCAGAAATCGGCAGAATCACACTGGCCGCCACCACCCGAGACGCTCGAATCAAAACAGCCCCATCATGGAGCAGCGTACTAGTCTGAAAGATAGTTTGCAGCAGCTCTTTAGACACTTCCGCATTGAGGCGGACCCCCGGCACCGAAAAATCGCCTTCATCGATGGGGCGATCGGTTTCCAAAATCATTAGCGCCCCGGTTCGGTTTTGAGATAGCTCCTTGACAGCATCTACAATTTCATCAATGACGCTGTCTGGTTTGGGGGGCGAAGTATTCTGCGGCACAAACAGCTGCAATATCTCCCCCCGCCCTAGCTGCTCTAGCAGTCGACGAAACTCAGCCTGTAGCATAAAAGCCATTGCCACCGCCGAGCCAATCACTAGATTAGTCAGCACAAAACTCAACAGCGCTAGCTCCAGCCGCTGACTCAGCGCTGCCGCCAGCATCAAAACAATTAATCCCCTGACCATCCAAAGTGTACGGCGCTCTCCGATCACGACGAGCACCATATAGATCAAGATAAGGACCAAACAGATATCGACAACCAGACGCAGCAAGAGTCAGACCACTTCAGGCGTGTGAAACCAAACGATTCGAACTAAATCTTGGCCACATCTAGCCGACCTCGTAAAAACTTGAATGACCGGATGTGGCTTATCCCCATTAAACCTACCCACACATGTCTTTCTCGTCGAGGGTAAGTGAACAGCGTTTTGTTGCAGCCCGTTTAGGATATCAAGTTTGCGCTACCTGTAACTGCCTAATCAATGACAGGCCATCGATCAGGTCGCCCCCTTAGGCCTTTAGATGGGCAGGCAAACGATCCTGTCGGATCAGGTCATCGTAGGTTTCTCGCTGTAAAATCAGCTGGGCCTGACCTTGGGCCGCAAGCACCGCAGCCGGTCGCCCCACCCGATTATAGTTAGAGGCCATGCTGTAGTTGTAAGCACCCGTCGCAGGGACAACAACGATATCCCCAGCCTCTAAGGCTGGCAGCTGGGCTGATTGAATGATCACGTCCCCCGATTCGCAGTGTTTGCCAGCCAGGGTAACGGTTTCGCTTAGCGTCGCCGACATTTTGTTGGCGGCCAGCACCCGATAAACCGACTGGTAGGTAATCGGTCGGGGGTTATCTGACATGCCCCCATCAACGGCCACATAGGTGCGCATCTCAGGAATCGTCTTTTGGCTACCCACCGTGTAAGCCGTCACACAGGCTGAGCCAATCAGCGAACGTCCTGGCTCGCAAAGCAGCTTGGGGAGCGCCACCCCTTGGGCCTTGCAAGCGGCTGCAACACTCTCACAAACGGTCTTTGACCAGGCTTCAATGCTCGGTGGGTCATCGGCCTCCGTGTAGCGAATACCCAACCCGCCGCCGACATCTAACTCGTGAATGGGCAGACCGTAGCTGGCTGCGGTTTGTAGCCACTGCACCAAAACCCCTCCGAGATCGTAGTGGGGCTGCAATTCAAAAATCTGTGAGCCAATGTGGGCATGTAAGCCGATGCACTGCAGGCTGGGCTGCTGGCTGACAAAGGCAAAGATCGTTTCTAGCTGATCGGGGTCAAAGCCAAACTTGCTATCTAAATGGCCGGTCTGAATATATTCGTGAGTGTGGCACTCGATACCGGGGGTCAGACGCAGCAAAATAGTGGCTGTTTTACCCTGCTGGGCGGCTAGGGCAGCCAGGGTTTTGAGCTCATACTCGTTATCGACAACGATACGACAGCCAGTATCTAGCCCTAGCTGGAGCTCGTCAACGGACTTGTTATTACCGTGAAAGTAAAGTTTTTCGGCGGCAGCCCCTGCTTTCAGGGCGGTATAGAGCTCTCCGCCGGAGACGACATCAATGGCAATGCCCTCCTGGGTTGCGATCGCACACACCGCCAAACAGTTCCATGCCTTCGACGCATACACAATCAGCGACTCACCCGGATAGTGCTGCTCAAACGCCTCACGATACTGACGACAGGCCATCCGCAGCGTGTCCTCGTCCAAGATATAGAGCGGTGAGCCAAAGGACTGTACCAGCTCAACCACATCACATCCGCCCACCTCTAGATGATCTTGGGCATTGGCCGTAGCGGTCAGCGGTAGCAGCCTTTGGTTGGGCGAGACCTCCGCCGACGAAGGTGAGGATAAATACTGGCAACTTGACAAATCTTGGGCAATCGGAGCGGTGGAGACCATGGACGCAACCAAATCTACAATAGACCAGTGTACAATTGACCACCGCCTCTCCAAACCACATCCAGTGTGAAAACTTGAGGTTTTCCCTGGGGGAAAGGACAAGGTTTTCCCTGAGGGAAACGACAAGGTTTCCCCGTAGAGTAAACGACAGGCCTGGATGGGGCCATGGTTTAAGCATCCAATCAAGCATCCAATCAAGTCTTGACATTTTTCACCTGTTTCCCACTCCCCCCGGTGCTCATACCCGCCGTCTTGGTTTTAGACCAGCGCTGCTTAGGCGGTCTGTGGAATGCTGAGGGTTATCAGAGAGAAATTGACAGCCCCAACAGCGATCTGCTGGTGCTCGCCTGCGCGAAGACGGCCCAGGCTGTATCCCCAGAGACAGCCCCCCACCAAGGCCGCGTCTTACCCGCCCAGACAAATGCTCTCAGTGTGGTTGGCATCGGCTGCCTCTGGGCGATTTTAGAAGAAGCCCATATCACCACCCTCGCCATCGATCCTGACTATCAACATCGCAAACTGGGCCAGCGGCTGCTGACTCAGCTGCTTCAGTCCGCACGCTGTCGACAGCTCACCCACGCCACCCTAGAAGTCCGGACGTCTAACCAGGCAGCCCTCAACCTTTATCAGAAGTTTGATTTCAAGGTCGCGGGCCGTCGCAAAAAGTACTACAGCGATGGGGAAGACGCCCTGATTCTGTGGTGTAGCGGTCTACAAACCCCTGAGTTTCACGGCAGCCTACAGCGATCTCAATTAGAATGTGAAAATTACTTGCAAGCCCGAGGGTGGCACTGGCTCAATTCAGGGGCTTGAGCCAGCTGAGTTGCATTTTTTAACAAAATGCAAATTCCTTTAAATACGCACCCCATTTTTCAAAATGTTGTTTTGACCACTCCCTAAGGACACTGTTTACAAGACATGAAGTCATTGCATGAAACCTTTGCAAGTAGTGAATACCGGCACAGTTTTGCTAAAAACGACTGTGTTAGAATCAGCCTAACCAGCACGCAGCAGGTGATGGATAACCGCCATGTTTGAACGCTTTACAGAAAAAGCCATTAAGGTGATCATGCTTGCCCAGGAGGAGGCCCGCCGCTTGGGTCATAACTTTGTGGGTACTGAGCAAATTCTTCTCGGCCTAATCGGCGAGGGGACGGGCGTAGCCGCCAAGGTGTTGAAGTCCATGGGGGTCAACCTAAAGGATGCTCGGATAGAAGTTGAAAAGATCATCGGTCGGGGATCGGGGTTTGTAGCCGTAGAGATTCCCTTTACACCCCGCGCCAAGCGGGTTTTAGAGTTATCGCTGGAAGAGGCCCGTCAGCTCGGCCACAACTACATTGGTACGGAGCACCTACTCCTGGGTCTGATTCGCGAAGGCGAAGGCGTAGCTGCTCGTGTGCTAGAAAACTTGGGCGTCGACCTTTCTAAGGTTCGTACCCAGGTGATTCGCATGCTAGGGGAGACGGCTGAGGTCTCCACCGGGGGCGGACAGGGTCGCACTAAGACACCCACCCTCGATGAATTTGGATCTAATCTGACCCAGATGGCAGGTGAGGGCAAACTGGACCCCGTGGTGGGGCGTCAGAAAGAAATTGAACGCGTTATTCAGATTTTGGGCCGACGCACTAAAAATAATCCGGTGCTAATCGGTGAACCGGGGGTCGGTAAGACTGCGATCGCAGAAGGTTTAGCCCAGCGCATTGCCAACGGCGATATCCCGGACATCCTTGAAGAAAAGCGCGTCGTCACTCTGGACATTGGGTTGCTGGTCGCAGGCACCAAGTATCGAGGTGAGTTTGAAGAGCGCCTGAAGAAAATCATGGATGAAATTCGCTCCGCCGCGAACGTCATTCTAGTGATTGACGAAGTTCACACCCTGATTGGGGCAGGGGCTGCCGAGGGCGCAATTGACGCAGCCAACATTCTCAAGCCAGCCTTGGCTCGGGGTGAGCTCCAGTGCATTGGCGCGACCACGCTAGACGAATATCGCAAGCACATTGAGCGCGACGCTGCTCTAGAGCGTCGTTTTCAGCCGGTAATGGTGGGCGAGCCCAGCGTGGATGAAACCATCGAGATTTTGCACGGGCTGCGCGATCGCTATGAGCAGCACCATAAGCTCAAGATCTTAGACGAAGCGTTAGATGCCGCCGCCAAGCTCTCCGATCGCTATATTTCCGATCGGTATCTGCCTGACAAGGCAATTGACCTAATTGACGAAGCCGGCTCCCGCGTTCGCTTGATCAACTCCCAGCTGCCCCCCGCGGCTAAGGAGCTCGATAAAGAGCTGCGCCAGGTTCTCAAAGATAAGGACAATGCCGTTCGGTCTCAGGACTTTGACCGGGCAGGTGAACTACGCGATCGCGAGATGGAAATCAAAGCTGAAATCCGGGCGATCGCTCAAAACAAGAAGAACGATGAAACGAAAGGGGATGACTCCCCTGAAGTCACCGAAGAGGACATTGCCCACATTGTGGCGTCTTGGACCGGTGTGCCGGTTAACAAGCTCACCGAGTCTGAGTCAGAAAAGCTGCTGCACATGGAAGACACGCTCCATCAGCGGGTGATTGGCCAAGACGAAGCTGTGAAGGCCATTTCTCGGGCTATCCGCCGGGCTCGGGTGGGGCTCAAAAACCCCAACCGTCCGATTGCTAGCTTTGTCTTTTCAGGCCCCACCGGGGTCGGTAAGACCGAGCTGGCCAAGTCTTTGGCTGGCTACTTCTTCGGCTCCGAAGAGGCCATGATTCGGTTAGATATGTCCGAGTTTATGGAGCGCCATACCGTTTCTAAGCTAATCGGCTCCCCGCCTGGCTACGTGGGCTATAGCGAAGGCGGTCAGCTCACCGAAGCAGTACGGCGTCGGCCCTACACCGTCATTCTGTTCGACGAGATTGAAAAGGCCCACCAGGATGTCTTCAACATGCTGTTGCAAATCCTTGAAGACGGTCGACTGACCGACGCCAAGGGTCGCACGGTCGACTTTAAGAACACCCTGATTATCTTGACCTCTAATATCGGGTCTAAGGTGATTGAGAAAGGCGGCGGCGGTCTTGGCTTCGAGCTCGAAGCCGACCAGGCTGAGTCTCAATACAACCGCATCCGGTCTTTGGTTAACGAAGAGCTTAAGCAGTACTTCCGCCCAGAGTTCTTAAACCGGCTTGACGAAATCATCGTCTTCCGTCAGCTCACCAAAGACGAGGTCAAAGAAATCTCCGACATTCTGCTCAAGGAAGTCTTTGCCCGACTCACCGAGCAGGGAATCACCCTGGAGGTCACGGAGAAGTTCAAAGATCGGCTTGTAGAAGAAGGGTATAACCCCAGCTACGGGGCCCGACCGCTGCGCCGTGCCATCATGCGATTGCTGGAAGATAGCCTGGCTGAGGAAATACTATCTAGCCGACTCAAAGACGGCGATACCGCCGTCGTAGACGTAGACGAGAACGGCAAGGTCGTTGTTTCTTCGAGCCAGGAAGAAAAGCGAGAGCTGCTGACTCAAGGGGCCGAATAGCCTCGCGCCTATACTTGCCACCTTTGTTGGGAAGCTTTTCCTTAGGGTGGATTGAGAAAAGGGTAAAGCCTATCGATAGGCTTTACCCTTTTCTATGGGACTTTTTCATGGGACTTTTCTATGAGAAGCAAAGTAAAGTTTTGTAAATGCACATGACGCTTTCTTGCGCTATGAAACACCCAAATTCGATAATAGATATGACGTAATCTGTTGGCGGGCATGGGTAAAATTTTCGGCGCAATCCTTTCATTCTTTGGGAGCGTTTTTGGTGTATTCGGCAAACTCCTTGGCCTGAAAAAATCAGGCTACTACCTTGAGCTAGACGAAGGCGACAGTGAGCCCCTTGCTCAGGTCCAGGCTTTGGTTGCTGATGTGTTGACGGAAGAGTCTCCCGAGTCAGCCCCAAGCAAAGCAAAGCAAGCCAAGACCAATAAAAAAGCCAAGTCCGGTAAGAAAGCCGAGGCCAGCAAAAAAGCTGAGGCATCGCCAGAGCCGTCTCCATCAGCCAAGCCCGAATCTGGGGAAAAGGCGGCTGCGACGAAGGATGCAGTTGCTCAGAAAGCTTCATCGCCTGCGCAACCCACGGCAGCGACTGACCCCCTAGAGCTGATTCGAGCAGCGCTATCAGACGGTGCATCGGGTGCTGCTAGCAACGGCGAAGCGGCAGCTGGTAACTTCGCAACCGAGTACTTGGTTTCTTCTTCTAGCTCGGGTAGACGTCGTCCGGGGCCTAGCCTATCTCCATTTAAGGACATGGCAAAGGGCATGCGCCGTTAGGTCTATCGGCAGATCATTCAACTTTGATTCAAATCAAATTCAAATTAGAAAGGGGGTTTGGCTAGCGCCGTGCCCCTTTTTTTGAGCACTATCGGACTGCGTAGGCAGCCATCGGTTCTTTAATGAATCGAATGTAGAGATGCTTGAAGGTTGACTTCATCACCCGAGGCAGGCCAAAGTCGATGGGCATCAGGGTTTCGGGTAGCTGCCAGCCGGCGATTTTTAACTCATCTGGGGTCGCCAGGGGGAAGCTGATAGCGTCGAGGGGAGGGCACAGCCCCAGTCGCTGAGACTGCACTAGCGTCGGCACAACCTCGGGCGCAACTTGGAGGAGTTCGAGCATGGCCCGATCTAAGGCAAATACGTTGCTAGAGGCTCCGAGCACGCCCAGCTCTCGGGGTTCACCCCCGCTGGGGCCGTTGCCTTCATGGCCGATGATGCCATCGATAATGGTCAGGTCTGGACTCAAGGTCTGGGCGGTTTTGACTAGCATAGTGCCAAACCGCTCTCGGTCTTTACCCGCTTCCATATGCCACCAGGCTTTCATTTTGCCCGGTACGCAGCCAAACATATTTTTGACCCCCAGCGTCATGGTCAGCTGCATATGAGACTTGACCTTGGGCAGATTGATAATCACATCCGCATCCATCGCTTCTTTGGAGAGCAGCAGCTGGTCAAACACTTGGCTATCAATTACCTGGCCGGTAGCCTGATCGATGTTTTCGGGGGTACGGTAGCGCTCACCGTGGAGTTCTACAATGGGCAAGTCAAGTTTGTCGGCCCACTCTAACAGGCCATTGGCTTTGGCGACGCCCCGAGCGCTGCCAAAAGCGGGGCTGTCTCCTAAAAACGGCTCGCCACCTGCCGCTTTGACCATTTGAGCGACACAGTACACGATCTCAGGTCGAGTGGTGCATTCTTTGGTCGGTCGAGAGCTGGTGAGCAGGTTGGGCTTGAGCAAGACTCGGTAGCCGGGTTTGACAAAGTTCCCTATCCCCCCCAGCGGGGCGAGTAGGGTTTCTAAAGACTGGCGCAGTGGCTCTGGACTATAGGTCTTAGCACGAATCAGGCTTACCGACGACATAGGAGTACAATCACAAACGGGTTTTTCCCATTTTGAAGCCGACGCAAGGAATGCGCAAATATCATGCTGAGCTTATGGGCCAAAACCAGCGGCACTTGGATTAATATCGCCCTGGTTTTAATCGGGACGGGGTGCGGGCTGCTGCTGCGAAATCGCCTGCCGCAATCGATGCAGAAGATGATTACTCAGGCGGTGGGGCTAACCACTATTTTTATCGGCATTAGCATGGCCCAACCCTTGAATGAGGTACAAGCGGGTGCGATCGCAGGCATTATCCTGGGCTTACTTGCCCTGGTCTTCGGTGGCCTACTCGGCGAATGGTGGCAGATCGAAAAGCGTCTGATCGCCATCGGCGATGCCCTCAAAGCCCAATTTCGCGGTGGCGGTAAATTTACCGAGGGCTTTGTCGCCGCCAGCCTGCTGTTTTGCGTGGGCCCTATGACCATTCTCGGCAGTCTTAACAACGGCCTCACCGGAGACGGCACTATTCTAATCATCAAAGGCACAATGGACGGCTTGGTCTCCATCGCCCTGACCGGCAGCTATGGCATTGGGGTGGGGTTTTCGATCTTGCCCGTACTGATTTATCAGGGGGGCTTATCTTTGCTCGCTAGCGGTTTGGCCACCCTGATTGCCGACCCCACGACTGACCCTCGCATTTTGTTGATTACCGGCGTCGGCGGCATCATGATTTTGGGCCTCGGGTTCAATTTAATTGACGTTGCCAAAATCCGCGTGGCGTCTTTTTTACCCGCGCTGCTGCTGGTGCCTCTGCTCTATAGCATTGCTATTCAGTTCGGCTGAGGGTAAACCCCATTTTTCTAAAGGGACAGCCGCTATACTGCTCGTTCGCTCATTTCTGAGCGGTGTTTGGAATAAGTCAAGTTTGGACCGGCACCTCATAAATGGTTTCAGGGATTTTCATCAGCGCTAAGATGCGACGCTGAAGGTCATTGAGGGGAGTGATTTCAGCCGTACCA
>JBCBZL010000133.1:0-12179 GCA_039815385.1 Cyanobacteria bacterium P01_A01_bin.114
CGCGATCCCCGCTGGGTGTAGGTCGCAGCGGTGCTATTCCAGCGCTGCAGCAGGCGATCTCGAACGGTGTAGGCCAACGCCATGTAGTAATCGCGCTGGGTGGCCAAACGGGGAAACTTGCCTTGAACATAGAAAAGATTGTCTAGGAAGGCGCGCTTCAGGGTTTCAACAGTGAGTCCTGTGCGATCGTCTTCAACGCAGACGTTTTCAAAATTGACTTGAGGCGCAGTTTGCATAGTGAAATCCTGTCACACAACGAGTGATTTTGAGGCCGGTAGCTTTGAGGCTGTTAATGACGGTGTGGTTGAACAGTTATAGCTAAATAGCTGTAGTTGAACCGTGTAGTTGAACAGGTTGATTGTTTTTCCTTACCTTCCTATATAGCCTTATATCGCCCTGAAAAAGGGGCTTTAAACCCTGTTTAAAGGTTAAAAATTTCGTAAGATTTTGAGGCTAGCCACAATTGCTCAACTGTCACAGCCTCAACCCGTCCGCTAAATTTCAAGCGATAATAGGGGAGTAGGCAATGGGCTGTTTTAGAGATCAATATTCTGAAATAACTCCGAAATAACTCTGAAATATCGATCATCTATATGAGCCCCAGCCAAGTTCTAAGCTTCATTAAAAGTTTGTCATAAAGTTTCGTTATTCCTGTCTGTCTCAATCACTTAGGTCTCATGGAGATACTTAAAGCCTTTTCCCTTTTTCGGTCAAAACTACGCCGCCAACTTTTGTATGGGGTTGTCGCCTTTTCTGTCACGTTAGGGCTGGGTCTGGCCACCCCCCAACCTTCACAGGCAGGGTTGTTTGATCTGATTTTCAACGGCATTCAGGTCTTGCAAATCTCTAACATGTCAGATTCGCAAGAGCAGGATTTTGGCCGACGGATCAACCAGCAGCTGCTAAATAGCGGCGAGTTTCGCCTTTACAATAACGCTGCGGTTACCGGCTATGTAGACAATATTGGCCAGCGCCTGGTGCCCCATAGTGATCGCCCTGATATTCCCTACGTCTTTCAAGTGGTTGAAGACGATAGCATCAATGCGTTTGCCACCATGGGAGGTTACGTGTATGTGACGACAGGCTTGTTGCAGGCGGCTGATAACGAGGCCGAGGTAGCGGGTGTGCTCGGCCATGAGATTGGTCACATTGCTGAGAAGCACGCCCTTGACCGGATGAGAGACGCGGCGATTGCCCAAGGGGTTACCGGGGCATTAGGGGTTAACCGCGATCGGTTGGTAAACATCGGGATGCAGGTGGCGCTACAGCTACCGGCTGGCCGTGAAGATGAGTACCAGGCCGATGAGCACGGTTTTTATACAATGGGCGAAGCCGGGTATGACCAGTCAGCCATGGCAAGCTTTATGCAAAAGCTGGTCAGGCGAGGATCGCCCCCCGAGTTTTTGAGTACTCACCCAGATGCTCGTAATCGGGTCAACGGCTTACAAAGGCTCGATCAAGAGGAGAGTATTGAAACATCGACCGATGGCATCAGCCCATCCACCTATGACACTCAAATTTCGAGTCTGCGATAGGCTCGTAGCCCCCAATACATCAAGTTAGGCTCGAGCCGAACCTCCGTGTTGCTCACGGGGGTTCGCTGTTTGTAGAGTCGATATAGCAGTTCACCATCGCCGCCGGTAAATACGGCGGTGCCAGTCGGGTATTGACACCACCATTGGTGTAAATGATTTTCAATGCCGGAGAGAGTGGTATACAAAATGCCGCTTTGAATCGACTCAGCTGTTGACGTTGCCCAAAGAGAGGGAAACGACCGCATGCCCTGGAATGAAATCTCGGGTAGAGCAGCGATCTTGGCAGAGAGGGCGCGTGCCTGGAGCGTGAGCCCCGGCAAGATCAGGCCACCCAGGATGCGACGCTCGTGGCCTGCGGTCAGGGTTAGAGCTGTCCCGGCATCGATGACTATGATGGGCCAACCGTAGCGCAGGCTTGCGCCCCAAAGGTTCAAGATCCGATCAAGCCCGAGGGTAGGATATCGGCCCTCTAGGGGAATCTGATCAGGCTGGACGGTGTGAATTGAGAGTGTTTGCGCTAAGACATCGATCTGGGCCTGAACAACAGAGGCTACCCAAATATCTGGCTGGGGGTGGTTTGCGACTGCGGCCTGCTGGTGACTGGGGGAGACACTCACAGGGGCCTCTGGGAGGGTACTGAGGGAAGAAAGCTGTAGCTGCGGATCAATTTGCTGCCAGGCTTGTGGGCTCCAGGCTTGCTCGACGAGCTGTGCAAGCTGCTGCTTTTTAAGGTAGGGCGTGTGCCAATGTTCGACTAAGGTGTCATTTTCAAAGCGCGCCCAGTGCCAGCGAGAGTTGCCCACAACCAGGCCAAACCAATCGTTGAAACTCATCTTTGCTTACAACGTATCTAAGCAGAATATCCGAAAATACGCCTAAAAATTATGCCTAAAATATACCTAAAAATATACCTAAAAATATATGAGGCCAGCTCAAGGGAACTGACCTCATATCAACTTGGCAAAACTCAAAAACAATCGCTAGTCTACTGTTAGTTTACTTGGATGGTAAGTGATGAACACTTATTATAGGGTTTACATTACCAACTTAGCTCTTTGTCTCAGATCGATAGTTAGATTTGGCTTCCTAAATCAATTGATTTGAATAGGGTTCAGCCCGTTTTTTGAGGGAGCTAATTGGTGCCTTAAGGGTTGGTTTGGAAAGCTCAGAAACTTGCTTTATCAAGCTTGCTGAGAACGAAATATTCAGTTGTTTTTGTATGTGTTTAAGTTAGCACGAGGGCAGTCGTGTAGGGAACCGTGTTTACTCAAGTTAACTCTAGTTGACACAAGTTTTGATCTCAAAAATTCTGTTAGTGTGGAAAAATATGAAACGCATTTTTGCTTGAGGATTTGTTGAGTCTTCTTGAAAAAATCGAAAATATGGGTATCCTAATAGGCCTGTATCTTGAAAGCTTGCGTGAGATCCAGCGCGCTGAAAACCTGCGCGCTGAGAACCTGCGCATTGAGAGCCTGCGCACCGAGAACCTGCGTATTGAGAATCTATGCACTCTGCGCATCAAGGAGTCACGCTTGTTGATACTCAGGATGGAATTTTGAGAATAGTTGCTAAGCTTTCAGCCAGGTCATGATTTTCTTTGAGAATGCCGATCAATGCTTGCTCTAGGGTAGAATTCCAGACTGGGCTGTGGGGGCGGTCTAATATGCCGATGATGGCGGCCTGGGCTTCGGCGTCATTTGCGATCGCAGGGGATAACCTGGCCCAAATCATCTGGCTGGTCTCGATCTGTGACGCGCTCACCCCCCGTACTTTGCGGGCTGTGTGATTGAGAACGGGCAAACAAGGGGCCAAGATATGCACAGTCATGCGTGCGACGGCGGGAATTGAGATTTTCATAAATTACCTGTTGATGCAGAGAAAATGGGTGCAGAGAAAATAAGGTAAAGAAATTGACGACAGTGCAGAGGGGAGGGGGCCAGGCCAGATTTTGCCAGTAGACACTCTGCCAGTAGAAACCTTGCTAATAGACTCTGCCACTTGAGCTGCAAAATCTGTTTTTTAGGACACCTTGCTTCTCTAATCTAAGGCTGTCTGGAACCGAGCTGATTAATCGTAGATAAAAAATTTGATCCCTATTCGGATTTGAAAACTTGAGTTTTCCTACCAGGCAGTTGCTTGGCTAGGGGTGGCCAAGGTTTATGGGTAAAAGGGTTACGGGTAAAAGGGTTATGGATAAAAATGAGTCAGTGCCAGTCGGGCGGCTCCGATCAAACCTGCCTGGTCGCCGAGTGCTGCAATCAAGATTTGCAAGTTTTCTCGAGAAGTGGGCATCACCCGCGTCTCGATCTCAGCGTTGAGAGCGGGTAAAAATAGCTCGGCAACTTTACTCAGCCCGCCGCCGAGAATGACGGCTTCTGGCGTCAGCATATATAGATGGCTGGCGATGCCTGCGCCTAATAGCTGCCCATATCGCAGCCAGGCTGCGATCGCAGCCGGATCTCCCTCGCGGGCCTTTTGGTCGAGCGCTCTACCGCCCATGCCGTTGTCTCGCCGCAGCGCTCGAATAGAGCAGTGTTGTTCTAGGGATCCCTGATTGCCGCTATTGCAGGCAGGCCCGCCGGGGTTCAGCGTGATCAGCCCTAGCTCTCCGGCGGCCCCGGTGCGGCCGGTAAACAGCTGACCGTTTAGAAAAATGGCCCCGCCGACCCCAGTCCCCAGAGTCAGCAAGATCCAATCTTGAAAATCGCGGCCTTTCCCCAGCCAGGCTTCCCCTAAGCCAGCGCAGTTGGCGTCATTTTCGGCGACGGTGGGGCGCTGGGTCTGGGCTTCTAAGACATCGGCAACCGGGACCTGATGCCAGCCCTCTAGGTTAATTGAAACCTGGGCGATGCGTCCGGTTTTATCGGTGGGGCCGGGCACGCCCAGGCCAATCACAGCGCCCTGTCGGTCGGGGTCGAGGGTTGCGATCGCGTCTACAATCGTGGCCAGCACCTGCTCTGGACAAGAGGGCTGGGGCGTGTCAATCTTCATCGACTTTAGAATTTCGCCGGTTGCGGTCACGAGCCCCAGCTTAATAGCCGTTCCGCCTAAATCAACGCCAATGGCGGTCGGTGTGATCGTCGGTATTATCTTCGGTATGGCAGTGGGCACTACTTACCCCGCAATTCGCAGCTTTGCTGCGGCTTGAAATGCCTGGCAGTATTGAACATGGCCCGCTGGAAACGCCACATTGAGCGTTAGCGAATCCTCGGTATCTTGCGGATCGCCAGGGCCTTCGCTCACCTTTGGCCTGCCATTTTCGGTGGTGAGGATCAGCGGTCTACGATTTTTTAGTTCGCCACCGCTGCTATCAACGTAGACCGTAAAGCTTTCATTATCAAAGCTTTGGCCGATAGCCTGAATCAGCTGTAGAAAGTTGCGATCGCTGCCGCCCCGCTTAAAGACCACCCCATCCGCTGTCTCGATCGCTTGACTGGTGACCGTATCTCCCACACCCACCAGGGTTGGCATCAGCGCTGGATCGAGCTTTTGCTCTACCAGCGCTAGCATCTCTTCGATCGTTTTAGGGGCCTGACGGGCATTAAAGTCTTCACCCAGCGGATAGGAGCCGATCCGCTGACAGTAGTAGTGATTCAGCAGGGCCAGTACCCCAGCCTCTTTAATCGCTCCGCGCAGCATAAATTGAAAGTCGGTTGTGCCAGAGGTGGTTTCACCCGCCCACCAGACCACTTCTTGTCCGTTTTCGTTTCGGCCCAAATTGGGTGCGTAGTGAACAAAGAATGAATCTCCTAACCCCTGACGTTTGGCCGTCATCATTAGCTCGTCCATCAGGGCTTGGACGGCTTGCTGTAGCTGAATATAGAGCTCAGGATCGTTGAGGGTTTCGTAGAAAGTATTGAGATTTACCGTCGGTGAGGCGACGTTATCTAACACCGATGCTCGAATGCACGTTTCCAAAATTTCCTCAGAAACCGTACTCGGCTGCTCCGCAAAAAACTGCCGCAGTCGATGCTCAACCCGGTCGGGTACCTGGGCCAAAAAGGCCAGCTCAGAATCACTCACGCCCGGATGGCTCAGTTTACCGTAGCGGTTTTGCCACTGCACCCCACCTGCGGCTAGCCCTGGCAGATAGAGCCCCTGCTGGGCAACAGTTTCTGCGCTGTCTGTGGCCTTAGTCTCAAAAGCCCGTTCGATGATGCTGTTGATCCCTCTGGGGCCGATGTGCTCTCCGTTGGTGAGGACGAAAAAATTGCCCTCAAAGGCAGGCACTGCTTTCACATAGCCTGTACTAATATTGCGGTTGAGGGGATCTTTGACCAGCTTCATGCAGACCCCGTCTAGATCTTGCACGATCAGCAAATTTGCTGTCTCAGCCAGCTGCGCAACGAAGGCGTCATGATCGAGGGAGTAGGTTTGCTGATGGAGAGACATTGGGAAAGGGGGAAAGGGCGAAGGGCGAAGGGCGAAAGGGAAAGGGCGCTAGCGTTAGCCATGCCCCTTGGGCTATAGGGCGAAAGGGGATTAGCCGTACCTACCCTAGCATTTTCGTCAACGCCTTGAATCTGTGTGGATCGCTGCCCGCTAATTTCTGGCCTTCACTCACGCGTCTGCTTTTGCTCGCTGCTAGTCCCAACTTTCCCGGCGGAGTAGCGGGTTGACAAACTCGTTGAGTCCTTCGCCAATCAGCGATAGACCAGTCACCATGAGGGTGATGCCCAGGCCCGGAAATAGGGCGGTCCACCAGATGCCAGTGGGGAGCGCATCTAGAGCCTGTCGCAGATCTGCGCCCCACTCGGGGATCCGTTCGGGCAGCCCCAAGCCCAGAAAACCTAGCCCCCCTAGGATCAGTACGGCGTCGGCAGCGTTGAGGGTAAAAAGTACAGGCACGCTCTGCACCACGTTTAAGAAGAGATATCGAGAGAGCACTGCCCAGGTGGAGGCCCCCATGGCCTGGGCAGCTTCGATAAATAGCTCGGTTTTGAGGCTGACGGTGTGGTTGCGCACCACGCGGTAGTACTGGGGCACGTAGGCGATGCTGAGCGCGATCGCAGCGTTCACAACGCCTTTGCCGACGATAAAAGCCAGGGTGACCGACAGTAGCAGCCCTGGCAGAGTATAAATGGTGTCCATGAAAAATAGCAGCGCTCGGTCGAGCTTACCGCCGAGGTAGCCACTCACCATTCCCAGAGGAACGCCGACTACCACGCTCATCGCGGTGGCTAGCAACACCACCTGCCAGGCGGCGCGGGTGCCAAACACCGTCCTCGAGAAAATGTCGTATCCCTGGCGGCTGGTGCCAAACCAGTGGGCGCTGGACGGCGGCTCGTGGATGGGGTTAGTAAGTGCGGTGGTGGGGTCTTGCAGCCAGCCCCAGCTTTGCATCACCGGGGCGAGGAGTGCGATCGCAATAAACAGAGCTGTAATCGCAATGCCAGCCCACATGAGAATAATCGAGATGCTAAGCCGACGAGCCCGTGTGCCAGGCTGCTGAAGCTCACTAGAAACCATAAGGGGAATAACGGGGTTGCCTAATCATCGTGTTTCTTTTTAGTATCACGATTTAGGTCAGCATCCCGATTAAGATCTAGATTTAAACGCGTTGCCAGACTGGGCACCCTAAATTTGGCTAATTCTTCTCCAGAACCCACGATTGCAGACGTTCTAACCGAACTGCGTGAATTCAAAGCTGATGTTGACCAGCGGTTTGAGAAAATTGACCAGCGGTTCGAGCAACTGGATTATAAATTTGATACCTACGAGCGAGCCTCTGACAAACTGGTGCGGTTAGCGACCACTATTATCGTGGCAGCGGCAACGGTTGCGGTACTACCGTCTGCCTTTCAAGCCATTGGCCCTCTTTAACCCAAGTGATTACAGCCGGGCAATAAGGGAGATAAGCTTCCGAGCAGGCTTGTCCTAGCAGTTCACTAGACATGAATTTGACGCAGCGATCGCACCGTCTCAATCACCGCTGCGGCCACCTGATCAATCTCCTCAGCGGTGTTAAATCGCCCGATGCCAAACCTCAAAGACGCGTAGGCGAGCTGATCGGAACGGCCCAGGGCTTTGAGCACATGGGAGGGGGCTATTTTAGCCGAGCTGCAAGCTGAGCCCGATGAGAGGGCGACGACTGATCGCAGACCCAACAGCAATGCCTGACCGTCAATACCTTCAAAGCTGACGTTGAGATTTCCAGCCAATCGCTGGCTGGCATGGCCGTTAAGATGAATATTCGAAAGGGGGCTGAGCTCCTGCCAAAGATGATCTCGTAACGTGCTGAGCCGCGCCGATTCTTCGTCCATCAGGGCCTGGCCCAGCTCCACCGCTTTAGCAAACCCGACAATCTGGGGTGGGTAGAGCGTACCGGAGCGCAAACCCCGCTCATGGCCGCCGCCGTGCAGTTGGGGGGCCAGCTGTACGCGAGGATTGCGCCGCCGCACGTAGAGTGCCCCAATGCCTTTGGGGCCATAAACCTTATGGGCCGTCATCGACATCAGGTGAATATTCATAGCCTGCACATCTAGGGGTACCTTACCGATAGCCTGGGCCGCATCGGTGTGAAAAATGACGCCTCGCTCCTGGCAAAGCGCGCCGATCTCTGCCAGTGGTTGCAAGATGCCGATCTCATTGTTGGCGGCCATCACCGACACTAAGACCGTATCGGGGCGAATGGTTGTGTTTAATAGAGAGATATCAATCAGACCATCAGATTGCACCGGCAGGTAGGTCACCTCAAAGCCCAGGGTTGCTAAATACTGGCACGGGTCGAGAACGGCGCTGTGCTCGGTCTGTACCGTAATGATGTGTTTACCCTGGGTAAGATAGGCCTCAGCGATGCCCTTGATAGCTAAGTTGTTGGCCTCTGTTGCGCCGCTGGTAAAGATAATTTCTTCAGGGATAGAATTGATTGCATTTGCTAAAGACTGCCTCGCCTGTTTGACTGCTGCCTCAGCTTCCCAGCCATAGGCATGTAGGCTGCTGGGGTTGCCAAAATGCTTTGTAAAAAATGGCAGCATCGCATCCAGCACGCGCGGATCCAGCGGCGTGGTCGCATGGGCATCGAGGTAGATAGGTAGCGACATGGGGAGCTTGGGCGTTGAAAGCCAGCGTTGGTGAGGACGATCTCCGACGAAATTAGCCTAGCTCATATCGCTTAAAATCCGGGAAGAGCCGTTGAATGTTGAAAATCTGTGAATACGCCGACTCATATCATTCTGAACTTAGCCATTTTGGGGCGTAAATCTAAGCCGCAGTGGAATCTACCGATCGCGCTAGGGGGGCTGATACCCGATGCTGCGATGTTCCTCTTTTATGCCTGGACAAAGGGGGTGCAAAAGCTGCCAGACCGCCAGATTTGGGGGACGCTCTACTATGACCCGGTTTGGCAAACCGTGTTTGATTTTTGGAATTCGATTCCGCTGGCGCTGTTGGGCATAGGGGTAGGCCTGTGGCTCAAGCTAAGGGGGCGAGATAAGGTGGTCGGAAGCGCGATCTCAATCAGCTGTGCCAGCGTCATTCTGCATTGTTTACAAGACTTGCCGACCCATCGAGAAGATGCCCATCGTCATTTTTGGCCCCTGAGCCATTTTCGATTTGAGAGCCCTGTCTCATATTGGGACCCGGATCACTACGGCAATATTTTTGCCCCCATTGAGCTGATACTGCTGATTGGTGCCAGTTTTTACGTGTTTCGCTTAATTCATTCTCGTTGGGGTAAGGGGTTATTACTTGCAACAAACTGCATCTTAATCGCAGGCTATCTTACGTTTTATTTCTAACGACGTCGTTTTGACGTCTACAAAATTGTATTAATCTAGTAAAACGACTCACGCCTGGCTATATAAAGTTCTACGTCTACCTATTATTGACTTCTTAACCTCTGTCGGGCATAGGCATCTTCTGCTGATTTCAGTTTTGCCCCAGCCTTGAATGCGGATATTGTTTGCTGATAGTGACGAATCTCTCAAGGAACTGCTCCAACAAAGTTTGGCGGAGCAGAGTTACTCAGTGGATGTGGTGAGTGACGGTGAGTCGGCCACGAGCTACTGCTCATTCATGAGCTACGATCTCCTGATCCTCAATGCAGGGCTGCCGATTGATGGGATTGGCCTATGTAAGCAGCTGCGTCAGCAGGGCAATCGGGTGCCGATTTTGCTACTGACTGAGCAAGATAATAGCCTCGAGCGGGTCAATGGTCTGAACGCAGGCGCTGATGACTGTTTCACCAAGCCGTTCAATCTCGAAGAATTTCATGCTCGAGTTCGCACCTTACTGCGTCGCGAAAGCTTACCCCTGCTGCCCATCTTTCAGCAGGGGGCGTTGAGGGTCAATTTTAATACGGTTGAAGTCACCTATGGTGGGCAAACACTGAAGCTGACCCCCAAAGAATATGCGCTGATGTCGCTGTTTTGCCATTCGCCTCAGAGAGTATTTACGCTCCAAGAGATTTTGGATAACCTCTGGCATTTGGAAGAGCTGCCTCAAGAAAGCACGGTGCGTGCCCACATCAAAGGGCTGCGTCAAAAACTCAAGTTAGCGGGTGCCCCCCCAGACCTCGTTGAAACTGTTTATGGGATTGGCTATCGGCTCAAGCCGCTGGAGCTGCTGGAGCCCCCCAACCCGTCTAAACAAGAGCACTTGAGGGCTCGCGCTAAGGCTTGGGAGCATTGCAAAGATAGTTTGATGCCCCAGTTGGTGAGTCTAGATCAGGCGGCGTCGATGCTGGTAGACTCCCCCCTTAGTTTTGAGCTTCAAAAGGCTGCGCAGTCTGTTACCCACCGGTTGATAGGGGTGCTAGGTAGCTTTGGGCTGACAGCCGGGTCAAAACTGGCTCAAGCTTTGGATCAGCTGCTGCACTCAAAAACCTCTTTAGAGCCGTCACAGGTGCAAGAGTTTCAGTATTTGGTCGCGGCGCTGCGGCAGGCAATGGCTCAATCGCCGCCAGCTGGGCCAGATGCTGGGCCAGATACTGGGTCTCTGATGTCGATGCCGCTGTTGCTGATTGTGAATGAGTCGGTGACGGCTGCCCAAGGGGTCGCGGCAGCTGTCCAAGCGGCCAAGATTCGCACTGTGATCGCATCTACCTTTAGTCAGGCAATGGGGCCATTTGCACCTGAAGGGACCCTCCCAGATGTGGTGCTCCTCAAAATTTGCTTTGATCAGCCAGCGGTTGATGAAGCCATGGCTTTTTTAGACTACCTGAGCCAAGACTATCCGCAGATACCGGTGCTGGTGATTGCTGAACAGGCGCAGGTCGTAGACCGATTAGCGGTGGCAGCTCGGGGGGGGCGATTGTTCTTAGACGCCCCTGTAACCGGGGAGCAGGTTCTCAATGCGATCGCACAGGCGCTACACGCATCTCCTCAGACCGCCAAGATTTTGATTGTGGATGACGATGCCTATCAATTGCATTTGCTGCAAACCTTGCTAGCGCCTTGGCGATTTGAGATGACGGTATTAGATAACCCCAAACAGTTTTGGGCCGTTTTACACGAGGTCAATCCTGACCTGGTCGTGCTGGATGTGGCTATGCCCGAGGTTAGCGGTATTCAACTGTGTCAGCTGCTCCGCAGGGATGCTCGCTGTGCACAGCTGCCGGTTTTATTTTTGACTGCGCATGTGAGTGCCGATGTAGAAGCACAGGTCTTCGCGGCAGGGGCTGATGATTATGTCAGCAAGCCAGTCATGGCTGAAGCTTTGGCCAGTCGTATTTTGAATCGTCTGGCCCGTGTACGTCGTCGCATACTCTAGATAGTTATCTAGGTTTGCTCGTGTCTGGTATCGGGTATAGCAAGACAAGATTTCGTCTCAGGTGTGACCTCGGTGAAGCGTGCCTCCTATGTCTCCAAAACGTATTCTGTTGATAGACGATGAAGCCTCGATTCACGTCATTGTGCAAATCAGCTTACAAACCGAAGCCAACTGGGTAACGCTAACGGCAACGTCAGGAGCAGAGGGGCTGGTAAGGGCCAAAGCTGAGCAACCCGATGCTATCTTGCTCGATATGATGCTGACGAATACCGACGGCAATGTTGTCCTTAGCAGCCTCAAAGCAAATCCACAAACCTGCGATATTCCCGTTATTTTATTGACTGCTCAATCAGAGCCCTCTGCAATCTTGCCTGCTGCCCTAACGGCGGCGGCGGGTATTATCCCAAAGCCTTTTAACTCGTTAACGCTGGCTGCTCAGATTGCGGCGCTACTGGGGTGGTAGGGGCGCTGATACTGTTTGACCCCATCTGGGAGTGCGATCTCATCGGGCAGTTTAGGGTCAGCGACGGGCGGCTGCGCCGTTAGCTGGAGTGGGATAACTCCTGCCCACACCGGCAGGTCATAATCTGCGGCATTGTCAACCGGGGGCCCGGTGCGGACTTTAGCGGAGGCTTCTGTGATAGGCAGGGCCAGCACCGTGGTGCCAGCCAGCTCTGACGAGCTAGGCTGACGAATCGCCTCCCATCGGTCTGGGATGACGTGCTCTGTAAATGCCTGCAGCGCCGTTTGCTTCTCGACCAAATCGTCAACCCGCTGTGCGGTCCCGAACAGCACCACCGAGCGATAGTTCATCGAATGGTGAAATGCTGACCGAGCCAGTACTAAACCATCTAACAAAGTGACCGTGACACAGACTTCAATGCCCTGTTCTAAAGATTTCAGCATGCGGCTGGCAGGTGACCCGTGAATGTA
>JBCBZL010000412.1:0-3088 GCA_039815385.1 Cyanobacteria bacterium P01_A01_bin.114
GATCGAGTACAAGCTCGATAATGAGGTTCTCCCGATGAAGCTGCGGCCCCATCCCTATGAGGTGGCTCTTTATTACGATTGCTAGTAACTAAGGGAATATAAAAAGGGAGGGACTGATCCGGCGGATCAGTCCCTCCCTTTTTTTGGCAGATGCACAGTTTTATTGTCTAAACTTTAGCTTCATTAGGGACATAACAATTGATGGTCAATATGTAAAGAATTGAAAAGGAACAACTAAAAATGCTAAGTTGGGGCAGAAATCAAGCTTCTAGAACACATCTAGGCCATATCTAGCTTGAGATTTTAAGTTTTTCCTGACAGAAAAGCGACGGGCTTGGATGTTTTCACAGCTTACTTTTGCGTTCACAGCCTACTTTTGCGTTCACAGTTTGCTTTGAGGTTGCTCGTCTACCCAACGTTTCACGATTTAGATTTTATTCTCTAGTTTTATTGCATGGTTGCCCTATCGGTCTCACAGCAGAGTAAATCTCTTAACCGACATCATCCGAAGAAAGTCGTGATTATTGGAGATAGTCTGGTTTATGGCTTTGGTGATACTGAAGGTGGCGGTTGGGTTGAGCGACTGCGCCGTCAGTGGATGGATCCAGACAGATCAGGCCCCATCCTATACAACCTGGGGGTTAGGGGCGACGGGGTTCAGCAAATTACGCAGCGGCTAGAAGCAGAGTTTCGGTTAAGAGGAGAGCTGAGACGACGAGTGCCTGATTTTATAGTGCTTTCGGTCGGGCTAAACGACTCGGCGCGTCTCGGTCGCCCCAATGGACGCCGAATGCTTGAAGCCTCTGGCTTTGCGAGAGAAATAGAGACCCTATTAGACAAGGCCCAGCAGCTGTGCCCCGTCTTTTTTATTGGCATGGTACCCGTCAATGAAGCTGCGATGCCCTATGCAGAAACATTATATTTCTCTCGGGCCGATCAGGCCTGCTACAAAGAGATTACTGACGAGGCTTGTGAAACTCGAGGCGTGCCTTACTTTGATGTTTATGCACAGTGGTTATCTAACGGCGATGCCTGGTGCAATGCCAGGCTGTGCAGCGATGGTCTACACCCCAATGTGCTGGGATATCGAACACTCTGCCGAGATATTTGGGGATGGCAGCCGCTGATGCGAGCGCTAAATGCTTAACGCGTCCCCATTTAGAGACTGCACAAACCTATAATTCTGACTGAAAAGGCCAGACCTCACCCGCATGCAGTTTATTGGGCTACAACAAGCGCCTTAGCTGAGGCCGCTGGCGGGCGAGGCCCATAAGAGTACCCAAAGACAGGCGAGCCCAGTTGCCATCAAAATCATCATGATGATGCGGGTAAGTTTGGGTTGATCGCAGGGGGTACTGACCGCATTTTTAGTCGGATCTGTAAACAACTCTGTCATCTAGCGCACCATTTGTTCAAGCCAATCTTCACCCACTCGAATAGTAATATCTGAATCAATATCGCCCGTGGACTCGGCCGCGACAAACCCCGTCCCTAAGACAGATTCAACGATGGCGGCACTGTCTAAATCGCCACGCTGGGCGACAATTTCGGTGCGGCGCACAACGTCGGGCCATGCTGCGATCACATAGACATTTTGAAAGCCCTCCTCGTAGAGGTGATCGGCAACGGCTTGGGCCGCGTAAGGATCCTCTGTCGCGTTTTGAACGGCAATTTGTAGACGGCTGGTTTTTCGCCTAGGTCGATCTTCGGCCAGTAAGGCCATGGGCTCGGTATCAAAGTACGTTTGCATAAGCTCGCCGCTGGCGATATCGTCTCTCAGCCAATAGCTGGCTGTAAACTCTTCTGGATTGCTGAACTGCCCAGGCAGCATAATCATGTGTAGCGCGTCTGGCTCTAGCTGGAGCCCAAAGCTGGCCAAGGCCAGCATCTCTTCGGGGGACAAGTTAGTGTCAATATAGCGCTGCAACACCCTCACAATTTGAGGGAGCTGGGGAATCACCGCTGGGCTCAAAAGACGCTCTTTGAGCGCCTTAATGAGGATTTGCTGACGCTGGACCCGGCCAATATCCCCATAGGAGTCTTGGCGAAATCGGGCAAACTGTTCGGCTTCAGAACCGTTGAGGGTTTGCCAGCCTTCTTCTAAGTCAATCAGGAGGCCCTGGGTTTTATCTTCGTAGTACATCGGCTTAGGTACCAGCACCTCGACGCCGTCAACCAGATCGACAATTTCTCTGAAGGCAACCGTGCTGACCCTGACGTAGCGATCAATGGCAACATTGTCAAAATTGTGACTAACGGTCTGGGCTGCTAACTCAGCACCCCCTTCGAAATTAGCCTGGTTGATTTTGTCCATGCCGTACCCTGGAATATCGACCCGAGTATCACGGGGTATAGACAGAATATTGACGTTCTCAGTCTCTGGGTCAACACGCACCAGCAGCATGGTATCGGTACGCCCCAATAGGTCGTCAGGTTCAGCCCCTTCGACATCATAAGCTTCATCAATGCCCATGACTAAAACATTGACAGGGCGAGAGACCTGATAGCGAAAGCCAGATCGCCAAAGTTCAGCAAACGGGGGGGCTGCAGCGGTGGAGCCCCAGCTTTTGGGCAAAGGAATAGACAGCATCAGGGCTGCGCCTGCTAGCGCAGAAACGGTCGCAGTGGCACTAAAAATAGCTGCCCAACCAGCCCCTCTGAGAAATCTCCGCCAGCGAGACTGGGTCGGTATAGTTGGAATAATGGGCGACCCACCCGCAGCCGACCCACCCGCGGCCGACCCACCCATGGCCGACTCACCTACGGGCTGCTCGGCTCGCTCCGAGGCGTCGAGCTTGGCCTGGTCTGAGGACGCCTGCTCGTCAGCCTGTTTATTTGTCTGTTCACCAATAGAGGGACGCAACGAAGCCGACTGAGATGGATCGGACGGCTTCTGGTTTTGTGGCGAAGATGTCATTCCGGCTGCTATTGATGATGAGTAAGTTAATTTGAGAAATCGTAGATAGGATAGGGAAATTTGTCGAGGCCGTCTATTCGTTAGAGGCGTCGGTTGATCGAGATGTCTGCCAGCTGAGAACGTTTATCTGAGGTTTGAGCCCCTGTACGTTGAGCCTCTGTACGTTGAGCC
>JBCBZL010000088.1:0-15378 GCA_039815385.1 Cyanobacteria bacterium P01_A01_bin.114
CGCTGGGTGTTTCCACAGAGTTAAACCTCCGCGAGATATCAATCAATAATTTGGTGCTGCTGCCCGCATCGTTTTCTAGGCTGGAGAACAGGGGATTGAGGGGGCGGGGGAGCCTCTTTTCCACCTACTCACGGCATGTGCAACTTTTCTACTCCCCCCTTTCTCAAGGGGGGTTGGGGGGATCTCAATCTGTCAAAGGGTAGGTCGATCCCCCTCGGTCCCCCTTGAGAAGGGGGATGTTCACTCAAAAGTTGCACATCGCGTTACTCAGAAAACCCCCTCGGTAAAACCTCTTCTGGAAAGACAAACTTTTTCGCAGGCTGATCAAGCTCTGATACCCAGGCGCGTACCCCTTCATTGAGCAAAACATTTTTAGTGTAAAAAGTTTCGAACTCGGGATCTTGTGCCGCTCGGATTTCTTGACTCACAAAGTCATACGCTCGTAAGTTAAAAGCCAAACCCACCATGCCGATAGCGCTCATCCACAAGCCTGTTACCGGCACAAACAGCATAAAGAAGTGGAGCCAACGCTTGTTAGAAAACGCAATCCCAAAGATTTGTGACCAAAAGCGATTAGCCGTCACCATCGAGTAGGTTTCTTCTGCCTGAGTCGCGGAGAACCCACTAAAGGTGTTTTTACCTTCAGAATCTTTGAAAAGGGTATTTTGCACCGTTGCGCCATGAATCGCGCAGAGCAAGGCCGCCCCCAGCACCCCGGTAACCCCCATCATATGAAAGGGATTGAGAGTGTAATTGTGAAACCCCTGGAAAAATAGCAGAAATCGGAAGATGGCAGCAACCCCAAAACTCGGTGCAAAAAACCAGCTTGACTGACCCAGCGGATAGATCAAAAATGTCGCGACAAAAACTGCAATGGGGGCTGAAAATGCGATCGCATTATAAGGCCGAATCCCCACCAAGCGAGCAATCTCAATCTGCCGCAGCATAAAACCCATCAGGCCTAGCACACCGTGGAAGGCGGTAAAATTCCACAGGCCGCCAATTTGGCACCAGCGGACAAAGTCCCCGTTGGCCTCTGGCCCCCACAAAAACAACAGTGAATGCCCCATGCTCTCGGCGGGGGTAGAGACGGCAGTTGTGAGAAAATTGCAGCCTTCTAGGTACGAGGTGACCAAGCCGTGGGTATACCAGGAGGTGACAAAGCTAGTGCCGGTAAACCAGGCCCCGATGGCTAAATAAGCACAGGGAAATAGCAACAGCCCTGACCACCCGATAAATACAAAGCGATCTCGTTTTAACCAGTCGTCAAGCTCGCCTATCCAGCTTCTAGCTGGCTTCAGCGCTCCCATTGAAATCGTCATAATAGTCTCCTTGGGGTTATGTGTGTTTTAAGCAACTGACTCACTTTGACCGATACCGTCGTTCATGAAATAAGGAGGCCCCGGCAGGGCCAGCTCCTGAATAATTTCATCAAAATAAGGAACGATCGCTGCTGCATCGGCCTCTGTTAACTGTGCGATCGCTTCAGCTTTGAGGCAGCGCATATATTGCAAAATGTTTGTGAGGGGAATCCCGATATTGGTATACAGATCTTTCATCCCCACCAGGCCGATCTCTCTCAAGGGGCGATCGTCTCCAGCTAGCAAGCAGTAGCTAATCAAGCGAATATACCAACCGACATCTCGCTTGGCTGCCTCAGTTTTGCGACGATTGCCGCTGTTGCTAGGCGTCTTAGGACAGACCCGCCAAAATTGTCGAGTGCCTCGATCTACAATTGTTTGAGCCTGTTGCTCCAAAGTTTTGGCTAAGCGAATTCGCTCCGCTCCGGTTTTGCAAAAGGTGCGAATCATCCGCAGCTCACCGGGGGTAGGATAGCGCAGCTCTTCATCGGCGTTGAGAATAACTTGTTTAACGATACTCATGGCTCTACAGTTCGGAATGTGGCAGCTCGGAATGAGATAATCCGGAAGGCAATAATTCGGAATACTGGGATCTGGGATAAACGCACACGCCTCCAAACCAACCGATATGGATGTGATAGTCCAGGGGGTTGAAGGGCTGACAGAACAGCCTTAACCGTCTTAACGATTCTTTAGTGATAGGTTTCATGGGTCAGGTTCTCGATGTTAAAAGAACAATTTAGGACTGGGCGCTGATCTCAGAGTCGACCGTATCCGCAACCGGCACTGTTTGTCCGTCAGGCGAGACCGCTTCTGTACGCCGCTCGCTATTGTCAGAAGAGATTGGTATGTTTTGCGTAGGCCGGTCTTGCTGGAGCAAATGCGATGGCTGAGCTTTAGACGGTTGAGTATCGTTAGGTGCTCGCTGAGTTTGACGACTCGGGGCCATGACAGCCACGCTAGACCGATTCCCGATGCTAGAAACCGGATAGGGATGGTCGCGCATCCATTCACCTGCGGTGGGTGGGTTCTCTCTGGGCTTTGACCAGGCGACCGGGCCCTGGGGCGATCGCAACGCAAACCCACGCGGCGTCAGGTAGCGCTCGTAGGGGACGATATCTTCCCCAAAGACATCGCCATATTCAGCACTGTCGACCAGGGTATCGACAAAGGCATAAAAGCCCTGGCGACCACAGATATCGTAGTAATGAGCCATTTCTCGTCGTCCGTAGGTGGGTCGCCCCAGCAACCGTCGATGGATATACTCAATTGCCTTGGTGACGTAGAGTTTTTCCCAGGTCATCTGACGAAACCAGCGAGTCTTGGCCAGCTGACGAATAAACTCTCGCAGCGTGATCTGGCCTGCCTTGAGCTGAGTTTCGGCCACAGACTGTCGTTGAGTGTCAAAAACCTCGCGGCCAAACACCTGGCGATAGGCTGCTCGGATAACCGCTTCATGGGAATGGTGGGTGAGGTTCATGCTAGGCGGCGGTCCGGCTGTCGACCGGGCCAAATGGCCATTTCTAACCTGCCTGACCTGGCCAGACTCCCACCTCAGCACGTGACGGCCTAGGGAACCGGGGGCTCTGCCCAAATGGTTGCCCAGATGGCTGCCATTAACGCTGCCATTAGCGCCTCCGTTAGTGCTGCCGTGGCCGTTCCCCGCCCCGCTGCCAATTAAAATGCGGCGGCTGTCTTCGCTAAAATGAGCGGGTTGCGCTCTGGGGTCGCGAGTTTCTTGAGGGAAGATCGCCCCAAATTGAATTTCTAGCGGGTCGTTACCCACACCGTAGACATGTTGATTGGGTAAGGGCTGTTGATAGCTGGCAAAGGTGGTAACAAACTGTGGCACCTTGCGAACAGGCGCACTGTACTTAAACAGATCTAGCTGCGGCCCCCAAATTCGGCATTCCTGGGCCTCTAGTCCCAACCCCCTGAGGAAAGGAACCGTCTCTTCACCAAAATAGTCGGCGTATTCCTCAGAGTCGATGAAGGTGTCTACCAGGGCTGGAAATCCCTGGGCCGAGATCACCTCAAAGCAGGTCTGAAACTCTTCCATGCAGCTTAACCCCCGTCCGAGAAAGTGGCGGCAGGCTAGCTCAATGCTGCGGCTGATCGTATAGGGCTCGTAATACAGCCGTCGATAGAGTCGCGATTTCCCCAGCTGACGAATAAACTCTTTCATCGACCAAAGACCGCTTTTAACCTGGGAGGTCAGCTCCGCCACAGCAGGCGCGTAGGGATGGGTAATATCGCGCTCGAAGACCTGTCGGTAAGCCGCCCGTATCACCTCATCTTTTTCAATGTCAGGCAGATCACGCTTCATCACCCATCGGGGTCGGGGGCTGCCGCTGTCACCATAGCTCTGGGGTAGCTGTAAGCCTGGATGATGCTTAGAAACCCCAACCCGCAGCCGAGGGGCCGGTTTTTCGACCCAATAATCCGTAATCAGCACGTCAAAATACCGCTTGACTAGCGCCGCCGCTGCCGACTTAGCTGAAAAATAGGTGAGGGCTTTCCACTGCATTTCTTGCAGGGCGACAACGGTGGCCAGGGTGACATCCTCTGGAATCACGCCCCGCAGGCCTCGGGTATTGACACTGATGATGCTAGTGTCACCGGCCACAATGGCGTAGGTCACATATCGCAAAAACCAGCTGAGATCCCGCAGCGAGCGCTTCATTCGAACGGGACCGTAGCGAGCGATGTCAATGGCCCGAAATCGACTGGGAACAGCAGGTTTACCCCCAGCCATCATGCCTTTAACCCACTCCATCAAACCGTTGGAGGCGTCTACAGAGCGGGGGCGATCTTGGACGACAGCCCGCTCTCGCTTTTGTCGGGTCGCTGCAGAGAGAAAGTCTTCTCCGACGTAGTAGCCTGAGCCCGGCAAACCCAGGGGGTCTTCGGGACGCTCTAGATAGGCCATCGCATTGCCCCCGACAAAGATGCGATTAGCCCCGGCAGCCACAATTTTGTCGGCTTGCTGAGTCAGGGTCTGGGCAATCTCTAGTCGCTTGAGTCCTGAGCTAAAGAAGGCTGAGAGTTCTTTGGCCTCGCTCTGGGTTAGATAGCGATCGCGCTGTTGCGCCTCAACAACTACCGCAGTCGGCACAGTGTGATACAGCTGCGGATGGACAACTGGGCTGCCCCCGTTAATCTGATCGGTCATGGTGTTTCCAAATCTCCAAATTCAACACTGCACTAGGGCATTAGCCCTTGAATCAGATAGTCAAAGTAGGGGGCTACCTCCGCCGCGTCCTCTAGACTGAGGAAGTCTAAGGTGACTTCCTTGAGACAGCGCATACACTCCACTAAGTTTCTGAGGGGAATCTCCAAGGAGAGATACATTTCTTTGGCTCCTCTGATGCCGCTAGCCTGAAGCGGATCAATATCACCGACCACCACTGCATAAGAAATCAGGCGGATAAACCAACCCTGATCGCGCAGGCAGGAGGCCCGAAAGGTTGGGTTCCCGCTATTGCTGGGGGTGACTGCACAGCGCTGCCAAAAACGCTGGCTACCTTTTTCAACAATTGACTGGACATTGTTAGTCAGAATAGAAGCAATTCGAAGCCGCTGCTGCCCATCTTGAAAGAAATGGCTAATGGTATCCAGTTCTCCTCGACTGAGATAGCGGGCCTCTCGATCGGCATTAGAGATTGCCTGGGTAATGATGCTCATGATGAATGGGTTACCTTAACTAATATTCGATTTTGATAGGTGAGGGCGCTGCGCTGGTGAGGGCGCTGCGCTGGTGAGGGCGCTGCGCTGGTGAGGGCGCTGCGCTGGTGAAGACGCTGCGCTGGTGAGGGCGCTACGCTGGTGAGGACGCTGCGCTGGTGAACAGTGAAGACTTCATCACCTACTCACCTACTCACCTACTCACTCACTCACCCACTCACCCACTCACCACTCACCCCCTCGCCTAACGACTAGCTGAGCCCCGAGCAGATATGGTCAAAGCAAACTCCCATTTCTCGACCGGCTTCTGCCCCTAGCATCTCGTTGACCACTTCCTTCATCGCCTGCACAGAGCGTACTGTAGCCCCCACTGGTACCCCCAGAGAGTTGTAAGTTTCTTTTAAGCCGTTGAGCACGCGCTCATCTAAAATGGACGGATCGCCCGCCAGCATGGCGTAGGTCGCATAGCGCAAGAAATACTCGACGTCACGAACACAGGCCGCATAGCGGCGACAGGTATACATATTGCCGCCGGGGCCAGTAATGTCGGTATAGAGGAGCGCTTTGGCGACTGTTTTGGTAACAATTGTGGAGGTGTTAGCGCTGATGGACATCGCTGCCCGCGCTCGCAAATCGCCACTGCGAAAATAGGATTGCAGATTTTCTAATGAAGCGTCGTCTAAATACTTACCTTGCACGTCAGAAGAATTGATCAAGGTGGTGATGGCGTCTTGCATGTTTTTCTCCTTAAGGGTTTGAAAATGATTGAATGATCTGTTGGCTATTAAAATTTGCGTCTTGACTACAGCAGAGAATGGATAATGAGATCAAAATAGGGAGCCACCTCTTGGGCATCTTCTTCGCTCAAGACGGTCATGGCTTCTTCCTTGAGACAGCGCATGCACTCTGCAATATTCCTAATCGGGATTTCTAGATTGTTGTACATTTCTTTGATGCCCACCGTGCCAATTTCTTCTAGGGGGCGTTCGCTGCCTGCCAAGATAGAGTAGGCAATCAAGCGAACATACCAGCCTTGATCGCGCTGACAGGAGGCTGTCTTACGCTCATTGCCGCTGTTGCTTGGGGTATTTGGGCAGCGCTCCCAGAACTTTTGACTGCCGTTTTGGACAATCCGCTGTTCATTTTCGGCCAGGGCCCTGGCAATGCGAATGCGCTGTTCTCCCGTTTTGACAAAGTCTTGAAAGATTCGAAGTTCCTTGGGCGCAGGGTAGCGAGCTTCACTATCTGCACTGAGAATGAGTTCTGTAACCAGGCTCATTGTAATTTCTCCCTGTTTAAACGTTAATAATCAACTGGGTTTTCAAGTTTTCGCTTTCAGTCATCACAGCAAGATTTGGCATATAAAATTTGAACTCTTGCGTTCTAGAAAACGCTGATATCTGCCTAGATATCTCCCAACAAGGGACTTGCGGCGAAATAACCTACCGCTAAGCCCTCATCCTAAATCCTTCTCCCAATCTGGGAGAAAGACTTTGATCTGAGCCAGCTTTTCCCTGGCGAAGGACTCTTAAAACAATCGAATTCTACGTTGAGAAAGGCTTGGCTCCCCTTCTCTCAGTACTGGGAGAAGGGGTTGGGGGATGAGGGCCTGTGAGCATGCTAGCTACCAGTATGTTATCTGTTTGCAGGTCCCTAAATGCCCGTCAAGCCTCGGGGAGACTCTTCTTACTAAGGTTTGCAAGAAGAATAAGCAAAGAAAATGGAGAACTTATGAAAATATGAAAACTGCTTAATAAAGGTTAATAATTAGCGGTGAACAGATTTCGTCTTCAGATTTCGTCTTCATAAGTTCTCCAGTTTTTTTTGGTTGAATTTGTATCGTGGGATAGCGCCTTGTAGTCGCTTTGTCAGCGTACGAACGCACAGGGGCTGCTATGCCAATAGAAGAGTCTATAAGAGAGTAAAGAGATGAGATATCGCACTTTAATGATGAGTTTATTAGTCTTGTGTTTTGGAGTATTCATGGCTTGCAGTCGTGCGCCGAGCGCGCAAGCTGAAGGATTAAGCTACGACGACATTAAAGGGAGCGGACTGGCTAATAACTGCCCTGAGCTTTCGCAGAGCAGTCTAGATGCCATTGTTATAGATGCTGATCAGTCTTATCAACTGAATGGGCTGTGCTTACAGCCCGAAGCGTTTTTGGTGAGGCGAGCGCCCCTCATAAAGCGCCAGGAGAGCAAATTTGTGCGCACCAAGCCCCTCACTCGGGAGAGTTTTAGCCTCGATCAGGTTAGCGGTGCTCTACAGAGGGGGGCCGATGGAAATTTGGCGTTTGTTGAGCAAGGAGGATTTGACTTTCAGCCTGTGACGGTTCAACTGCCTGATGGCGAGCGAGTGCCCCTGCTGTTTACAGTTAAAGGATTAGTGGCTAAAAAACAAGATGATTCAAACAACTTCGGCCCCTCTACTCGCCTGGTGGGCACCTTTCAGGTACCGCCCTACCGGACTTCTAGCTTTATTGATCCAAAGGGTCGGGGCTTAGCCGTGGGCTACGATGCGGCGGTGGGGCTGCCGAGTCAGGCAGACCGTGAAGCATTTGCTCGTCAGAACATTAAGACGTTTGATATTGGGCAGGGACGGATTGCGCTGCAAATTAATCGGGTCAACCGCACAACCGGAGAAATTGCCGGTCTTTTTGAAAGCGAGCAGCCGTCTGATACCGACTTCGGTTCTAAAGAAGCGATGGATGTCAAAATTCGAGGGCAGTTCTACGGTCGCATTGAGCCGGCAGTCGTTTAGTCGAGTTTTAATAAGAGGTTCTTTATCATGACTAACTTGAATCGTGACCCAGAGATTATCTATCCTATCTTTACGATTCGGTGGCTGTCGGTGCATGCACTGGCGATTCCGAGCGTATTTTTCTTAGGGGCGATCGCAGCGATGCAGTTTATTCAGCGCTGAGGCTGCACCAGGGCATAATCACGCTGAGAAGCCCGTAAATTGGATGGGGTGAAATACGCTTTCTGAATCGCAACCGCCTCTGAATCGCAATCGCCGTAGAAGCCGGATTTTCTAATCCGGCTTCTTTTCTTATGGGCTGTCAACCTAGCGGGCAGGTTTGCCGCCGGCCCACTTGTCGCCAATGATTTTAGGCTGGACCAAAATATAGCCTGCGATCGCAACTAAATCATCCTCAGTCAAATCTCGCATCTTGGGAAAGAGATCGGCTCTTGACATGGACGGGTGCAGTTCGGCAATCGAGGAAACCCCATCGTAGGTGGTGGGGTTCTCAAAATAATCAACCAGGCTTTCAATATTGTCACGGGGTGGGGTTGCTAACGCCAACGCTTGAGGCCCTAGATCGACATCAGGATTAGGTTTGCTCACCCCATCTAAGTGACACTGGGCACAGCTGCCATTAAACTTGCGCTGACCCACAACGAGTTGTTCCAGGCTCAGCGTGAGGGTTTCCCCTGACGCGTTGAGCGGAACCGTGCGGGTAGCCTCGTCAATTTCAACGGCGAGCGCCCTATTAGCCCCGATCACCGCCCATAGAACAGATGAAAGGGATATCACCAGCACAGCGTATATAGCAAACTTGATTAAGTTTTTTTTGAAATAGGCAATCATTTCGACATATCTCCTGAAAACGGTTTTGCCAAGTAAATAGCCATAACTAAGGGATCTGTGGGATTTGCAACAAATAACATCTCGCTTCTAAATCGGGGGTTGGGTAGTGGGTAGTGGGTAGTGGGTAGTGAGTTGTTTGTTACTTGTTACTCGTTATTTGTAATTGAAGTCACCAATCACCAATCACCAATCACCTACTCACACACTCTGTCAGCTTTGACGAGCAGTTTATTTTTACGCCGATCCCTAAACTAAAGAAGATGACATCTTCTTAAAAGATCTCCTTGAGGCAAACAAGTAGGTAAGCAAAATTATTTTCAGTACCACTTTCTGGTTGAGATCCCCCCAGCCCCCCTTAGCTCTAGCGAAGCGGCGGGCAAAGCCCGCGGGGGTGGCGCAGCCGGGGGGATCCCTCGGAAACGTGAAACAGTGAGTAATTTACTGACGCGGTACTTATTCTCCTCAAAGCGGAGTCAAGTTAGAGCTATATATCTAATAGCTTGAAAGTATCATACTCTTCTGGCCCTCAATGAATCAGATACCCTTTTTTGAAATAAGAAAGAACAAAATTAGCAT
Source organism: Cyanobacteria bacterium P01_A01_bin.114 (assembly GCA_039815385.1). Taxonomy (GTDB): domain Bacteria; phylum Cyanobacteriota; class Cyanobacteriia; order Phormidesmidales; family Phormidesmidaceae; genus SIO4C1. Next base: position 9,213 of record JBCBZL010000088.1, read on the forward strand.
TCCCTTGTAACTTTTTCTAACACTGATCTTGGCCTTCATTAGTTCTCCATATTTCTCTTTTATTCTTGGCTTCACTGGCTGACAGACAGGTCGTACAGATCTAGTTGCGATCGTCAGAATAATTCGACTACAAAACTATTCTCAGCTACTGTCTATTCTCAGCTACTAACATCTGTTGAGACTCAGCAGTCTCTGATCTATTTTCTGACCCGTATCTGGCTACCGCAGACAGCCTTTTATTGTGCTAAGCAGTTATTTTTGTGAACAACTTCAGTGACTTCAAAAAATCAGTTAATACAGGAGCTTTAAGATGACACAGTTTGGTAGAACGATCGCTTTTAATCGTCCTGACCAACTCCCTGGCCAACTCAAAGCGCCGGATAGCGTGTCTGACATCGAAAGCCTGTCCAGTGGTGTGAGCCCTCCAGATAGAGCCGCGATTCCAGAGCCCATTTCTCTTTGGGAACGCTTTTGTCGTTGGGTGACGAGTACTGAAAATCGGATCTACATTGGCTGGTTTGGGATGATTATGTTTCCCACCCTGTCTACGGCTGCCATTGTCTTTGTGCTGGCGTTTATAGCTGCGCCCGCAGTTGATATGGAGGGGACTGGGAGAGTCCTTTCGGGGGCTCTATTTGATGGAAATAACCTGATTACAGCCGCTGTTGTGCCGACTTCAGCTGCGATTGGGCTGCATTTTTACCCCATTTGGGAAGCTGCCTCTTTAGAGGAATGGCTCGTCAACGGGGGGCCGTATCAGCTAATTGTGCTGCATTTCATTATTGGCATCATCAGCTATCAAGACCGAGAGTGGGAATTAAGCTATCGCTTAGGCATGCGCCCCTGGATTTCGCTGGCGTTTACAGCACCGGTTGCAGCGGCTGTCTCAGTGTTATTAATTTATCCGATTGGTCAGGGCAGCTTTTCGTCGGGCATGCCCTTGGGTATTTCGGGTACCTTTACCTTCATGCTGCAGTTTCAAGCCGATCACAACATTCTGGCCAACCCGTTTCATCAGCTAGGGGTCATCGGTGTCTTTGGCGGTGCTTTGCTGTGTGCAGTCCACGGCTCATTAGTGACATCAGCCCTGATTCGACAAACTGACCACGGGTCTGATCGCGAATCTACGTTACCAGCGCGAGCTGAGTTGAAGAGAGCCCAAACAAAAATCCAGAGAAAAGCCCAGAAAACTTATAGCTTTGAGCATATCCAGGGCTACCAGCAGAAGCTGTTCTGGCGTGGGGTGAGTTTCAAAAACTCACGGTCTGTACACTTTGTTTTAGCGGCTCTCCCTGTGGCGGGTATCTGGTCGGCAGCATTGGGGATCGACATGGCTGCTTTTGGCTTTGATCAATTTTCTGGGTCTTCCAATGGATATTTCCAGAAAACGGTCGTGCCCACCTGGTCTGATATTGTTGTTCGGGCCGATCTGGGGCTTCAGGCGGTTGAAGACACCCGTGAACCGATGTTCCCAATTTTTCTGGGAGAGGAGTCTGAATTTGATGTCAATACAGATGTCAATACGAATATTGCCGATCTAGACATGACTTGATTCATACCTAGACGGTTCAGCAAGCTTATTTAGCGAAAAGGAGTGTTGTAATGACCACAAGTCCTCCGGAGCAGAGGCAGCAGGTTAGGGTTGTCGTCGATGATAATCCGGTTCCTACATCCTTTGAGAAGTGGGCAAAGCCGGGGCATTTTGAGCGAACCCTGGCACGGGGCCCCAAAACCACCACCTGGATTTGGGATCTGCATGCCGATGCCCATGATTTTGATAGTCATACCAGTGATTTGGAAGAGATTTCTCGAAAAATCTTCTCTGCCCATTTTGGTCATTTGGCCATCGTATTTATTTGGCTGAGTGGAATGTATTTCCACGGGGCTCGCTTTTCTAACTTTTCTGCTTGGATGAGCGACCCGACTCATATCAAGCCGAGTGCTCAAGTCGTTTGGCCAATTGTTGGGCAAGACATCCTCAACGCCGATGTGGGGGGCGGCTTCCGGGGCATCCAAATTACCTCCGGGCTGTTTCAAATGTGGCGTGGACAAGGGTTTACCCATGAGTTCCAGCTTTACTGGACGGCCATCGGTGCGCTAGTCATGGCGGCGCTGATGCTGTTTGCCGGCTGGTTTCACTACCACGTTCGGGCTCCCAAGCTAGAGTGGTTTCTCAACTGGGAGTCGATGATGAACCATCACCTGGCAGGTCTGCTGGGGATGGGCAGTCTGGGCTGGGCTGGGCACCTGATCCATGTGGCACTGCCTACCAATAAGCTGCTGGATGCTGGGGTCGCCTTGGAAAACATTCCCCTACCCCATGATTTCATTCTGGATAAGGGGCTGATGGCAGAGCTCTATCCTAGCTTTGCCCAGGGTGTGAAGCCGTTTTTTACGCTGAACTGGTCGGCCTATACCGATTTTCTCACCTTTAGGGGTGGGCTCAATCCGGTGACGGGGGGCCTGTGGATGACGGATATTGCGCATCATCATGTTGCGATCGCAGTCCTATTCATCATTGCAGGGCATTTCTACCGCACCAACTGGGGCATTGGCCACACCTTTAATGAGCTGCTGGACGATGCCAGAACCCCCAAAATGCTGCCCATCTTTAACTTTATTGGGCCGGTCGGACACCGGGGTCTTGAGAAAATCTTTGAGACGTCGTGGCACGCCAATCTCTCTATCCACCTGGTTCAGTTTGGTACGGCTAGTCTGCTGGTGGCTCATCACATGTACGCGATGCCGCCCTACCCCTACTTAGCCACGGACTATGCCACCGTGACCTCGCTGTTTACCCATCACGTCTGGATTGCAGGCTTCTGCATTGTGGGCGGGGCTGCCCATGCCGCCATCTTTATGGTGAGAGACTACAACCCCGCTGATCACGTTAACAATGTGCTCGATCGGGTGTTACGCCATCGAGACGCGATTATCTCTCACCTGGCCTGGGTCTGTCAGTTCTTAGGCTTCCACAGCTTTGCCATGTACTGTCACAACGACACCATGCGAGCCTTTGGCCGTCCCCAGGATATGTTTTCTGACACCGGGATTCAGCTCCAGCCCATTTTTGCCCAGTGGATTCAGCACATTCACACCATGGCGGTGGGCAGCCTGCAAGCGGCAGAGCCCCTGGGCAGTGCCTTTGGCGGTCTGCGTAACATCGAGCTGTCGGGCCTGGGCACCACGGTTCCTGGAATGGCTGAGCCGGTCAGCTACGCCTTTGGCGGCGGCGTCCTGGCGGTGGGTGGCAAAGTCGCCATGATGCCCATTCCCCTGGGCACTGCCGATTTCTTAATCCATCACATTCACGCTTTCACCATTCATGTGACGGTGCTGGTACTGCTCAAAGGGGTGCTGTTTGCCCGCAGTTCTCGCTTGATTCCTGATAAGGGCGAGCTGGGCTTCCGATTCCCCTGCGATGGGCCGGGCCGGGGGGGCACCTGCCAAGTGTCTGCCTGGGATCACGTGTTCTTAGGGTTGTTCTGGATGTATAACTCGCTTTCGATTGTGATATTTCACTTCTTTTGGAAAATGCAATCGGACGTCTGGGGCACGGTAAGCGCCGATGGCACCATTACTCATATTACGGGGGGCAACTTTGCCCTGTCATCGATTACCAACAACGGCTGGCTGCGCGATTTTCTCTGGGCGCAGGCTTCCCAGGTGATCAACTCCTACGGCTCGGCACTGTCTGCCTACGGAATCATGTTCCTGGCTGGGCACTTTGTCTTTGGCTTTAGCCTGATGTTTTTATTCAGCGGTCGCGGCTACTGGCAAGAGCTGATCGAGTCGATTGTTTGGGCTCACAACAAGCTGAAAATTACCACCGCGATTCAGCCTCGAGCCTTGAGTATCACCCAAGGACGAGCCGTGGGCGTTGCCCACTACCTGTTAGGAGGTATTGTCACCACCTGGGCCTTCTTTTTGGCCCGTATGTCCGCAGTCGGATAGTGCCCAACCTTCTTCAATTGATCATTGAAAACTCAATTTAGAACCATGGCGACAAAATTTCCAAAATTTAGTCAGGATTTACAGCGAGATCCGACCACCCGTCGGCTCTTCTATTCGATCGCCACGGCCCATGACTTCGAAAGCCACGATGGGATGACGGAGGAAAACCTTTACCAGAGGATTTTTGCCTCCCACTTTGGTCATCTCGCCATTATCTTCCTGTGGATATCGGGCATTTTGTTTCATGTGGCCTGGCAGGGCAATTTTGAACAGTGGATTCAAGATCCGCTGAACCGATCACCAATTGCCCACGCGATTTGGGATGCCCAGTTTGGACCGGCTGCGATTGAAGCCTATACCCAGGCAGGTGCCAGGAATCCGGTGGATATTTGCTATTCCGGGGTCTATCACTGGTGGTACACCATCGGCATGCGCACCAACAACGATCTGTTTGTGGGTGCTATCTTTTTGCTGCTGCTAGCCTCGGTAATGCTCTATGCCGGGTGGCTACACCTACAGCCCCGCTTTCGCCCCAACTTAAGCTGGTTTAAGAATGCCGAGTCTCGCCTAAACCACCATCTAGCTGGTTTGTTTGGGGTCAGCTCCCTGGCCTGGGCTGGGCACTTAATCCACGTGGCCATTCCTGAATCACGGGGCCAGCATGTGGGCTGGGATAACTTTCTAGCTGTGCCGCCCCATCCCGCCGGGCTGACGCCGTTTTTCACCGGCAACTGGGGAGCCTATGCTCAAAATCCTGATACGGCAGAGCATATTTTCAACAGCTCTCAGGGCGCAGGCACCGCAATTCTCACCTTTCTAGGAGGCTTCCACCCCCAGACAGAATCCCTGTGGCTGACGGATATGGCCCATCACCACCTGGCAATCGCGGTGATCTTTATCATCGCGGGTCACATGTACCGCACTAACTTTGGCATCGGTCACAATATTAAAGAAATGACCGAAGCCCTCCAGGGGCCAGGGTGGAAAGGGTTCTTTATTGCGCCTCGCACCGGGCGCGGTCACAAGGGTATCTATGATGCCTACAACAACTCTCTGCACTTTCAGCTGGCCTGGCATCTGGCCTGTTTAGGCGTCGTGTGCTCCCTGGTGGCGCAGCACATGTATTCAATGCCGCCCTATGCCTTTATGGCTCGCGACTACACCACCATGTCGGCCCTCTATACCCATCACCAGTACATCGCTGGGTTCCTGATGGTGGGGGCATTTGCCCACGGGGCGATTTTCCTGGTGCGCGACTACGACCCAGAAGCCAACAAAGACAACGTGCTGGCTCGGGTGCTAGACCACAAAGAGGCGATTATTGCCCACCTTAGCTGGGTGTGCTTGTTCCTAGGTTTCCACACGCTGGGGCTCTACGTTCACAACGACTGCGAGGTGGCCTTTGGCGCGCCCGAAAAACAGATTCTGGTTGAGCCCGTCTTTGCCCAGTGGATTCAAGCCTTTCACGGCAAAGCCCTCTATGGCATCAACACCCTGCTGTCTAACCCGGACAGCATTGCCACCACGGCCTGGCCCAATCACGGCAACGTCTGGCTGTCGGGCTGGCTAGAAGGGATCAACAGCGGTGCCAACTCGCTGTTTCTGACCATTGGACCAGGCGACTTTTTGGTACACCATGCGATCGCACTGGGCCTCCACGTCACCACTCTAATTTTGGTGAAAGGAGCCTTAGACGCTCGCGGCTCGAAGCTGATGCCAGACAAAAAAGACTTTGGCTATAGCTTCCCCTGTGACGGCCCCGGTCGCGGCGGCACCTGCGACATCTCCGCCTGGGATTCTTTTTACCTGGCCATGTTCTGGATGCTCAACACGTTAGGCTGGGTTACCTTCTACTGGCACTGGAAACACCTGGCCATTTGGGGTGGCAACGTTGCCCAGTTTAACGAAAGCTCAACCTACTTAATGGGCTGGTTCCGCGACTATCTGTGGCTCAATTCATCCCAGCTGATCAATGGCTACAACCCTTACGGCACCAACAACCTGGCCGTTTGGGCCTGGATGTTCCTGTTAGGCCATCTCGTCTGGGCGGTGAGCTTTATGTTCTTAATCACCTGGCGAGGCTACTGGCAAGAACTGATTGAGACCCTGCTGTGGGCCCATGAAAATACCCCCCTCTCCTTTGGCTATCCCAAAGATAAGCCCGTTGCCCTGTCTATCGTGCAGGCTCGACTGGTCGGGCTAACCCATTTCA
>JBCBZL010000423.1:0-2727 GCA_039815385.1 Cyanobacteria bacterium P01_A01_bin.114
CCCCCAACAATCAGGGTGGCGGCTACTGCCGCCCCTAAGGGAAAGCTGCCGTCCACGGTCAGGTCGGGAAATTTGAGTATCCGAAAGGACAGGTAGACCCCCAGGCTCAAAAAGCCGTAGAGCAGTCCGGTCTCAATTGCGCCCCAAAAAGCAAACAGACTCATGCCAAGCCCTAACGCTGTATATGTCCTGCCAGATTATCTCCTGCTAGGACATCTATCTGCCAGATTATAAGGGGCAAATGGGGTTGGTTTGGAGTAGGCACGGACTAGCGCTTGGTGACTGGCGTCTCATACGAAATCCTTTACCGTGTACACACATCTCGGAAGGGGGCTCAAAATCCTGCACGACCCCCCTTAGTCCTCCCTTGCTAAGGGGGGAAACTCCCGGTTCTCCCCCTTAGCAAGGGGGAGTTAGAGGGGGTAAGGCAACCGCAAATGCTAGTGCCCAGCACTTGTGTGTACACCGTAGGTCTAGCGATACCCGATATCGCAGGGCGTAAAGCTTTACGCCTCTAACCGGCTGAAATTTTGAATCGGGGGTGCTTCATCCGGATTTGGTATCATTCGTAGCGCTAGAGTCGCCGAGCACAATCGCCCCTACTAGCTGCAAAATCATGCCAAAGATGCCAGCCACGACTATAAACATCAGTGGAGCCAGTCCGGCAAAGGGAAAGATCAGCAGCAACAGCAGTGCCAGTAACCAAAAGACTTTGGTAGAATCGCGCATGGTAACCCTCAAATTGTTAGCTTACTCACCCTACCGAAAGGAGGTAGCGACAGGAATCTTGCTTTGGACTGAGGCTATTAGAGTGAGGCTCAATGTCAGGAGTTTCGAAATCAGAGGTTCTAAAATCAGTAGCCCAGTTCTAATATTTGCTGTTTAATCCGCTTGAGCGTTCCCAAGACCTGCTCCAGCTCATGATCTCGCTCAATCGAGAGGGCAAATGAGCGGGCGTAAAGGGGGCCAGGACAATGGGTGAGTTTGATAAAGACGAACTCGCGACCATTGACTAAAAGACCATACACGGGCTTTTCTAAATTGGGCGTATTGAGCATATAGGCTAACGCCTGAGGCAGCGCAGTCAACACGTCAAATCGAGTGCTTTTTGATTCGATGACAAGTACCCAAAACTGCGGCTGTACAACTAAGACATCAATATTGCCTCTGACCGTGATGCCTTCATCTTCAGCGGTAATTTCGACCGGTTCTTCCGTCTGAATTCTGAAGGGAGATTGATAGAACCCGGCTAGATCTAGCAGAGGAGACAGCACTACCATTTTGACCATCTCTTCTGAAAAACTTTTGTGACTAGCTAGATTCAGGTAATTTTCCTGAACTCGTACCAGCTGCTGTTTTTCAAGTGCTGTCGGCGCAGGCAAATTTTCTTGCCACTCACTCAAAAAGTCTTTCTGTGGCGTGGTCTGCAAATTAAACTGCGATCGCAGGTCTTCTAAGCTAATATCTCTGGCTTGAACGACTTGAACCATAAATAAATTACCTGGATGAAGTTGCCAAAAATCCAAGGTGCTTGCTAAGTCACGCCTAGCTTCAGATAAAGCTCAGCTGCATCTAATCTACAGTTTAGCCTACGCTCCAAACTGTAAAACTGGCGGTGGTTTACTCGATTACCTGATCGGCTCGTGAGGTGACCGCTTCAGGGAGGGTGACCCCCATGGCCTCGGCGGCGGCTGGGTTAACAGCAAGCTCCAGAGACTGGACGGTTTCCACGGGGATAGTACCGGGGTCTTCACCATCCAGGATGCGGAGCACCACTTCACCGGTCTGACGACCGACGTCATAATAGTCAAAGCTAATGCCTGCGATCGCACCCCGCTCCACCGAGTCAGTATCCCCAGCAAACACCGGAATCTGATTCTCAGCGCCAACTTTCAGCACCGACTCTAGCGCCGACACGACGGTGTTATCAGTGGGAATATAAATGACATCGACCCTACCCACCAGGCTATCGGCGGCGGTGGCCACATCCGCAGAGCTAGAAATCGTGGCCTCAATGACGTTGTCAAAACCCTGACCAGGGGCCTCTTGCTGGATCAGCTCCACCAGGCTAACCGAGTTGGCTTCTCCGGCGTTATAGATCACTCCCAGCGTTTGGGCCTCGGGCAGTACTTCTGTGATCAGGGCCATGTGCTGATCGATGGGCGACAGATCGCTAACCCCGGTCACCAGCCCGCCGGGGGCATCCATATCCGTCACCAGCTCTGCCCCCACCGGATCCGTCACCGCCGAAAAAACTACCGGCGTGTCTTGATTGGCGGCGACCACTGCCTGGGCTGAGGGGGTTGCGATCGCGACAATCACATCTGGACGCTCGCCTATAAACTTCTGGGCAATCTGAGATGCGGTGGCGGGCTGACCCTGGGCGGTTTCCCACGCCCACTTGAGAGATTCGCCGTCTTTGTAACCTGCCTCGGCTAGCTCATCCTGCACGCCGTCGCGTACGGCATCCAGGGCGGGATGCTCTACGATTTGGGTGACGGCGATAAATGGCGTGTCGGTTCCGGTCGAAGTTCCAGCGGCGGTTTCGGCTGAGTCTTCTGCTGAGCCGCAGCCTACCAGGACCGTACTGAGGGTGGCGGCGAGGGCCAAGGTTTTCCAGGGTTGAGGAGCGATATGGAGCATGTTATTAATCGATTAAAAATTCAAGCGTTAAATGTATTGAAGGGGGATCGAGAAGGTGGGTTTGGATTAGTCGATAAGTCCAAC
>JBCBZL010000322.1:0-5577 GCA_039815385.1 Cyanobacteria bacterium P01_A01_bin.114
CCTCATGCGGTTGCAGCGATCGCAAAAACATTCTGACATCTGGCTAATAAACCCCACTGTTCCTTTTGCCCCTGGGATTTGAAACACATCGGCTGGCCCGTTACCGCGCACCGCCGACTCGGCCAGCCCCCATCGCGCCCGAATTTGCTGACGAATCGTTTCAGAATCAACCCAGCCCTTATGCTCAAACAGGTCGTCGTTGCCAATGGGCATAAACTCAATGAAGCGGACATGCCAGTTTTGCCCAATTGTCAGCGCGGCCAGATCGAGCACTTCACGGTCATTGACCCCCGGAATCACCACCACATTTAACTTCAGCGGCGAGAACCCTACCCGATGAGCCGCCTGAATGCCTGCCCAAACCTCATGCCAGCGAGACCGACCTTTGCCGCCCACGATTTGCTGAAAGGTTTCGGGCTGTAGAGAGTCAAGGCTAATGTTGATGCGCCGCAGCCCGGCGCTGTAGAGATCCTGCGCCATGCCGGCCAGCTTATAGGCATTGGTGGTCATGGCGAGATCTTGGGTCTGGGGGAGGTTTGCGATCGCACCCACCAACTCCACCACACCGGGTCGCAGCAGCGGCTCACCCCCCGTCAGTCGAAATTTATAAAACCCCAGGGGGATAAACACCCCTTGCAGGAGCTGCAAAATCTCGGCATTGCTCAGCCAGTGCTCCCTTAGGGCGTAGGTGAGGTCGGCCCCCTCGGGCATGCAGTACACACATTGAAAATTGCAGCGATCGATCAGGCTAATGCGGAGATAGTCGATGGGGGGCATTGGAGAAAAGGGAGGATAGTTTCTTTAATCCCATTATGGGTGAATAATTTTGGAACCATGCGAAGGATAAGCTCATGCGATGCATAATGAACCCATCGAAATTGTGGGGTAACAAATTCTGATGCGTTGGGAAGCATGGTCGAAATTATTCTTTTGTGAACGCTACGGCAAACTGATCAAAGCGTCCAGAGAGTCCTTAGCTGCCTAATGCGAAGCGTTTCCCCCCAATCTGGCTATACGCTGCCAGTCTTTGCCTGTGCCAGCGCGATCGCAACCCTACAGCACCTGCTCGATCCGCAGACCCCTATTCAGCAGGTAGCGGTTAACCTGATTGATCCCGCTGAGACGGCGGTGATTCCTATTGAGCAAATCGCGCCGCTGCCGGACGGGTCGGTGCTGGCCATAACCCGCAGCGATCCGGGGGATAACTTGGACTTGACCCGACACACGCCGATTTGGGCAGTGACCTCATGGGCAGACGAGACCCAGACTGAAATGATTCGGCTAGAAGGGGGAGAGGGCATTGGCAAAACGGCTGAAGGGCACGCCGCGATCTATGCCTATGCCCAACGCCTTTTTCAGGCAAATTTAAAACCGTTACTAAAGCCAGGACAAAAAGTTCGAGTCACAATTGTGCTGCCCGCCGGGCGCGCTCTGGCGTTGCGAACCTCGAACGCGGCCTTTGGGGTGATCGATGGGCTGTCGCTGTTAGGCACCACAGGCATTGCCCAGCCCCTGAGCGCACCGGGCCAGCTCGAAAATTTTCGTGAGATCTTGAAAGACAAAGCTCAAACCTACCAGGCGCTGGTGTTTTGCCTGGGTGAAAACGGGCTGGATCTAGCTTTGCAGATGGGGATCAACCCGGAGCAGCGGGTCAAAACGGCGAACTGGCTGGGGCCAATGCTAGCGGAGGCGGCTCTCCAGGGGATTCAATCGATTTTGCTGTTTGGCTACCACGGCAAGCTGATCAAGCTGGCGGGCGGCATTTTCCATACTCATCACCACGTGGCCGACGGGCGGCAAGAAATTTTGGCGGCCCTCTGTGCAGCTGAAGGGTTGCCTACAGAGCAGGTGCAGCAGATTTTAACGAGCTCCACCACTGAGGCCGGGTTAAATGCCCTGCGAGCCTGGGATCAGCAAAATAATAGCGACTGGGTGGGGCAGGTATACAGCGCGATCGCAGCTCGCATTGACCAGCGCGCTCAAAAATATATCTATACCCAGAGTGAGCGAACTGTAACAGTGGGCTCGCTCTTGTTCGATCGCAGCCGAAAAATTATCGTCAAAAGCGCAAACGGTGACACGCTCCTGCCGTGGGTTTGCTAAGGTAGTAAGAATAAATTTTTGACTTAAAAGTGTTCGTTTAGATACATTTCTTGGATACCGTTGCCCTTTAAAACAAGGCAGCTCTATTTTACGTACCCGGTTGAGGGGAGGAGACCTAATAAACATTCCCCTTTTACAAAACCCCTTCCCTGCCCATTTCAATCGCTCCAGGACTGACCCGTGACTGTTCAAACCCAACCCGTTTCTACTGATGCATCTGCTAACCTCCCGGAGCTTAACCGCCAGATGTTGGTGATCCTTGATTTTGGTTCCCAATATTCCGAGCTGATTGCCCGCCGGATTCGTGAAACTCAGGTGTATTCAGAGGTGTTGTCCTATCGCACCTCCGTTGAGCAACTGCGACAGCTCAACCCTAAAGGCATCATTTTGTCTGGGGGGCCTAGCTCTGTCTATGCCGAAAGGGCTCCCAAATGTGACCCCGAAATTTGGAATCTAGGTATTCCGGTTTTGGGGGTTTGCTACGGCATGCAGCTGATGGTGCAGCAGCTGGGCGGGCAGGTAGAGATGGCTGACCGGGGTGAATATGGTAAGGCCTCGCTGGCGATTGATGACCCGACTGATCTGCTCACCAATGTCGAAGACCAGTCCACCATGTGGATGAGCCACGGGGACTCGGTCACTCAGATGCCCGAAGGGTTTGAGATTTTGGCGCATACAGAGAATACGCCCTGCGCTGCGATCGCAGACCACGATCGCAAGTTTTACGGCGTCCAGTTTCACCCCGAAGTGGTTCATTCCAAAGGCGGGCAGGCTCTGATTTGCAACTTTGTCTATCACATTTGTGATTGCGAACCCACCTGGACTACCGAAGCCTTCGTCGAAGAAGCGATCCGCGAAGTCCGGGCGCGGGTAGGCGACAAGCGGGTGCTGCTAGCCCTCTCTGGCGGCGTAGACTCCTCAACCCTGGCCTTTTTGCTACACCGGGCCATTGGCGACCAGCTCACCTGCATGTTTATTGACCAGGGCTTTATGCGCAAGGGCGAGCCAGAGCGGCTGATTGAGCTATTTGACCAGAAGTTTCACATCTCGGTTTGCTATGTTAACGCCCGCGAGCGTTTCATTGCCAAGATTGCAGACGTTACCGACCCAGAAGAAAAACGCAAGCGCATTGGCCACGAGTTTATCCGCGTCTTTGAAGAAGAGTCTAAGCGCCTCGGCCCCTTTGACTATCTGGCCCAGGGCACCCTTTATCCAGATGTGATTGAGTCTGCTGACACCAACGTAGACCCCAAAACGGGCGAGCGCGTTGCGGTCAAAATCAAGAGTCACCACAATGTAGGTGGTCTGCCGAAAGATCTTCAGTTCAAGCTGATTGAGCCCCTGCGCAAGCTGTTCAAAGATGAGGTGCGCAAGGTGGGTCGTTCGATTGGCCTGCCCGAAGAGATTGTCCGCCGTCATCCCTTTCCTGGCCCTGGTCTAGCGATTCGGATCATTGGCGAGGTGACTTCAGAGCGGCTGAATATTTTGCGCGATGCCGATTTCGTTGTCCGCGATGAAATCAGTAAACGCGGTCAGTATCACGATTTTTGGCAAGCCTTTGCCGTTTTGCTACCGATTCGCAGCGTGGGCGTCATGGGCGATCAGCGCACCTACGCTCACCCGATTGTGCTACGCCTGGTCAGCAGCGAAGACGGCATGACGGCAGACTGGTCACGGGCCCCCTATGAGCTGTTAGAGACCATTTCTAATCGCATTGTCAACGAGGTCAACGGGGTGAACCGAGTGGTATACGACATCACCTCTAAGCCGCCTGGCACCATTGAGTGGGAATAGGTGAAGGGGGTGGAGAGGCGTTGCATGCAACGCCTGTACAGGGCGAAGGGGAATGGATAAAGGAAATAAAGCGGTGGATGTCAGCACGTCGGTGTAATCTAGAATTCAACGCGGTATCCTCTGTAGGGGCTGGCCTTGTGCGTTTTGGCGATCGAGGGCACCCACAAGGGGAGCCCTTACGGGATATTCTCCATCCTCCGTCCTCCATCTTCTATCTTTCCTACAAGGTGCTGTAATGTCTTCTCAACTTACGCTTAACCTGCTTCAGGGGTCTGTAAAGTTTAGTTTTTCGCCTGAGGCTGGCCAGAAGTTGAAAGCAGCGCTAGCGGAGCTGGTTGCGAATTTAAAAGCGATCGCAACTGCTAAATCAGGCAGCGGCAAGCCAGCCCCTCAAAAATCTGTGGAGTATCAGCACACAGGGGATGTGTTTTTAGAAGTGTTTTGCAACCCCAATATTTGGCCAAGCCCGTTTGCCGCAAAGTTATTGATTACTGTCCGCGATGAGCGCATTCGGTTGACAACAGAGGCGGAGCTGACGCGGATTATAGAAGATGTGAATTTGTATTTAGAGGAGAATAGCTGAGGCTTAGGGATTAGAGGTTAGCGCAAATCATAGAAAGATTCTTGGCCGAGGTGTCTCACATAGGTTTTGACCAGGGTTGATAGCTGATCGATCGGACCAATCTCTATCCAGTCGTCGATGGATCCCAAATAGCAGAAACGCTCGGTCTGAAAGAGGCGCTTTTGTTTATCGACTAAAATGAACCGGAGATCGGAAGAATAGGTGAGCGATCGTGTCAATAGCTGCTGTACGTCTTTTGGGGTTCTGCTGTAGAGAGCGGCTGTTCCGGTTAGAAGTTCTGACAGGGCAGATGCGTTTTGATTGGATGTAAAGATGCTGATGATGTTTTTCTTGACGTCAATCAGAAAATTTTGAGTCTTAGAAAATTTCTTGATTCCCTTTTTAATAATGGCTATCTCGTCATCGGTGATCAGCTGCGGTTGAATTTTTCGTAAGAAAACCTGAGCATTTGGATTTTCATAAATCTCGAATCCATCGGGGATCGTGTCGACTAGATCTCCCTCAGTTTTCATCGAAAAAAAATATCTTGGCTTACCTGTTTTGGTTTTGCCTTGGTGCAGATAGTAGGTCTGCTGTTTGCGGTTGACGTGGGTGATGGTCATCGCAGCTTTAGATAGAGATGCTAGCTAGGTGTCAGGAGAAGGGGACGTTCATGGATTAGTCGATGGGGGCCAATCGTCTACAAGTCTTCTGGCAAAACCCACTTACGCGGCTCATTGGCACGCTCAAGCATCTTTTTTCGCACTGCTTCTTCCGCGATTTCGAGCATTTTATCAAGGGGCGTGTCTTCAATAAATTTTGATGCCTCAGCCTTGTATTCCTGGTTGGGGCACTCGTCACCTAGCACACAGCCGTTGACACACTCTACGGCACAGTTAACTTCGGTCGTCATAGGTTTTGGGTATCTGACATCTATCAGAATTTTAAAGGATTTCTGATCCAGGTTGGGGATCGGTTATCTGTAACTTTTTCGGTATGTTGAGGATGGGTAATGGGTAATGGGTAATGGGTGATTGGGTTAGAGTTCTCCGCCACCCCTATCTCCTCTTCGCCCTACAGCCCCTCCCCCCCTTCGCCCTGTACAGGCGTTGTATGCA